>CAYWOW010000191.1:0-5577 GCA_964459005.1 uncultured Acetobacteraceae bacterium
GCACCGCGGCAACGATCTGCGGCTTGTAGCTGTTCGGATCGAAGGTGGCGACCAGCACGGCGACGGCGGCGACCGCGAGCACGACGAGCCCGCCCAGGGCGAGCGCAATGATGCGGAGCAGACGGCCTCGGCGGCGGGTTGGCGAGTTGGCCATCTTGGCAGCTCCTCTCTGCTGACTCCGCCGACCCTTCGGTTGGGCGGCCTTCCTACCCCGCCGCCGCGACCGCCCGTCTGGCCATCACCCCGATCAAATGCGCCCGGTATTCGGCGCTGCCGTGGATATCGCCGTTCAGACCGTCGGCCGGCGTGACAACCCCGTCCAGCGCCGCCGGCGACCATGATCGCGACAGCGCCTGTTCCATCGCGGTGTGCCGGAATACGCCGTCCTGCCCGGCGCCGGTCACCGCCACCCGCACCCCGGCCGTCCCCTTGGCCACGAACACGCCCACCATGGCGTAGCGCGAGGCCGGGTTGGCGAACTTCATATAGGCCGCCTTCAACGGAATTGGAAACGACACCTCGGTGATGATCTCGTCGGCATCGAGCGCAGTGGTGAACATGCCCTGGAAGAAATCCGCCGCCGCCAGGGCGCGCTTGCTGGTGCGGATGGTGGCCCCGGTGGCCAGCACCGCGGCCGGATAGTCCGCCGCCGGGTCGTTGTTGGCGAGGCTGCCGCCGATGGTGCCGCGGTTGCGCACCTGGCGGTCGCCGATGCCGCCGGCCAGCGCCGCCAGCGCCGGGAAGGCCCGTTGCACGTCCACGCTCGCCGCCACCGCCGCGTGCGTGGTCATCGCGCCGATCGTCACCGCCTCGCCGCCGACCTTGATGCCAGAGAGGCCCAGCGCGGCGAGGTCCACGACGAGGGCTGGCCGGTTCAGCCGCTGCTTCAGCACCGGCAGCAAAGTCTGGCCGCCGGCCAGCGCCTTGGCGTCCTCGCCGCCCAGGGCGCGCACCGCATCGGCGGCGCTGGCGGGCTTCGTATAGGCGAACTCGTACATCGTGTGTTCCCCGCTATTCGGCCGCCATGCGCGGGCGGTTGGATTGGATGATCGACCAGATCTTGCCGGCCGTCGCCGGCATGTCGACGTGGCGCACGCCGTAGTCGCGCAGCGCGTCCACCACGGCGTTGATCACCGCCGGCGGCGAGCCGATCGCGCCGACCTCGCCGCACCCCTTGGACCCCAGCGGGTTGTGCGTGCACATGGTGTTCTCGGTGGCCACCGTGATGTTCGGCAGGTCCTGCGCGCGCGGCATCGTGTAGTCCATGAAGGACGCCGACAGCAGTTGTCCGCTGCTGTCGTAGGCTGCGTTTTCCAGCAGCGCCTGGCCGATGCCCTGGGCGATGCCGCCCTGCACCTGGCCCTCCACGATCATCGGATTGACCACCCGGCCGACGTCGTCCACGGCGGTGAAATTCACCACGCTGACCGCCCCGGTGTCGCGGTCGATCTCCACCTCGCAGACGTGGCAGCCGCCGGGAAAAGTGAAGTTGGCCGGGTCGTAGAACGCGGTTTCGTCAAGCCCGGGCTCGATCTCCTCGATCGGGTAGTTGTGCGGCACATAGGCGGTCAATGCGATCTCGCCGAGCGTCTTGCTGCGGTCGGTGCCGGCGACGGTGAATTTGCCGTCCTTGAACTCGATGTCGTCGACCGCGGCTTCCAGCAAATGGGCGGCGATCTTTTTTCCCTTGGTGATCACCTTGTCCATCGCCTTCACCATGGCGCTGCCGCCGACCGCGAGCGAGCGGCTGCCATAGGTGCCCATGCCGAACGGAATCTTCGCCGTATCGCCGTGCACGATATCGACCTGATCGAAGGGCACACCGAGCTGATCGCAAACGAGCTGCGCCAGCGTGGTCTCGTGGCCCTGGCCATGGCTGTGCGTGCCGGTGAACACGGTCACGCTGCCCGTCGGATGCACCCGCACATTGGCAACTTCGTAAAGCCCGGCTCGGGCGCCGAGCGAACCCACCACTTTCGAAGGCGCGATGCCACAGGCCTCGAGATAGGTGGAAACGCCGATGCCGCGCAGTTTTCCGCGCTGCGCCGCCTCGGCGCGGCGCGCCTCGAAGCCGGCCCAATCGGACACTTTCAACGCCGCATTCAGCGTCGCCTCGTAGTCGCCGCTGTCGTACTGCAGGGCGACCGGCGTCTGGTAGGGGAAAGCATCGCGCGGAATGAAGTTGCGCCGACGCACCGCGATCCGATCGAGGCCGGTGTCGTGGCACACCGCGTCCACCAGGCGTTCGAGCAGAAAAGCCGCCTCCGGCCGACCGGCGCCGCGATAGGCGTCCACCGGCACGGTGTTGGTGAACACCGCCTTCACTTCCGCGTAGATCGCCGGCGTCTTGTAAACCCCCGCGAGCAGCGTGGCGTACAGGTAGGTCGGCACACACGGGGCAAAAGTGGAGAGATAGGCTCCCATGTTGCAGAGCGTCCTGACCTTCAGCGCGAGGAATGTGCCGTCCTTGTCGAGCGCCACCTCGGCGGTCGAGACATGGTCGCGCCCGTGCGCATCGGAGAGGAAGCTTTCGCTGCGCTCGGCGGTCCATTTCACCGGCCGCCGCAACTTGCCCGCCGCCCAGGTGACGATCGCCTCCTCGGCATAGTGGTAGATCTTGCTGCCGAATCCGCCACCGACATCGGGCGCCACCACGCGCAGCCGGTGCTCGGGCAGCCCCAGCACGAAAGCGCCCATCAGCAGGCGGATGACGTGCGGATTCTGGCTGGTGGTGTAGAGCGTGTAATCGCCGCTGGAAGGATCGTAGTCGCCGATCGCGGCGCGCGGCTCCATGGCATTGGGGATCAGCCGGTTGTTGGTGAGGTCGAGCGACACCACCCGATCGGCGCGGGCGAAGGCGGCGGCCACCGCTTCGGCATCGCCGAGGTGCCAGTCGTAGCAGAGGTTGCCCGGCGCGCTGTCGTGCACCAGGGCTGCGTCCGGCCGCACGGCGTCATGCAGGTTGGCGACCACCGGCAGGTCTTCCAGTTCGATCGCCAGCAACTCGGCGCCGTCGCGCGCCTGCTGTTTGGTTTCGGCGATCACCACCGCGATCGGGTCGCCGACGTGGCGGACCTTGCCCTCCGCCAGCACCGGGTGTTTCGGCTCGGCCATCGGCGAGCCGTCCTTGTTGTGGATCTGCCAGCCGCAGGGCAGCCCGCCGATCGGCGCGCCCGCGGCGGTGAGCAGGTCGGCGCCGGTGAATACCGCGACCACTCCCGGGGCGGCCTTTGCCGCCGCGGTATTGATGGCATTGATGCGCGCATGCGGCCGGTCACTGCGTGCGATGACGGCGTGAAGCTGGTGCGGACGGTTGATGTCGTCGACATAATGGCCGCGGCCGGTGAGGAATCGCAGATCCTCCTTGCGACGGACGCTGGCGCCGATGCCCTCGAACGGTGCGTTCATGATCCCCCCCTTGGCAGTCTGGTTTTTATTCGGCCGCGGCGGCCTGCGTCTGGCCGTGCATCAGCGGCCAGGCGGCGGCGACGGCCTTCACGATATTGTGGTAGCCCGTGCATCGGCAGAGGTTGCCCTCCAGCCCGTGCCGGATCGCCTCCTCGGTCAGGCCCTCCGGATGGCTTTGCACCAGGTCGATGGCGCTCATCACCATGCCCGGCGTGCAGAAACCGCACTGCAGCGCGTGGTGTTCGCGGAACATCGCCTGCATCGGGTGGAGCGTGCCGTCGGCCGCGGCGAGCCCTTCGATGGTGGTGACGCTGGCGCCCTCGGCCTGCACGGCGAGCATGGTGCAGGACTTCACCGAGATGTCATTGACCTGCACCACGCAGGCGCCGCACTGGCTGGTGTCGCAGCCCACGTGGGTGCCGGTCAGCCCGAGTTTTTCGCGCAACAATTCGACCAGCAGCGTGCGTCCCTCGACCTCGACCGTCGCATGCTTGCCGTTCACCGTCAGGCTCACCTGCGGCATGGTTTTCCCCCTCGATTCCCCGCGCCGCGTCCACCCGGCGGCACTTCGCCGGAGTGTTGTCATTCCCTCCTGGTGTCGTCAAGCCGCCTTGGGCAGCGGCGCTGCGTCCGGCACCGTATCCAGGTGGCAGGCCGTAACATGTCCGTGTTCGGGCGCGTTCGGCGCCGGCCGCAGCTTCGGTTCCTCGATGCGGCAGCGGTCGAAGGCGAACGGGCAGCGGGTGTGGAAGCGGCAGCCGCTCGGCGGGTTGATCGGGCTCGGCACGTCGCCGTAGAGGATGATGCGGCCGCGCTTCACCGTCGGGTCGGGCACCGGCACGGCCGACAGCAGGGCGCGCGTGTACGGGTGGTGCGGGGTGGCGAACAGCGTGCGCCGGTCCGCCAGTTCGACGATCTTGCCGAGGTACATCACGGCCACGCGATGCGTCAAATGTTCGACGATCGCCAGATCGTGGCTGATGAACAGCAGGGCCAGGCCGAGCTCGTCCTGCAAATCGGACAGCAGGTTGACGATCTGCGCCTTCACCGAAACGTCGAGCGCGGAGACCGCCTCGTCGCAGATGATGAGGTCGGACCCCGGGGCGAGGGCGCGGGCGATGCCGATGCGCTGGCGCTGGCCGCCCGAGAACTCGTGCGGAAAGCGCCGCATGGCGTCGCGCGGCAACTGCACCTTGTCCATCAGCAGGGCGACACGGTCGTCCAGCTCGCTGCCGCTGGCCAGGCCGAAGTTGAGGATGGGCTCGGCGATGATGTCGAACACGCGCTGGCGCGGATTGAGGCTGGAGAACGGGTCCTGGAACACCACCTGCACCCGCCTGCGCATCGGCCGCAGCAGGCGGGCCGGCAGGTTGTCGATGCGCTGGCCGTCCAGGTAGACCTCGCCCGCGGTGATCGGGTAGAGCCGCAGGATCGCCTTTCCCACCGTCGATTTGCCGCAGCCGCTCTCGCCCACCAGCGACAGCGTCTCGCCCTTGGCGATGTCGAAGGTGACGCCGTCCACCGCATAGACGTTGCCGGTGACCTGGCCGAGCAGACCGCCATGGAGCGGAAAATGCTTCTTCAGCACGTTGACTTCGAGCAGTTTCGGCGTGCTCATGCGGCCAGCTCCGCGGTGCGCTCGGCATAGTGGCAGGCGGCGAAATGGTTGGGGATTTTTTCCTCCACCGCCGGCGCCACCTGGCGGCAGAGGTCGCTCGCCATCGGGCAGCGCGCGGCGAACACGCAGCCCACAATTTTCTCGCGCAGGCTGGGCACCTGGCCGCCGATTTCGGTGAGCTTGGTGCGCCCGGTCTGCGCCAGCGACGATCCGAGTTTCGGTACCGCGCCGATCAGGCCGCGCGTGTAGGGGTGCATCGGGCGCAGGTAGATCGCTTCCACCGCGCCCTCCTCCACCTTGCGGCCGGCATACATCACCACCACGCGCTGCGCCATTTCCGCCACCACGCCGAGGTCGTGGGTGATCAGCATGATCGCCGAGCCCAGCCGCGTCTTCAGGTCGCGCATGAGGTCGAGAATCTGCGCCTGGATGGTGACGTCGAGCGCCGTCGTCGGCTCGTCGGCGATCAGCAGTTTCGGATTGCAGGCCAGCGCCATGGCGATCATGACGCGCTGGCGCATGCCGCCGGAAAGCTGGTGCGGATATTCGCG
>CAYWOW010000192.1:0-5572 GCA_964459005.1 uncultured Acetobacteraceae bacterium
GCAGGGTCTGGGCGTCGATGCCGTGCGGCGCATACCAGCGGAGTTCGAGGCTGCCATGGGCGAACAGCAGGGCCGACGAGCGCCCGATCGGCAGCGGCGCGACGCGGGCCTCATGGAGGGCGACGCGGCAGGGGGGCTGGTGCATGGCGGGGGGGACTCCTGACGGGAACGCCGTGGCGGTCATGTCGGGTCTGTCGGGTGGACCGACAAGGATTCATTTGCTCGCCGACTTGCCGCGGGTTGCTTCCGGCGCGAACCTCGCCGCCACATCACAGTGGAACCGCGTCATGTCCGAGCCTGTCGTCGTCCATCCCATCGCGCAGCACCGTGCCCAGATCGAGGCCATCCTGCTGGCCTGGGGCATGCCGGAGGCCAACGCCGCCGAAACCGCCGACCTGATGTTCTGGGCCGACCTGCACGGCGTCGACAGCCACGGCATTTCCATGCTGACGGAGTACGACATGTTGCGGCGGCAGGGCCGGCTCAACATGGCCTGCGTGCCGCGCGTGCTGCGCGAAACGTCGGTTTCCGCGCTGGTTGACGGCGACGGCGGGCTCGGCCATGTGCCGGCGGCCTTCGGCATGCGCACCGCCATCGCCAAGGCCCGGCAATCCGGCATCGGCGTGGTGGCGGTGCGTAACACGGGGCATTTCGGGGCCTGCGGCGTCTATGGCCTGATGGCGGCCGAGGCGGGGTTCATCGGCATGGTCAGCACGACCACCCGGGGCGTGCGCGTGGCGCCGACTGGGGGGGCGCAGTCTCGGCTCGGCACCGACCCCTGGTGCTTCGTGGCGCCGGGTGAGCCGGGCCGGCCGTTTCTGCTCGACATGGCCACCGCCACCGTTGCCTTCGGCCGCGTGCGCAACCGCATCAGCGAGGGTCAACCGGTCCCGCCGGGCTGGATACTGACGCCGGAGGGCCTGCCCACCACCGACCCGCAGGACGTGGTGAGCCGCTCCGGCTTCCTCACCTCGCTCGGCGGCTCGCGCGAGGGCGCGAGCTACAAGGGCTATGGCCTCGCCATGATGGTGGACATCCTGGCCGCCGGCCTCTCCGGCACGGGCTACCCGAGCGATCCGGGGCACGGCAAGCCGCCGGCGCCGCTGAACCTCGGGCATTTCCTGCTGGCGCTCGACCCCGGACTGTTCGGCGATCCGGCCGAATTCACCGCCGGCGTCGCCCAGTTCTGCGACGCCATGCGGATCGTGCGGACGGCCGAACCCGGCGTGCCCGTGCTGGTGGCCGGCGACCCGGAACGCGCCAAGGCCGCCCGCCGCCGGATCGAGGGCATCCCGGTCGGGACCGGCCTGCTTGCCCAGGTGCGTGCCATCGCCGAGGTGGCCGGCGCGCCCTGGCTGCTGGGGTAGGCGTGGTCGTTACCCTCCGTTGCCTCCGGGCTGATTGCGGCGCATGGTTCATTCCGCCATCAGCCCGGCAAGGGCGAGCACGCTGACGCGGCAAGGAGGAAACAACCGTGGACGCAAGTGCGCCGACCCGGAGCGAAATTGAGCCGATCGAACGGGAAACCATCAGGCGGGTGGCCTGGCGGCTGATCCCGCTGCTCATGCTGGGCATGTTCTGCGCCTACTTGGACCGCTCGAACATCGGCATGGCGGCGCCGACAATGAAACCGGACCTGGGGTTCTCGAACACCGTGTTCGGCTTCGGAGCCGGCTTGTTTTTCCTGGGCTATTTCCTGTTCGAGATCCCGAGCAACCTGATCCTCAGCAAGGTGGGCGCGCGGCGCTGGATCGCCCGCATCATGATCACCTGGGGCATCGTTGCCGGGGCGACCGCCTTCGTGTGGAACGACCAGAGCTTCTACGCGGTGCGCTTCCTGCTTGGGCTGGCCGAGGCCGGGTTCAGCCCGGGGGTGATCATCTACCTCACCTGGTGGTTCCCCTCGGCGTATCGCACCCGGGCGATGGCGGCGTTCCAGTCGGCCGCCACGATCTCGCTGATCGTCGGGCCGCCGATCGGCGGGCTGCTGCTGCACATGGACGGCATACTGGGGCTGGCGGGCTGGCAGTGGATGCTGCTGCTTGAGGCGTTGCCGGCGGTCGTCATGTGCTTTGTCATATGGAATTTGCTGACCGACAAGCCGGCCGACGCGGCTTGGCTCCGGCCGGACCAGAAGGCCTGGCTGACCGAGCGGCTGGCCTCGGAGCGCTCGCAGCGCGAATCCTTCCGCAAGTTCACGCTTGGCCAAGCCTTCACCAATCCGAAAATACTGCTGCTGACCGTTGCCTATATCGGCCAGACCACGGTGGGCTACGGGGTGATTTTCTTCCTGCCGCTGATCGTCAGGAATCTCGGCGTGTCCGCCGACATGATGGGCCTGGTCAGCGCGCTGCCCTACATGATCGCCTTCGTGGCGATGCTGGCGTGGGGCTGGCATTCCGACGTCACCGGCGAGCGGACCTGGCATATCGCCGGCCCGTTCCTGCTGGCCGCGGCGGGGTTGTCGACCTGTGCCATCATCGGCGTCGGCCACCCGGTGCTGGTCTTCATCGCGCTGATGTTCGCCATCCTGGGCCAGCAGATCCTGGTGCCGATCTATTGGTCGATCCCGAGCGCAATCCTGACCGGCACCGCGGCGGCGGGCGGCATCGCCTTGATCAACTCGGTCGGCAACCTCGGCGGTTTCTTCGGGCCGTCGATCTTCGGGCTGGTGAAGGACGCCTCGGGCAGCGACACCATCGCGCTGCTCAGCCTGGCCCTGGCGCCGGCCCTGTCGGCGATCATGGTGATCATGGTGGGCCACGACCGCCGGCTCGAACGCATTCCGCCGCGCCGGGCGTAAGGCAAGCGGGCGAAGCAGGACGCCGCCGCCAGGGCGGTGCGGCGGCGGGCCCTGGAACGTCTTTGCCCGCCGTTGCCGCCGCGCGGTTTGCGGCGCATGCTCCGTTTCGGCACCGGCCCGGTGAAAGCGAGGGAATTCTCGCAGGCCAGTAGCCAACTCCCGCCGGCGGCCGGTGCGCAGCAGGGAGGAAGTCACCATGGATGCGCGTGTAGCGGCTCTGGACCAAATCGAGCCGATCGAGCGGGAGACCATCAGGCGGGTGGCCTGGCGGCTGATGCCGCTGCTCATGCTGGGCTTTTTCTGTGCCTGGTTGGACCGCTCGAACGTCGGCATGGCCGCGCCGACCATGAGCCCGAATTTGGGGTTCTCGAACGCGGTGTTCGGCTTCGGCGCCGGCGTATTCTTCGTCGGCTACTTCCTGGCCGAGATCCCGAGCAACCTGATCCTCAACAAATACGGGGCGCGGCTCTGGTTCGCCCGCATCCTGATCACCTGGGGCATCATCTCCGGGCTGACGGCCTTCGTGTGGAACGACTGGAGCTTCTACGGCGTGCGCTTCTTCCTCGGGGTCGCCGAGGCCGGGTTCTATCCGGGGGTGGTACTGTATCTGATCTGGTGGTTCCCCTCGTACTACCGCACCCGGATGATGGCGATATTCAGCACCTGCAGCTCGATCTCGCTGATCATCGGCATGCCGGTCTCCGGGCTGTTGCTGCATCTGGACGGGGCGCTGGGGCTGCGGGGCTGGCAGTGGCTGTTCCTGCTGGAGGCGCTGCCGGCGATCGTCATGTGCTTCGTCATGTGGTTCCTGCTGACCGACCGGCCGAAGGACGCGCGCTGGCTCAGGCCGGACCAGAAGGCCTGGCTGATCGAGCGGCTGGATTCGGAGCGCGAGCAGCGCGAGGCGATCCACAAGTTTTCGCTCGGCGAGGCGTTGTCGAACGGCAAGATGTGGCTGCTGACCGTGGCTTATTTCGGCGCCATGGCCTCGACCTACGGGCTGGCCTTCTTCATGCCGCTGATCGTCAAGGGGCTGGGGGTATCCACCGCCTGGATCGGGGTGGTCGGCGCCCTGCCTTACGTGTTCGGTCTCGCGGCGTTGCTGTTCTGGGGCTGGCACTCCGACGTCACCGGCGAGCGGCCCTGGCACGTGGCCGGCGCCTGCTTCCTGGCCGCGGGGGGCATGGCGGCCTGCGCTGCCATCGGCACCGGCCACCCGGTGTGGTCGATGGTCGCGCTGATCTTCGGCCTGATGGGGCAGGGGTCCATTTCGGTGATCTTCTGGTCGATCCCGAGCGCGCTCTTGACCGGCACCGCCGCGGCGGGCGGCATCGCCATGATCAACTCGATCGGCAATCTGGGCGGGTGGATGGGGCCATGGATGTACGGGTTGGTGAAGGATGCGGCCGGCAGCGACAACATCGCGCTGCTCTGCCTGGCCCTGGCGCCGATCGTGACTGCGGTCCTGGTGCTCGTGGTCGGCCACGATCGCAGGCTGGAACGGATCCCGCCGCGTCCCGGCCATTGAGCGCGGTTAGGTGATTTCGGCGCCGTCGGCTTTCAGCACTTCGCCGGCGAGGTAAAGGCTGCCGCAAATCAGCACGCGGGCGGGCGGGTGCTCGCGCGTGATGGCGGCCAGCGCGGCGGCCACGGTCGGGCCGGGCCGCGCCACCCCGCCCGAGGCGGCGATGATGTCCTCGACCGGCCTGGCCAGGTGCTGGCCGGGCTCCGCCACCGCCCAGACCGAAGCCGCGAGCGGCAGCAATGGGCGCAGAAAGTCGGCCGAATCCTTGCCCTGTTTCATGCCGACGATCAGGTGCGCGGGCCCGCCGGAGGCGGACAGATACCCGGCCAGGGCGACCCCGGCGCCCGGGTTGTGGCCGCCGTCCAGCCACAGCTCCCAGCCCGCCGGCAGCGTGGCGGCCAGGCGGCCGGTCAGGCGTTGCAGCCGCGCCGGCCAGACGGCGCCGGCAAGGCCGCGGGCAATCGCGTTCCCGGACACGCGCAAACCCGCCCGCAACGCGGCGACGGCGATGCCGGCGTTGTCGATCTGGTGCGGCCCGGACAGCGCCGGGGGCGGCAGGTCCAGCCTGCCGGCGCCATCCGCATAGGTGAGCCCGGTCGCGGCCGGGGCGATCGTCCAGTCGCGGCCGCGCTCCAGCAGGCGCGCGCCGACCCGTTCCGCCTCGGCGCGCAGCACGTCGCGTACCGCCGCCTGCTGCAAGCCGGTGGCCGTGGGTACGCCGGGCTTCATGACACCAGCTTTCTCGCCTGCGATGCCGGTCAGCGAATCGCCCAGAAAGTCGCGGTGATCGAACGAAATGGAGGTGATGGCGGCGGCGGCGGGCGGCCCAATCACGTTGGTCGCGTCATAGCGCCCGCCCAGCCCGACCTCGAGCACCGCCAGCTCGGCGGGAGTGCGGGAAAACAGCAGGAAAGCGGCGGCGGTGAGCACCTCGAAGACCGTGATCGGCGCGCCGTCGTTCGTTCTCTCCACCTCGTCCAGCGCCGCGGCCAGCGTGTCGTCGTCGACGATGGCGCCGGCCAGCCGGATGCGCTCGTTGAAGCGCACCAGATGGGGCGAGGTGTAGACATGCACCCGCCAGCCCGCCGCCTCGCCAATGCCGCGCAGGAAGGCGCAGGTACTGCCCTTGCCGTTGGTGCCGGCGACATGCACCACCGGCGGCAGGCGGCGCTCGGGGTGGTCCAGCTTGTCCAGCAGCGCCTGCAACCGGCCCAGGCTGAGGTCGATCAGGCGCGGATGCAGCG
>CAYWOW010000193.1:0-5569 GCA_964459005.1 uncultured Acetobacteraceae bacterium
ACAGCCGGGTGCGGTCCTCCGGTTGGTCGGCGAAACGAAAGCCCGCCCCGCCGCCCTCCGCGCACAGCGCCTGCATGGTCTCGACCTGGTCGCGAACCGCGGCGGGGCTGCCGTGGAATTCGAGGAACAGGGTCGGCTTGGGCTCGAATTCGTTCAAGTTGGCGTAGCGGATGCAGGTCAGCATCTGCAACGCGTTCATCAGTTCCACCCGCGCCAGCGGCACCCCGAATTGCAGCGCCGTCACCACCGTCTCGATGGCCCCGCGCAGAGTCTCGAACTGGCACACCGCCGCGCTGACGGTTTCGGGCAGCCCGTAGAGGCGGAGCTGGACCTCGGTGATCAGCCCGAGGGTGCCCTCGCTGCCGACGAACAGGCGGGTGAGGTCCAGACCCGCCGCCGACTTGCGCGCCCGCCCGCCGGTGCGGATGAGGCGTCCGTCGGCGGTGACGACCGTCAGCCCCAGCACGTTGCGCCGCATCGTGCCGTAGCGCACCGCCATGGTGCCGGAGGCGCGCGTCGCCGCCATCCCGGCCAGGGTCGCCTCGGCGCCGGGGTCGACCGGAAAGAACAGGCCGTGCGAGCGCACGTCGGCGTTGAGCTGCTGCCAGGTCACCCCGGCCTGCACCCGGCAATCCAGCGCGCCCGGCGAAACATCGAGAATCCGGTTCATGGTGGAGAAGTCGACGCAGATCCCGCCGTGGACGGCGGCGACGTGGCCCTCCAGCGAGGTGCCGGCCCCGAAGCCGACGATTGGCACCACGCCGTCGCGGCAGATCGCCACAATCGCGGCGACCTCCTCGTTGGTCGCCGGAAAGGCGACGCCGTCCGGCATGCCGGCGGTCGGCAGGCCCTCGCCGTGGCTGTGATGGTCGCGCACGGCCTGGCCGGTCGAAAACCGCTCGCCCAGCAGGGCGCGCAACGGCGCGAACGCGGCCTCCGCTTTTCCATATCCGACGTCTGGCCTGTCCGGCATCGCTCCGCCCTTCTCTCGTCGCGCCGGCCGCATGCCGCGGCCTGCCACCGGCAGAAACCGCATGGATCGATCGGTCGTCCCGTATTTCGGACCGATATCCCGTGTTTTGTTGCCAGTCAAGAGGGACGAACCGCGGCGTGACCGCCGCGGCCGCATCAGGGGATGTCGTTCACCACGAGTGCAACGAGATCGCCCGGGTCAACCCGGCCAGGTCCGCGTGAGCACGCGACCATGCCGCTCTTGTGGAATCTGAGCGGAACCGGATCGCGGTCGATCTCTTCGAGATAATGCTGCCAGCCCGCGATCTGTCCCGCCTGGGCCGCGTCGCCAAGAGCAAAGTTCGGCTCGAAGATGGCGCTGCCCGTCGCGTAGACATAAGCCTCGGGTCCGGTGATCTCGGTGAGCCGCATGGGCACCGGCTGCGGCCGCGGATGGCGCAGCGCCGGCGGCTCCGCCACGAGGACGCCGAAATACTTCAGCAGGTTCCAGATTCCGGTTTCGGCGATCGCCAGCGCCTCGACCGATACCGTGCCCGCCCCGGCCAGTTCGGTCCCCAGCTTGAGCAGTCCGAGATCCCGGCAAATCGCGTCGAATGTCCGGCGTTCGCCGAGGTCGTCGAAGACGATCCCGAGCGGGCAGCCCCACGCCCGCGCCGCCCCGATGACCCGGTCCAGCAACGCGGCCGTGTTCGGCCGGTAGATGATCGCGGCCGGGATCATGTGCATGGAATACCCGCCGGAGTGCAGGTCCATGATGGCATCCGCCATCGGGACGAGGACCGTCGTCACGTAGTGGGCGATCTGCTGCGTGGGCGTGCCATCGGGATCGCCCGGGAACGCCCGGTTGAGGTTCACCCCGTCCACCGGCGACACCCGCCGCCCGGCCATGGCCGCCGGAAAATTCAGCGCCGGGAGAATGATGACCCGGCCGTTGATGTGGCGCGGCTCCAGCGTCCGGACCAGATTGTTGAGGGTGATCTGTCCCTCGTACTCGTCGCCGTGGTTGCCGGCGGTGAGCAGGACAGTGGGACCGCTGCCGTTGCGGATCACCGCGATCGGGATGGGGATGATGCCCCAGCCCGAGGTATTCCGGGAATACGGCAGACGCAGCGTGGCGATCTGCTTGCCGTCCCGATTGAAGTCGACATCGGTCGCGATGTAGCTCTTGCGCGGTGACATGCCCGATCCTTGTCCGTGGCGTTCCGGCCCAAACCTGTCGCCGGGACCTTCTCCTGCATCCCACCGCCTTCCGGGGACGCAGTCGCCCCGGCAGGCGGCAACCGTTTCAGCGCCCCGAATTGCGTTGCGCCACCAGCACATCGAGCGCCGATGCCCAGGCCTCGGCCGCCCGGTTGATGTCCGCGTCGGTGTGCGCCACCGATACGTAGTACTTGGTCTCGCTCTTGAAGATGCCGCGCTCGCGCAGCAGGCGGTTGAACTGGCGCAACAAGGCCGCGTCCGATCGTATCCAGCTTCGGTAGTCGCGTACCGGCTCGTCGGTGAACACCACGTCGAACAGCACGGGCTCGCCGATCACCTGCGCCGGCAAGCCGGAGCGCTTCAGCAACTCCGACAGCCGTCCGGTCAGTTCGCGTCCGTTCGCGAAGGCGCGTTCGTAGGTGCCGGGGCGCCGCAACACCTCCAGCGTCGCGAGCCCGGCCGCGGCGGCGACGGGGTTCGCGGCCAGCGTGCCGAGTTGCGGCAGGAAATCCGCCTCGGCTACGGCGGCGCTGTCGAAATGCGCCATGATGTCGGCGCGGCCGGCGACCGCAGCCAGCGGAAAGCCGCCGCCCATGATCTTGCCCAGCGCGCAGATATCCGGGACGACACCGTAATATTCCTGCGCGCCGCCATAGGCGAAGCGGAAGCCGGTGACGATCTCGTCGAAGATCAACGGAATGCCGAGCTCGGCCGTTACCTTGCGCAGCGCCTCCAGAAAGCCTGGCGCTGGCGGTATCACCCGCTGGAACGGCTCGACGATCACGGCGCCCAGTTCATCCTTATGCTCGCGGATCAGGCTCGCCGCCATCTCGGGGTCGTTGAACGGCGCGATCAGGACCTCGTCACGCACGCTGCGCGGAATGCCCGCCGAGTCCGGCATGGCCTGCGGAAAATTGCCGGGCTGCCTGGGCGCCCAGCCCATCAGCACGGTGTCGCTCATGCCGTGAAAGCCGCCCTCGAACTTCAGGATTTTGTCACGCCGGCGAAACGCGCGGGCGGCGCGTATGGCGTAAAGGGTGGCCTCGGTTCCGGTGCATACGAAGCGCACCTTTTCGGCGCAGGCGACGGCCGCGACGATGGCTTCGGCCAGTTGGATGCCGTACCGGTTGGGGCCAAAAAACGTGGTGCCGAGCGGCACCTGCGCGGCCACCGCCGCCGTGACGTCCGGATGCCCATGGCCGATGAACATCGGACCGGAACCGAGCAGGAAATCGACATACTCATTGCCGCTCTCGTCCCAGATCCGTCCGCCCCGGCCCTCGCGGATCACAAGCTCGGTCGGCACGTTGCCGAAGCTGCCGCCGGGCAACACGCGTTTTGCCGTGTCGATCAGGGCGCGTTCGACGTCATCATGCATGATGGCATCCATAATTCCGATGCTCCTTCGGCTAGAGCGGGATGACTTTTGATAGGCGAAGTCACCCCGCTCTAGCTCTTTGTTTGATCGCGTGATTCACGCCCTCGGCCGATTCCGATTCGGGCGATCACGCTCTAATGTGGGTTTTATCCTAGCCGCCGGCTACGCCTGGCGCAACGCGACGGCCGGGCGGGAAGCCGGCGGCACACGAAGCCGTGCCGCCGAAAGCCCGTGTTTTCGCAGGTCTCAGGCCCGCGGAATCCGCTCCAGCCGCCGGTCGTGACCCAGCGCCAGCAACACCAACGCCGACACCACCGGCGCGCACGCGAGCACCAGCAACGCGAGTTGATCGCTGCCGCCGCTCGCATCCTTGATCAGCCCGAACGCGTAGGGCGCCACGAACGCGCCCAGGCCGCCCACCGAGTTGATCAGGGCGATGCCGCCCGCCGCGGCGACGCCGGACAGCATGGCAGTCGGCAGCGGCCAGAAGGTCGGCGCGATCGACTGCAAGCCCATGACGCCCACGATCATCGCCACCATCATGTAGACCGGATGGCTGATGCCGATGATGCTGCACACCGCCAGCCCCGCCGCGCCCAGCAGGCAGGCCGAGGCGCAGTACACCGTGCGGCTGCCGGAGCGGTCCGAACGCAGGCTCCAGTAGAGCATGACCGCGACGGCGAACACGAACGGCAAGGCTGTGACATAGCCGGTCATCTGGATCGATATTCCAAACGACTTGACGATCTGCGGCAGGAAGACCAGCACCGTGTAGTTCGCCGAGTTGTAGGCGAAATAAACCAGGGTGAATAACCAGACGCGCGGATTGAGCAGCGTCTCGACGACCGCGTAGCGGTGTACCGCCTCGCGCTGCGCCTCTTCCGAGTCCAGCCGGCGCTGCAGCCACTCGCGCTGCTCCGGACGCAGCCAGGCCGCGTCGCGCGGATGGTCGGTCAGCAACCCCCAGACGACGAAGCTCATGGCGATCGACGGCAGCGCCTCCACCAGGAACAGCAATTGCCAGCCCTGCAGGCCGAACGCGCCGTCCATCGTCAGCAGCCAGGCCGACGCCGGCGGGCCGAGGATCATCGAGATCGTCTGGGCTGTCATGAAGATCGCCAGCATGCGCGAGCGGTAATAGGACGGGAACCACCAGGTCAGGTAAAGCACCATGCCCGGATAGAACCCCGCTTCGGCCAGTCCGAGCAGAAAGCGGATGCCGTAGAAGCTCCAGTCGTTCCAGACAAAGGCGGTGAGGCCGGAGATGACGCCCCAGGAGAACAGGATGCGGGCGATCCAGCGCCGCGCGCCGACCCGCGCCAGAATCAGATTGCTCGGGATCTCGGCCAGAACGTAGCCGATGAAGAACACGCCTGCGCCGAAGCCGAATATCGCCGCCGAGAAGCCGAGCGACTTGTTCATCGTCAACGCGGCGAAGCCGACGTTCACCCGGTCGATATAGGCAACGAAATAGCCGAGCACCAGCAACGGCATCAACCGCCAGACCACGCGTTTGATGGTTTCGCGTTCCAACGGCTCGACGACGGCGGGAGGCGGCTGGCTGCTCTTCGGGCTGAGCGGTACGGTCTGGTCCAAGCGGGTTCTCCTCGTTTTTGGCCCTGCGAAGCAATGATCGACCGTCCCACCGACGTCGCGCCTGCGGTGCGAGGTCACCGCGCGCGCTGCGGTTGCATCGGCCTGAATACGCCGGCCCGGCCAGACCGGCAACAACACGGCCCGGCCCGGCGGAACATCGGCGCCGAGGACATTTCTCGAATGGCCGCAGTAATCATGCGGCACGATGCTGGCCTCGCCCGCCGCCGCCGCCCGGGTCGCGCGGCGATGCGCCGGATGCCCGCCTTTTGGCGAAATCGTCGGCACCAGGGAGTTGCCCAGGCGCGCGCCTAGCCGGCATCGGCGGTCGCCGCGTCACGGCCGGCATGCCCAGGTGTGTCCCAGCGGCCGGCCGGTCATCCCCAGCCCCCGGGGAACCACCGGGCAACTCATTGATCTGCTTTG
>CAYWOW010000194.1:0-5552 GCA_964459005.1 uncultured Acetobacteraceae bacterium
CCGGTACGGCTGCCGGCGAGCGCCCAGTTGTTGCTGCCGGTCGCATCGTCGGTGCCGCAGGCCCGGGGGACGGGGTTGCCGCCCGGGCCTGGCAGGATGACGTTTTCCGACGCCTCGGGCGTCAGGTAGTGCGTGCGCAGCGATGGGGGGAAGAAACCGGCACATTCGGCCGCCGAAAGCCGGTCGATACGGCCGTTCAGCGACCACCAGAAACCGCGCGCTATGGCGACCATGCAGCGCGGCGAGAAGGGCTCCGGCCGGTAGCCGAGCAGACGGAACTCGACCGGCAGATGGTCGCCGGCGGTCTCGATGAAGCGGTTGATGCCGGCGACCATCGCCGCCACCACGGTTCTCGTGGCTGGGTCGATCGCGGCGGCTTCGCGGGTGCAGATTTCGTCGAGCCCGACCGTCAGGTGAGCCGCATCGGTCGCGGCATAGGCCGGGCCGAGGATTTCCGCCTGCCGGCCGAGGGCGCGGCGACGCAGCCGGTCCATTTGCCACAGCCGGTCCTGCGCCATGGCGAAACCGAGCCCGAAATACAGGTCGGTGGTGCTGGCAGCATGGATGTGCGGAACGCCGGCGCGGTCGCGCAGGATCTCCACCGGGCCGCCGACCGGTCCGGCGAGCGTGCGGTCGGCGAGAACGGCATGGCGAGCCAGCCAGGCGTCGCGGGCGGACTCGAGTTCTTCCGGGGAAACGCCGGCGGCGCGGCAGATCGCATCGATCGGCCGGGAGTCGCGCAGAGCGGCAAGCAAGGCGGCGTCATCGAGCGGCATGGCGAGTCATCCTTCCGTTCTCGTCGGCGTCGGGCGCGGCCCTCAGTTCTTGAGCTTCAGGCCCTGCACGCGGGTCAGGCCGTCCGGCATCGGGCGGAAACCTTCGACCCGGTCGGACAGGCCCCACAGCCAGGTGAAATGGAACAGCACCAGGTGCGACATGTCATGCTGCTCGATCGCGGCGGCCTCGCGGTAGAGCGGCACACGCTGGTCGGGGTCGGTGATGGCCGCGCCGCGGGCGAACAGGTCGTCGAGCGTGCGGTTGCAGTAGCCGCCCCAGTTCACGAAGCCGCCGCACGACATCCAGATCGTGGCGTTGCCGTCGGGATCGGGGCGGCCGCTCCACATCACCATGGCGGCGTCGTAGCTTCCCGCCTTGGTGGCGGTGACCAGGGCGACCGATTCGCGCTGCTCGATCCTGATGTCGAAGCCGGCCTCGGCGGCCATGGACTGGATGACCTGGGCGATCTGGCCGTTGACCGGGTCGTTGCTGACCAGGAAGGTGAACGCCACCCGATCCTGACCGGCCTGCTTCAGCAGCGCCTTCGCCCCGGCAACGTCGCGGTCGGGCACCGGGAAATCGGGGTTCCAGTAACGGGTGTCCGGTGCCTCGGTCTGGTTGCTCGGCACATTCAGCCCATCGAACACCACCTGGTTCAGTGCCCGGCGGTCGATCGACTTGGCCAGCGCGGCGCGCACCCGGGCGTCGCGGCCGAGCGGGGTGTTGGCCTTGAGGTTGAACGTGACGATCTGGTAGCCGATCGAGGGTGAGGTGACCAGGCGCAGCTTCGGGTCGGACTTCACCGCGGCGGCATCGGTGGCGGCGACACGGTTGGCGATGTCGAGCTGGCCGGAGCGCAGGTTCACCAGCCGCACGGTGGAATCGACGATGGTATGGAAGACGATGCGGTCGAGGTCGATCGCCTTGGCATCCCAGTAGCCCGAAAAGCGGTCCAGCGTGATGTGGTCCTGCGCCACTCGCTCGACGAAGCGGAACGGGCCGGCGCAGACCGGGTGGGCGGCGATTTCATCCGGCGACTTTTTCAGGATGGCGGGCGAGAGCGGTGTACCGGGACGGTTGGCCAGTACCGACAACAACGGGGCATAGGGGACCGACAGGCGGATGCGCAGCGTCAGCGGGTCCACCACCTCCAGGCCGCTGACCGGTTTCAGCTCGGTCTTGCGGATGCTCTCGGGAGCGCTGCGGTAGCGTTCGAGGTTGGCGCGTACCGCCTCGGCGTCCAGCGGCGTGCCGTCCTGGAAAGACACGTCGGGGCGCAAGTGTACCGTCAGGGCCAGCCCGTCCGGCGCCCAGTCCCAGGCGGTGGCAAGCTGCGGCACGAAGTTGAGCTTCGCATCGATGTCCAGCAGTTGGTCGCACATGGCGGTGAAGACGATACGGTCGGTGTAGCTGCCGTTACGGGCGGGATCGAGAACGTCGGGGTCGAAATCCAGCCCGAACCGCAGTGTGCCAGCGGCATGGGCGGTACTGCCGACGAGCAGGCCGGCGGCCACACAGAGCGCCAACCGGCGGATTCGCTTCGTCCCGGGGTTGGTCAGCGCACGGAATGCAAACATGGGAGGTGCACCAGGACTAGGGGGTGTGGGCCGATGCAGCGGCTATCTGGGCACGGCGCTCCCAACCGCGCTCGGTCTGCTGCCAGTACGACAGCGCATGACCGGCGGCGCGGGCGGTGGTCCAGCGATGGCGGGCCGCCTGCACCGCGACCTCGTCGGCGCCGTCGAAGAGGTCGAAAACGCGGTCATAGAGGTCGAGCCGGGCAGATTCGGCGCCGTCCAGAAGGAATAAAAAGCGGGCGCCGTTGGGTGCTCCGGCGGCACCGGGGTCATCTGCGGCGAGCCAGATCGGCTGCAGTTCGGCATCGCCCGACTCGGCGGTGCCGTGCGGCAGCCAGTCCGGGTTCGGGCATAGCCACAGGGCGGTATCGAGGGCCGCCACCCGTTCAGAACTACCGCACAGCACCAGTGCGCGCTGACCCGCCGCCAGGGTGCGGCCGAGCAACTGGGGCAGCGCCTCGTCAGCTCCGGTGCGGATCAGGTGGTAGAAGCCAATCTCGGCCATCCACGTCCCTCATGCGGTTCCCACGGCGGGTCAGGTCTCGTAGTGCTCGGCCACCAGACGGTCGAGCAGGCGCACGCCGAAGGCGGTGGCCCCCTTCGGCACCACGGCGCTGTCCTTGGTGGCCCACGCCGTGCCGGCGATGTCGAGATGCACCCAGGGCTTGCTGTTGACGAAACGCTGGATGAACTGAGCCGCGGTGATGGCGCCCCCTGGCCGGCCGGCGACATTCTTCATGTCGGCGATCTCCGACTTGATCAGCTTGTCGTATGCCTCGGCCAGCGGCATGCGCCAGACCTTCTCGCCGGTGGCCTCACCGGCCGCGTGCAGACGCAGGGCCAGTTCGTCGTCGTTGCTGAAGAACCCCGCGTATTCGTGGCCCAGGGCGACCACCATGGCGCCAGTCAGCGTGGCGAGGTCGATCATGAAGCGCGGGTCGAGCTTTTCCTGGCAGTACCAGAGCACATCAGCGAGCACGAGGCGCCCTTCGGCGTCGGTGTTGATGACCTCGACGGTCTGGCCGGAATAGGTCTTCACCACATCGCCGGGGCGTTGAGCGGTAGCGCTCGGCATGTTCTCGACCAGACCGACCAGGCCGACCGCATCCACCTTGGCACGCCGCCCCGCCAGCGCCGCCATCAGCCCGATCACGGCGCCGGCGCCGGCCATGTCGAACTTCATGTCTTCCATACCCTGGGCCGGCTTGATGGAGATACCCCCGGTGTCGAAGGTGACCCCCTTGCCGACAAAGGCCAACGGCTTGGCGGCGCGCGCCCGCTTGCCCTTGCCGCCGCCGGAGGCGCCGTGCCAGTGCATGATCACCATGCGCGGCTCGTTGGCGCTGCCCTGGGCGACACCCATCAGCGCCCCGAACCCGAGCTTGTTCATGTCACGCGGACCCAACGCCTCCACCTTCAGGCCCAGCGACTCGAGGGCGCGGCAACGCTCGGCCATTTCGGCCGGGTTCAGCACGTTGGCCGGCTCGCTGACGAGATCGCGCGCGAGGTGCACGCCCTCGACCACCACGCGCATCGAGGCCCAGGCCTCGCGCGCGCGGGCGTGGTCGGCGGACAATACGGTGAGCTTGGCGAGCCTGGGCCGGTCCTCGGGTTTTTCGGTGGTGCGGTAGCGATCGAAGCGATAGCTGCGCAATGCCGCGCCGGCGGCAAAGGCGGCGGCCAGTTCCGGAGACAGCTCTCCGGCGGCCACGCTGGCGGCGGGCTCGCGGGTCAGCGCGGCGGCGGCGGTGCCGCCCGCTTCCTCGGCCAGGCGCGGCGTCAGCTCGGCAAGCTTGCCGATGCCGATCACGACGATACGCGACAGCCCCGCGCCGGGGGCGAGAATGGTGCAGGTCTTGCCTGGCCTGGGCTTGAAATCCGCGGCTTCCAGCGCGCGCGATACCATGCCGCCGGTGGCGCCGTCGGCCGCCGTTCGGATCGCATCCGGGCTGCCCCCCTCTTCGGCCAGCAATACAAGGGTGCCGGATTTCGGCAGGGCCGACCGGGCGAAGGCGATATCGAGCATGGGCGAGGGCTCCGTGATTCAAGGCAATGGGGGTTCAAGCCAGAATGGCGGCGACTGTAGCAGTGGTGCGTCGCTTCGCCACTGTCGTGGCGCGACGACTTTGCGACCGCCGCGGGCGGTTCTATGAAAGGCCATGGACGATACCCCCCTGCTGGCCCTGGCCTTCGAACTCGCCGCTCGGGCAGGCCAAACCATTCTGGCGGTGCGCGCGCACGGCTTCGACACCATGCACAAGGCCGACGCCTCGCCGGTGACCATAGCGGACCAACAGGCCGAGCGGCTGATCGTCGCGGGGCTGCGTGCCGCCACGCCCGATGTGCCGGTGGTGGCCGAGGAGGAAGTCGCGGCGGGGTACGTGCCGCCGCCGGCCGCCGGCTTCTGGTGTGTTGACCCGCTGGATGGCACGCGCGAATTCACCGCCGGGCGGGACGACTTCGCCGTGTGCATCGGGTTGGTGCGCGATGGGCGACCAGTGCTGGGCGTGGTGGGAGCGCCGGCCAAGGGGGTGGTCTACGGCGGTATCGTGGGACGCGGTGCGGTGAAGCGATCGGCGACCGGTGAGCAGCCGATCACCGCACGGCACCCCCCGGCCGAGGGGATTGCCGTGGTGGCCAGCCGCTACCACGGCAAGGACGCGCGCATGGAACCGTTCCTGATGGGCCGGCACGTGGCGTCGATGCTCAATATCGGCTCGGCGCTGAAATTCTGCCTGCTCGCGGAAGGACTGGCGGACCTGTATCCGCGCTTCGGCACCACCATGGAATGGGATACCTGCGCGGCGCAGGCGGTGCTGGAGGCGGCCGGCGGGTCGGTGCGGGTGGTCGAGGGCGACCGGGTGCTGGGTTACGGCAAGCCGGGTTGGGTCAATCCGCATTTCTACGCCACGGGACGGCAGTGACCGAACTCCTGTACCCGGACGCGGCGGGGATCGCCCGTGCCGCGGACCTGCTGTGTGGCGGCGGGCTGGTCGCCTTTGCCACCGAGACCGTCTATGGCCTGGGGGCGGATGCCGGTAACGCGCGCGCGGTGGCGGCGATCTTCGCCGCCAAGGGACGACCGCATTTCAACCCGCTGATCAGCCACTATCCCGACGCCGAGGCGGCGTTCGCTCATGTCGAGGCGAATGCGGCGGCGCGCCGGCTGGCCGAGGCGTTCTGGCCGGGCCCGCTGAC
>CAYWOW010000195.1:0-5510 GCA_964459005.1 uncultured Acetobacteraceae bacterium
TCCAGTCCATCTCGCCGCCCTTGCTCCCGCCGGCGGCGCCCCATTCCACCGCGATCGCCTCGGCCAGGGATCGGCTCGGGAAGAGTAACGGCGTGCCGCCGGGCAGGCGCGCCACGCGGCCGTCCAGCAACACCCGGAATCCCCCCTGGTCCGGCGCGACCGCGGCGCTATCCCAGAACCGTTTCATCGTGACGGCGGCCCGCGCGGCGGCTCGGCCGGATTTGGCGCCTTCGGCGGCGCCTGCCGGGCACCTGCCCGGGCCGCGGCGAGCGCCGGCGCACAGGTGTCGCCGGCGCGCTCATTGGCGAGCGCGCCGACTGTGCCAGCGATGGCACCGGCAGGACCGGTAAGATCGGAGGCGACCTTGGCAGCGAGGAACGTGCCGCCAATGCGCACCGGCACCACCGCCGGATTGCCAGCCCGCAGCATCGAGCGCAGCCGCAGGGCGATGCCCTCATCATGCAGGTTGAGCGAACCTGTCCCGTGGACCAGGACCCGGCCGGTGTCCATCAGCGCGGTGCTGACGGTGACGGCGCCATCATCCGCGTCGGCGCGCAGCGCCAGGCAGCGGATGCGGGTGCGGCCGGGGTGATCGAGGCCAAGTGACTGGGTGGGCAATTGGGCGCCGTTCAACATCACATCCAGGATGCCGCCAAGCAGCTGATTGTCCAGCTCGCCGTCGGACATGGCCACGCCCAGCCGTCCGCCGAGCCCAGCCGCAAGCCCGCGTGGCGTGTCGCCGGTGCCACGCAGGTCAGCGTCGATCGCGGCCGTCCCGGTGATGCCATCGGGCAGGTGCAGCGCCGCCAACAGTGGCTTCAGCGACAGGCCCGGCACACGCAGCGTCAGTGCCGCCGACGGTGGCGCAGCGCGGGAGTCCACGGTGACCTTCAGATCCATCCGGCCGTCGGGCAGTGTTCCGGAGAACGGGTCGAGCGTCAATTTGCCGTCCTGCAGCAACAGCCGGGCGGTGAAATCACGATAGGAGGCGCCCCCGCTGCGCAGTTCACCGACGGACAGGCGCAGGTCGGCATCCGCCGCATCCAGCAGAGCGACCGGCAGCTTGTCGTCCGGGATCAGCCGGGCCGGGTGCTTCGGCAATGACCGGGGCGGGGCGGCAGGCGGATCGGCAGGCCTCGTGGCGGGGGGCGGCGGCAGTGCCGCCAGCATCGCATCCAGGTCGATCCGCCGTGACGACAGACTCGCCTGCAGCACGGGACGTGACCCCAGTCCAACCACCAGCTCACCGGAGATATCCGCCTCGGGCGCGGTGACGGCGAGGCCGCGGATGGCGAGGCCTGGCGTACCCTCGTGGTCAACGACACGCGCGTCCAGCGTCACGGGGTGCAGAGCCGGCAGGCTGGCGCCGACCAGTGGGCCAAGGGCAGACAGGTCGGGGATGCGCCCGGTCACCGCGAAGTCGATGCCGGACAGCGGCGCAGCCGTGGCGATACTGCCCTTCACCGCAAGGGTCGCGCCTTGCGTTTCGACCGCGAGCTCGATCGGATAGGGCCCGGGCTTCGGTGGATCGGGCAACAGGGTGATGAGCGGGCCGAGCGCCGCTGTCACGTGCAGCGGTGCCCCGCGCAGCGAGCCGGTCGCCTCGGCACGCACCGGCTCGCCAAGGGCGGCGGCGGACAGTTCGGCATGGGCCAGTTTCAGCCCGGCCACGAAGGTGTCGAGATCAGAAGCACCGGCACGCACCGCCAGCCCGTTGACCTCGGGCAGACGTCCCCCGACATCGATCACGCGCGCGGCGAACGCGACCTGGCGCAGCGGCGGCAGGCGAGCGGCGAGCAGGCCATCAAGAGCGGAAAGGTTGACCGCCGCCCCCTGGACCGAAAGCGCATAACCGCCGCCGTCCAGTGGGTGCGTCAGGGCACCGGCAACGGTAAGCCGCGCGCCTGGTGTCTCCAGCACCCCCTTCACCGGCCAGGGGGTCGTCGCGGCCACGTCGAACAGGCGCGAAAGCGGACCGGCATCGACCGACAACGCGAACTCCTGCCCGGCATAGGCCCCCCGGGCCGTGAGCACGACCGGGGCCTCCAGGCCGTTTGCGTCCGTCTCCAGCACGTGCAGGTCGAACCGCTTTGGCGCCGCAGCATCCTTGCCACGCCAGGTCACCCGCGCATCCTCGATGCGCAGGCTACGCACCAGCACATCCGGCACGGAGCCGGGAGGGGCAGCGGATTGCGCTGGCGCTTCGGCGGCCAGCCGGCCGCCGAAGCGCCAGTTCGGCCAACCGGCGGTGTCACGCTCCAGCAGGATATCGGGGCGGATCAGCAGGAGGCGGGCGATCTCTATCCGTCCGGCCAGCAGCGGCAGCAGCGCGAGCTTTGCCTCGGCGTGGGCGACCGTGATCATATCCGGCAAGGAACCGCCGGGTAGATTGGCAAACGCCAGCCCGGTGACGTCCAGCGTCGGCGAGAGTGAGGGCATGAAGGCCAATCGCCCGATGCGCAACGCGCGGCCGGTCGTCCGCTGCACCGCCGCCTCGACCTCCGGGCGCCAGGCATTCGGATGAACGAATACCAGCGCGCCAAGCACCACCAGCGCCGGGATCAGCAGGACCACGGCAAGCAGGATGAGGATCAGGCGCGGGGCAGACCTACGGCGGCGGCGACGGGGCATGCGAAACCGGTTGGCGGTTGGACCGAGGCAAGCTCAGGCGACGCGTCACGGCCACGACAATGGCAACAGGTCCGGACGTCTGCGCCCTGGTATAGGCAGGCCGGCGCCGGTTGTCACACCGGGCGGACGCCGGAGACGGCGCGGCGTCGGCGGGACGGGCCGCTCGCGGACGCAAGCATGCCCGGTTCTCCCCCCGGCAGTCAGGGCGAGCGGGGATTGGGCACGGCGGCGCGGGCAATCGCCAACGCATCGGCGCATACCTGTGCCGACGGCGCGTCCGCACGCGCCATCAGCGCCGGCGCGTTTTGCTCGGGATAGATCGTCGTTCTGGTGAACACCCCGCCGATGCGCACCGCCGGCGTGGGCGGGCCGCCACCCCGCAGGGTGGGAACCAGGCGCAAGGCGAGGCGCTCATCGCGAAGCTGCAGGGCGCCCTCGCCCTGCAGCAGCAGGGATGGAGTGTCGAGGACGAAATCGTGCAGCCCGGCGAGCCCGATCTTGACGTCGAGGCGCAGCGCCAGGCAGCGCGCGGCAGTGCGTCCCCCAGACCCACCGGAGCCCGGCAGCGACAGCTTGGCCGCCCTCAATTCCGGCCCAAACACGATCTCCAGCAGGCGATTGTCGAGTTCGGCGTCGGACATGGCAAAGCCGACCTGGCCAGACAGGCCGGCAGCCAGTTCGTGCCAGGACGCCCCGGCACTGCTCAGATCGGCCATCAGGTTCATCGTTCCGGTCACGTCATCGGGCAGGCCGAGCGCGTCGAATACCGGACGGGCCGGCACGCCGGCGGCCCGCACCGACAGCAGCATCGGCGGGAACCGTCCACGCGCACTCAAGGCCCCTTTCAGTTCAACGCCGCCGCCCGGGAGAGTGGCGCTCAACGGATCGACCGTCAGCTGGCCATCACGGAGCCGCGCCACCAGTGAGGCATCGTGAAACTGCGTGCCACCCAGCCGCAACTCGGACACCTTGATGCGCAGGTCGAGATCGTTTCTGGTAAAACCTTCGAGTGGCAACCGGTCCGAGGGAATGAGCCACCCGGCCGGCGTCGTCGGAGGTTCCGGCACGCTCGGGGGGCGGGCGGTCTCGCCAATGGCGGCGCGCAGGGCATCAATATCGAGATTGCGTCCGTTCAGCACTGCCTGGAACGCTGTCCGCTCGGCGAACAGCACGCCCATCTCGCCGGCAAGATCGGCCTCGGACGAGCTGAGCGCGACGTCGTGCAGCACCACGCCCTGCCGGAACCCACCCTCGGCATCGCCGGCGTGCAGTCCGATGGTAATGTTGCGGAACGCCGGCAGGGGATAGCCGATCAGTGGCGACAGCGCGCCGAGGTTGGGCATCCTTCCCACGACATCGAGATCCAGCCCGGTACCCTTCTCGGGCGCGGCGACGACCCCCTTGACGGTCAGCAAGCCGCCAGCCACTTCGACGTTCACGTCGACCGGCAAGCGGCCGGGCAGGCGGCCGGGCGTGAGCAGCGCCGCCGGCGGTCCGCTCTCGGCGGCGAGGTGCAGCGGACGGTGATCGAACGTGCCGTCGAATTCGGCGTGAACCGGGCTGTCGAAGCTGTCCGCCGCAAGGTCGAGAGCGGCGATGCTCAGGCCTGGAACCCAGGCATCGAGGTTGGATTCGCGGGCACGCAGGCTGATGCCGGAAATGATCGGCACCAAGCCGCCGCTGTCGGTCAGGCGGGTCTGGAATACCAGCTTGCGCACCGGCGGCAGACGCGCATGCAGCAAGCCCTGCAGATCGCCGAGGTTCTCGGCGGCACCCTCGACCGCCAGCGCATAACCGCGCAGCTCGCGCGGGCGGGTCATCGTGCCGACGATGCTGGCATGCGCGCCCAGGGTATCCAGTTCGAGCCGAACCGGCCATGGGGCGATGGGGGCGACGTCGCGCAGGCGGGCGAGCCGGCCGGTGTTCAGGGTGATGTTGACCGTGCGGTCGGCGTGGACGATCTGCGCGGTGAGCACGCCGCGCTCCGCCATGCCGGGCGCGGCAACGTCGAGCCGCCGGACCTCGACCGTCGTCCAACTGCCCGCGTCGTCGCGCCAGGCAATCCGGCCCTCGCGGATGCGAAGCATGTCGAGCGTGACGACCGCCCTCGCCTGGGCGACATGACGGCGGGCCCATCGCGGCCGGTGGCTGGGACGGGTACGATCAATCAGCACATCGCCTGGCGGACGGGCGAACTGCCAGTTGCCGGCGCCGGCGGGATCGGTTTCCAGCACAAGGTCGGGCCGGCTGAACACCAGCGAGTGGATCTCCAGACGGCCGAACAGCAGCGGCAGAATGCCGAGAGTCGCCTCGGCATAAGGGATGCGCAGCATGTCGGGCCGCGAGCCACCGGGTGCATTGGCGAAAGTGACGTCCTCGGCGGCAATGGTTGGCGGCAGCGAGCGCAACATGGTGACCTTGCCGAGCGTCAGCGTGCGCGCGGTGGCACGCTGGGCGGCCGCTTCGACCTGCGCACTCACCGTATCCACGTCGACAAACAACGCCACCACCAGCCAGGGCAAGGCCGGCAGCAGCACAAGGATCAGCAGGGCGATGAAGGCGTAACGCCGGAACGTTCTGAACCGGTGGCGACGGCGGCGATGTCTCGGCGGCTGCATTGCGAATCCGGGTCCCGTACGCTGGCGAATCTAACCCTCCGGGTGCGCCGCGTCACCCACGCTGCGGCGGCCTCAGCCGCGGCGCCGTGAAGCCGAGGGTGTGAAAACTGGCCTCCATGTGCGGCGGTAACGGCGCCTCCACGGCCAATGTGCCACCGGCCGGGTGCGGCAGTACCAGCCGGCGTGCGTGCAGGTGCAGGCGATGATCGAGCCCCTCCACCAGAGCGGTGTTCTCGCCGGCACGGTCGGGGTCGGCCGGCC
>CAYWOW010000196.1:0-5506 GCA_964459005.1 uncultured Acetobacteraceae bacterium
ACCCCGACACGCTGACCGCCGCCATCGCCGCCTGGCGCGCCGGGCAGGCCCCGCACCTCGTTCAGGTGTTCGAGGTCGGCACCGGCACCATGCTGGGCGCCGGCCGTGCGGTGAAGCAGGTGTGGGAGCTGGTGAAGGAAACCGGGGCCAAGATCGACCCGGCCGCCTACCTGCCGGCCGTGCGCGGGTACTACAGTCTGACCGACGGCCGCATGGCCTCGATGCCGCTGAACTCCTCGACCCCGGTGATGTGGTACAACCTCGACGCCTTCGAGACCGCCGGGCTCGACCCCACCAAGCCGCCCCAGACCTGGCAGGAGTTCGTGGTCGACGTCCGCGCGCTCAAGGAGAAGTGGGCCTCCAAGAGCCAGGACCTGATGGCCTCCACCAGTTCGTGGATCACCTGGGCCCAGCTCGAGTGCTACGGCGCCATCCACAACGTGCCCTATGCCACCAAGGCCGACGGCTTCGGCGGGCTCGACACCGAGCTGAAGATCAACGCCCCGGCGTTCGTCAAGCAGGCCCAGCGCCTGCTCGACATGGCCAAGGAGGGCACCTTCAAGTACACCGGCCGCGACAACGCCCCCGACCCGATCTTCCGCGCCGGCAACGCGGCCATCGGCTTCGGCTCATCGGCCGACCGCGGCAACATCGCCCGCGACGCGAAGTTCCGCTGGGCCGCCGCCGTGCTGCCGTATGACCCCGAGCTGATCAAGACGCCGAACAACACCATCATCGGCGGCGCCAGCCTGTGGACCATGACCACGCCCACCCGTACGCCGGCCGAGTACAAGGCGGTGGCGAGCCTCTTGGAATTCATCGGCCAGCCCGCCCAGGACGCCATGTACCACCAGCACACCGGCTACGTGCCGGTGACGCTCGCCGGCTACGAGCTGTCCAAGCAGCAGGGCTACTACGAGAAGAACCCCGGGGCGGACATCGCCATCAAGTCGCTCACCCGCGGCACCGTCACCGAGAACTCGAAGGGCCTGCGCCTCGGCCGCCTGCCCGAGATCCGCAACATCATCTACGAGGAGTTCGAGAAGGCCCTGCAGGGCCAACAGAACGCCAAACAGTGCATGGACACCTGCGTGGCGCGCGGCAACGTCGTGCTGCGGGCCTTCGAAAAGGCCACCAAAGCCTAACGCAATGGAGGCATAAAGGCGGGGGGCGCCGCAGAGGCGTGCGTTCCCCCGTCATTCTTTTCCGATGGACCGTCGAACCATATTTCGAGGCTGGCTACTGCCGGTCATCCTGGTCTTGCCGCAGCTTGCGGTGACGCTCGTCTTCTTCTGGTGGCCGGCCGGGCAGGCAATCTGGTCGAGCGCCATCCGCGCCGACCCGTTCGGCATCAATACCGAGTTCGTCGGCCTGGAGAACTTCCGCGACCTGTTCGCCGACCCGCTCTACATGGATTCGATCGTCCGCACGGTGTTCTTCTGCACCGCGGTGGCCGCCCTCTCGATCGGCGTCGCGATGCTGCTCGCTGTCGCCGCCGACCGTGAGATCCGCTTCCGCAGCGCCTATCGGGTGCTGCTGATCTGGCCCTATGCGATCGCCCCGACGGTCGCCGCCGTGCTGTGGATTCTGCTGCTCCACCCGCAGATCGGCGTCGTCGGCCGCTGGTTCAACCGAATCGGCTTCAACTGGGACTACAAGCTGAACGGCTACCAGGCGATGACGGTCATCGTGCTGGCCAGCGCCTGGAACCAGATCAGCTACAATTTCATCTTCCTGCTCGCCGGCCTGCAGTCCATCTCGCGTTCGGTCGTCGAGGCGGCGCGGATGGACGGCGCCAAGGGCTTCTTCCGTTTCCGCACGGTCACCCTGCCGCTGCTGATGCCGACGGTGTTTTTCCTGCTGGTAGCGAACCTGACCTACGCCGCCTTCGACACCTTCGCCACCATCTGGGCCTTGACCGGCGGCGGCCCCGGCAAGGCCACCGAGATCATGGTCATCAAGGTCTACCGCGACGGCATCATGAACCAGGACATCGGCTCCTCCTCGGCGCAGTCGGTGGTGCTGATGGCCGGCGTGATCTTCCTCACCGCGCTGCAGTTCCGCTTCCTCGGCCGAAAGAGCGGTGCAACATGAAGGGCCGCATCGACTGGTCCGCCCACGTCGTGCTGTGCCTGGGCGCCGTGCTGTTCCTGCTGCCGCTCTGGCTGGCGTTTGTCGGCTCCACCCTCGATTCCAGCGCGATCGACCGCGGCGAACTCTCGCTGGTGCCGCGGTTGTCCGGCCTGTCCGTCTACGCCACGGTGCTGCGGGAAGGCGCGCCCGGCGCCGGGCCGGTCGGGCACATGCTGCTGGTCAGCTTCGGCATGGCCATGACGGTGGCCATCGGCAAGATCGTCATCTCGGTGCTGTCGGCATACGCGGTTGCGTTCTTTCGCTTTCCCCTCCGCATTACGGTGTTCTGGATCATCTTCATAACCCTGATGCTGCCGGTCCAGGTGCGCATCGTGCCGACCTTCGACGTGATGGCCAGCCTCGACTTGATCAACACCTTCCCGGGGTTGACCGTGCCGCTGATCGCTTCGGCCACCGCCACGCTCTTGTTCCGCCAGACCTTCCTCGCCATACCCGACGAATTGTTCGAGGCGGCGCGCATGGACGGCGCCGGGCCGTTGCGGTTCCTGCGGGACATCCTGCTGCCGGTCTCGGCCGCCAACATCGCCGCCCTGTTCGTCATCCAGTTCGTCTACGGCTGGAACCAGTACCTCTGGCCGTTGCTGGTGGCGACCGACCCGCACCTCGACACCATCGTCATCGGCATCGTGAAAATGATCGGCAACGAAACCCAGACCGAGTGGAACCGTGTGATGGCGACCGCAGTGCTGGCCTTGTTGCCGCCCGTCGGCGTGGTGATGCTGATGCAGCGCTGGTTCGTCAAGGGCCTGACGGAGGGCGACAAGTAGATGGCGTCTCTGGTTCTCGAGGATCTGCGCAAGAGTTTCGGCGCGGTCGCGGTGTTGCACGGGATCGACCTCACCATGGCGTCGGGCGAGATGCTGGTGATCGTGGGGGCGTCGGGCTGTGGCAAATCCACCCTGCTGCGCCTGGTGGCGGGCCTCGAGGTGCCGACGGGGGGGCGCATCCTGCTAGACGGGCGCGATGTCGCGCCGCTCGACCCGGCCGAGCGCGACATCGCCATGGTGTTCCAGAATTATGCCCTGTATCCGCACATGTCAGTGTTCGACAACATGGCGTACGGGCTGCGCATCCGCGGCATCGCCAAGGACGCGATCCGCACGCGCGTGGAGTCGGCGGCGGAGATGCTGGGGCTGGTGCCGCTGCTCACGCGCAAGCCGCGACAACTTTCCGGCGGGCAGCGCCAGCGGGTGGCCATGGGCCGCGCGATCGTGCGCCAGCCCAAGCTTTTCCTCTTCGATGAGCCGCTGTCCAACCTGGATGCGAAACTGCGTGTGCAGATGCGGGCCGACATCAGGCGGCTGCAACGGCGCATGGGCGTGACCAGCCTGTATGTGACGCACGACCAGGTGGAGGCGATGACGCTGGGCGACCGGCTGCTGGTGCTGCACCAGGGGCGGCCGGTGCAGTTGGCGACCCCGATGGAGGTGTTCGAGCATCCGGCGGACACTTACGTGGCCGGTTTCATCGGCGCGCCGTCGATGAACATGTTTCCGGCAGCCCTCAGCCACGGCGGCACGGCGGCGAGTTTTTCCCCGGATCAGGTCATTGCGTTCGCGGACGGGCGGCGGCCGGGTGCGGACGGGCGCAAGCTGGTTCTCGGCATCCGGCCGGAGCATGTGGCGATCGACCCTGCCGGCATGGTGTTGCAGATCGATCTGATCGAGCCGCTGGGGAGCGAAACGGTGGTCATCGGCCGCCTGGCGGACGGCGAGTTGTTCTCCGTGAAGCTGCCCGGTGCGGCGCCGGCGGCCGAGAGCATGGCCGTCAGCATCCCGGCGGCGCATCTGCACGTGTTCGATGCGGAGACGGGGCTGCGGCTCGATCCGGCAGGGGGAGGCTGATCGAGGACCACGTTCGTTACGCTACGGACGTAGTCACGCCGTAGCGCAGCGAAGGCGGATGGTCGGAGTGAGAGGATTCGAACCTCCGGCCCCTGCGTCCCGAACACAGTGCTCTACCAGGCTGAGCTACACTCCGGCCGTGGGCGCGGCATATACCGGTGCAACGGGGCGGGTGCAAGCCTAAGGTCCCGGCAACCCTGCCCTGCTCGCCGTCAATAGAGGAACCTCATGCAGAACACCGATCAGATCTGGTCGCTCGTCGAGGCCAAGCGCGACGCCTTCGAGGCGTTGAGCGACCGCGTCTTCGACGCCCCCGAAATCGCCTACACCGAATACAAGGCGGTCGCCGAACACACCGACATGCTGGCCCGCGAGGGCTTCCGCATCACCCCCGACCTGGCCGGCATCCCGACCGCGGTGATGGGCGAGGCCGGCGAGGGCGGACCGGTGATCGCCATCCTCGGCGAATACGACGCCCTGCCCGGACTCGCCCAGGAATCCGGCGTCGCCGAGCCGAAACCGCTGCCCGGCGACGGCATGGGCCATGGCTGCGGCCACAACCTGCTCGGCGCCGGCGCGCTGCTGGCGGCGACCGCGGTGAAGGACTGGCTGGCCGCGAACGGCATGCCGGGCCGCGTGCGCTACTACGGCTGTCCAGCCGAGGAAGGCGGCGCGGCCAAGGGCTTCATGGTGCGGGCCGGCCTGTTCGACGACGTGGATATCGCCATCACCTGGCATTCGATGCCGTTCTGCGGCGTCAACGACGCCCTGTCGCTGGCCAACACCCGCATCGATTTCGCCTTCACCGGCCGCGCCAGCCACGCCGCGGCGGCGCCGCACCTCGGCCGCTCGGCGCTCGATGCGGTCGAACTGCTGAACGTCGGCGTCAACTACATGCGTGAGCACATGCCGTCCGACGCGCGCATCCACTACGCCTATCTCGACGCCGGCGGGGTGGCGCCGAACGTGGTGCAGGGCCACGCGAAGGTGCGCTACGCGGTGCGGGCGCGCGACATCGCGGAGATGCAGGCCCTGCTGGATCGGGTGCGAAAATGCGCCCAGGGGGCCGCCTTGATGACCGAAACGCAGGTGGAATCACGCATCATCAGCGCCGTTTCCAACCTGGTCGGCAACACCCCGCTCGAACGCGCCATGCAGGACAACTGGGAGCGCCTCGGCCCGCCCGAGTTCGACGACGCGGACCGCGCCTTCGCCCGGCAGATCCGCGCGACCCTCGGTGAGGACGACATCCGCGCCCCGTACCGCCGGGCCGGGCTGGCGTTCCGGCGCGACCAGCCGCTCGCCGACGAAATCGTGCCGTTCGGCCTGCGCGGCGAGCGCCTGCTCGGCTCGACCGATGTCGGCGACGTGTCCTGGGTGGTGCCGCTGGTGCAGGCCGACGGGCCGACGATGGCCATCGGCACGCCGTTCCACTCCTGGCAGATGACCGCCCACGGCAAGACGCCGCTCGCCAGGAAGGGCATGGTGCAGACCGCCAAGGTGATGGC
>CAYWOW010000197.1:0-4327 GCA_964459005.1 uncultured Acetobacteraceae bacterium
CGGCAGCCGCGCATCGCCTTCGACACCCGCCTGTTCGTGCTGCCGCGCGGGCAGACGCCGTCGGTCGGGTTCAGCACCGTGAACCTCTCGGCGGTGGCGCTCAAGCTGATGCGCCTGACCGAGCGCAACATCCCGGCCCTGCTGCGCGAGGCGAAGCTGGGCGAGCCGGTGCAGACCTGGACCACCAACTGGATCGCCAACGATGCCGGCCGCGTGGTCTGGGAAGGCCATGCCGACATCCCGAAATGGGAACCGAACCGCACGGCCCGCACCGCCCTGCCGTTGCCGGACGCGCTGCGCGACGCCGGGCCCGGCCTTTATGCGCTGGTGGCCGTTGCCGGCGACGGCACCCGCAACAGCGACGCCGGCGCGGTGCAGATGATCCTGCGCACCGACCTGGCGCCCACGGTATGGCGCGGCTCGGACGGGCTGACCGTGCAGGTCCGCGGCTACTCGGACGCCCAGCCCCGCGCCGGCGTGCGGCTCGACCTGCTGGCACACAACAACGACATCCTGGGCCAGGCCACGACCGACGCCTCGGGGTTGGCGCGCTTCGCCGCCCCGCTGCTGCACGGCGAGGGACCGCTGGCGCCGGCCGTGCTGCATGCCTTCGGCGCCGACGAGGATTTCGCCGCGCTCGACCTGACCACCGCCGCCTTCGATCTCTCGGACCGCGGCGTGGCGGGCATGCCGCAGCCCGGGCCGCTCGATTCCTACGTCTGGCTCGACCGCGGCATCTACCGGCCGGGCGAGACCGTGCGAGTGATGGCGCTGCTGCGCGACGCCGCCGGCGCCCCGGCCGATATCCCGGCCCGGGTGACGATCAAGCGGCCGAACGGGCAGGTGTTCGTGCAGGCCACGCCGGCGCGCGGCGCCGATGCGGCGCTCTACCTGCCGGTCGCGCTCTCGCCCGGCGCCCCGGCGGGCACCTGGACGGTGGAAGTGCAGGCCGATCCGAACGCGCCGCCGATCGGGCGGGCCGAGTTCCGCGTCGATGCCTTCCTCCCCGACCGCATGGCCGTCGAGCCCGGACCCGCGCCGGCGCTGATCGTTGCCGGCCAGCCCGCGGTGCTGCCGGTGACCGCCCGGTTCCTCTACGGCGCTCCGGCAGCAAACCTGTCGGGCAAGGCGTCGATGCGCCTGGTGGTCGATCCGGCGCCCTTCCCGGCACTCGCGGGCTACCGCATCGGGCTGGCCGGCGAGGCCTACGCGCCGGACTCCAGCGACCTCGAGCTGCCCGACACCGACGCCCAGGGTCGCACGACGCTGAAAATCCTGGTGGCGCGCGCCCCCGATACCACCCAGGCGCTGAAGGCGGCGATCGACATCACGGTCAATGATCCCTCCGGCCACGGCAGCCGGGCCGCTGTCGACATCCCGCTGCGGCCGGCCTTCCCGCTGATCGGCATCAGGCCGGTTTTCCCGGACGATGCCATCGATGCCGGCGCCGAAGCCGCCTTCGACATCGCCGCCGTCAGCCCGGACGGCCAGCGCACGGCTTTGCCGGCGCGCCTGCGCCTGGTGCGCGAACGGCCGGACTGGCGGCTGGTGATGCACGGCAGCCTGGCGCGCTACGAGACGGTCTGGCGCGACGAGCCGCTGGAAACCAGCGCGGTGGACATCCCGGCCGGCGCGCCGCTGCGCTTCGCCCGCAAACTGGACTTCGGCCGCTATCGGATCGAGGTGGCGCAGCAGGACGGCATGGCGGTCACCTCCTACCGTTTCCGCTCGGGCTGGGCGGGCTCGGACAGCCCCGACGTGCCGGACCGGGTGGATGTGTCCGCCGACCGGCGCAGCGTGCCGGCGGGCCAGGCGGTGAAGATCCACATCGCCTCGCCGTTTGCCGGGCAGGCCACGCTGCTGGTGCTGACCGACCGCGTGCAGAGCATCCGCAACATGGCCGTTGCGGCCGAGGGGGCCGATGTGGCGGTGCCGGTCGAAGCGGCCTGGGGCCCCGGCGCTTATGTCGCCGTGCACGTGTTCCGCCCTGGCGGCGACGCCACCAGGCCCGGCCGCGCCATCGGCCTGACCTGGGTCGGCGTCGATCCGGCGGCGCGGACGCTGGCGGTCGCCGTCGCCGCGCCCGAGCGTGCCCCGCCGCGCGACCGCACCGTGATTCCCGTGCGCAGCGCGCCGGGAGCGTGGGTGAGCCTGGCCGCGGTCGACGAGGGCATCCTGCGGCTGACCCGCTTTGCCTCGCCCGACCCGGCGGCGCATTTCCTCGGCCGCCGCTCGCTCGGCATCGACATCCGCGACGACTGGGGGCGGCTGATCGCCCCCCCCGACGGCGAGGCCACGCTGCTCCGCCAGGGCGGCGATGAGGGCAGTTTTGTCCTGCCCGACATTCCGCTGCGCACCGTGACTCTGTTCACCCCGCCGGTGCAGGCCGGGCCGGACGGCGTGGCGTCCATCCCGCTCGACATGCCCGACTTCAACGGGCAGGTGCGGCTGATGGCGGTGTCCTGGCTGGGCAGCCGGATCGGCGCGGCGAGCGCCGACGTGATCGTGCGCGATCCGCTGGTGGCCGAGGCGCTGCTGCCCCGCTTCCTCGCCCCGGGCGACGAGGCGCGGCTGGCCGTGCTGCTGCACAACCTCGATCTGCCATCCGGCGAGGCGGTTGCCCACGTGGTCGTCGAGGGGCCGCTGGCGGTGGCGGGGCCGGACCGTCTGGTGGTCAGTCTCGCTTCCGGCGCGCAAGCGGTGCCGGCGACGGCGCTGCGGGCGACCGGGGCGGGCAGGGGCCTGATCCGCCTGGAGGCGAGCGGCCCCGGTGGATTTTCCGTCACCCATGAATACGCCCTCACCGTGCGCCCGGCGCGCGGGCCGGCCTCGCTGGTGGCGGGCGGCGACCTCGCGCCCGCCGGCGAAGCGGCGCTGACGCCGGATTTCGGCCGTTTCCTGCCGGGTACCGCGCATGCCGCCGCAAGCTTCGGGGCGCCGGTGCGCTACGATGCCGCCGCGCTGGTGCAGGCCCTGGCCGACTATCCGCTGTCCTGCCTGGAGCAGGCGACCAGCCGCGGCCTGCCGCTCTCGATGCTGCCGGACGGGCCGCTGGCCGGGCCGGATCGGGCGGGCCGGTTGCAGGCGGCGGTGGCCTCCGTGCTCGACCGCCAGCGCTATGACGGCGCCTTCGCCCTGTGGACCGCCAGCGGCGAGGCGGAGCCGTGGCTGACCCCGTACGCCATGGAGTTCCTGCTGCGCGCGCGCGCGGCCGGCGCCGCGGTGCCGGAGGCGGCGGTCGCCGACGGGCTGAAGGCGCTGGGCGAGGCCGCCGACGGGGCGGGCGACTCACCGGTCGAACTGGCCGCCCAGGCCTATCGGCTTTACGTGCTCGCCTACGCCGGTCAGGGCCGTCCCGGCGCGGCGCGGGTGCTCGCCCAGCAGATCGACAAGCTGCCGACGCCGCTGGCGAAGGCGCAGCTTGGCGCCGCGCTCGCCCTTTCTCATGATACGCCGCGCGCCGAGGCGGCCTTCGCCGCGGCGCTAGCCGCACCGGCCCGGCGCTGGTGGCCGGGCGATTACGGCACCGCGTTGCGCGACCAGGCCGCCACCGCGGTGCTGCTGAAGGAGAGCGGCCTGATGCCGCAGCGCCTGCTGTCGCTGGCCGCGGGTCTGCCCGGGGCCGACCTGCAGGCCGATACGCTCAGCACCCAGGAACAGGCCTGGACAGCCGCTGCCGCCGGCGCGCTGGGCCGCGACGGGCGGCCGACGCGAATCGCGCTGGACGGACACGCGCTGCCGGAGGAGCCGGTGGTGACGGTGGGCCTGCTCGGTCCGGCGACCGCCCGCAACCTGGGCGACCGCGCGGTGTGGCGGAGCCTGTCGGTCAGCGGCATCCCGGCCGAGGCGCTGCCCGCCTCGCGCAACCTGATGCGGGTGCAGCGGCGTTTCTTCAACCTCGACGGCTCCGCGCTCGATCTCGATGCGCTGAAGCAGAATGCCGTGTTCGTCCTGCTGCTGGAGGGGCGGGCGGACGACGCGCAGGACCATCGCGCCCTGCTGATGCAGGGGCTGCCGGCGGGCTGGGAGGTGGCCGGCCGCTTTGCCGAGGGCGCCGCCGCCGGCATGCCCTGGCTCGGCGAATTGTCCGACACCGAGGTGCAGATCGCCGCGGACGACCGGTTTGCCGTGGTGGTTGGGCTGACCGCGGACAAGCCGGCGTTCCGCGTCGCGGTGCGCTTGCGCGCGGTGACTCCGGGCAGCTTCGAGATCCCGGGGGCCGAGCTGTCCGACATGTACCGCCCGACGATCCACGCGCGCCAGGCGGCGAACCGGATCACGATCCTGGGGCCGGAGTGAGCCCCGGCCCCTCCCCCAACCCCCTCCC
>CAYWOW010000197.1:4427-5501 GCA_964459005.1 uncultured Acetobacteraceae bacterium
CCCCCTCCCCTTGTGGGGGAGGGGTCGTCGGGCCGCGATAATCGCCGCGACCATCCTGCTGACGCTTTCCGTTGCCATCATCGCCCTAGACCGCCTCTTTCCCCCCGACCTCTCGCGCCTGGCCGCCGTTGGCACCGAAGTCGTCGATCGCAACGGCCGCACCGTCGCCCTGCTGCCGGCCCCCGGCGGCGTCTGGCGCTTCCGCACCGCCGCGGACGACGTCGCCCCCGGGCTGATCGACACCCTCGTCGCCACCGAGGACCGGAATTTCTGGCGCCACCCCGGCGTCAACCCGCTTTCTCTCGTCCGCGCCGCCCTGCAGGACCTGCGGGCGGGCCGCATCGTTTCCGGCGGTTCCACCCTCACCATGCAGGCCGCCCGCCTGCTGGAGCCCCGGCCCCGCACGCCGCGCGCCAAGCTGATCGAGATCGCCCGCGCGCTGCAACTGGAGGCGCGGTTCTCCAAGCGGGAGATCCTCGGCATCTGGCTGACGCTGGCGCCGATGGGCGGCAACCTGGAGGGCGTGCGGGCCGGGTCGCTGGTCTGGTTCGGCACCGGCCCCGGCCTGCTCGATCCGGCGCAGTCCGCCCTGCTGGTGGCCATCCCGCGCCGGCCGGAGGCGCTGCGGCCGGACCGCCATCCCGACCGCGCCCGCGCGCTGCGCGACCGCATCCTGGCGGCGACCGGTGGCGACGTGGCCGAAGGCATCCCCGCCGCCCGCCTACGGTTGCCCCGTCATGCGCGCCAGGCCGTCGCCGCCCTGCCGGGCGCCCCGCGCGTTGCCACCACGCTCGACCTGCCCCTGCAGATCGCGCTGGAACGCCTGGCCGACGAGCGGCTCGAAACCCTGCCCGAGCGCGCCTCGCTCGCCCTGCTGGTCGCCGATGCCGCCTCGCGCGAGATCCGCGCGCTGGTCTCCGGCGGCAGCGGCGCCGGCGACGGCAGGGGCGGCGCGCTCGACCTCACGCGCGCCGTGCGCTCGCCCGGCTCGGCGATGAAGCCGTTCATCTATGCGCTCGCCTTCCAGGACGGGATTGCCGGACCCGACACCGTGCTGGCCGACCTGCCGCGCCG
>CAYWOW010000198.1:0-2819 GCA_964459005.1 uncultured Acetobacteraceae bacterium
TTTGCCCGGCATGGTACCGCCGTCATCGGGCCATATCACAAGTGCCAACGACAATCAGGCACTCGCTGTCGCTGCATAAGCGATAAGCGCGGTTCGGGGGGGCACCGGGCAACAGAAGCCCCCTCATTTCCCCGCCCCACCTTTCCCCGGCGCTCGCCATTCGCTAATGGAAGGCGCTGACGCACGAGGCAGTGATGGCAGACGATCACACAGGACAGGGCGGGTCGAACGGCCGGGACGGCAACCAGCCACCCGAGAGCCTGCTGCCCTATGAGGCATGGACCGAGGCGGCGCTGTTCCAGGTGATGGTGCAAGCGCTGCGCCACGTCGCCGAACACGGGCTGCCCGGCGAGCACCACTTCTATCTGACGTTCCGCACCGACTACCCCGGCGTATCCCTGCCGACGCGGTTGCGCGCCCAGTACCCCGAGGAAATGACCATCGTCCTGCAGCACCAGTTCTGGGACCTCTCGGTGGACGAGGAGACCGGCGTGCTGGCGGTCAGCCTGTCCTTCGGCGGCGTGCCCAGTTCGCTGCGCGTCCCGCTCGCCGCGGTGACCGCCTTCGCCGACCCGTATGTGCGCTACGGGCTGCGTTTCACCGTCGTCGCGCCGGCCGAGGCCGAGGCGAAACCGGAACCCGTCCCCGAGCCCGCGGCGGAGCCGGCCGCCGCGCCGGACGACGACGACGCGCCGCAGGTGGTGAGCCTCGACGCGTTCCGCCGGCGCACCCCGCCAAAGGAAAGCTGAGGCCCCCGATGAACGTCGTGCTGCCCAGGCCGTCCAACTTCCTCTATGCGCCGGCCTTCCCGCTCGGCGCCGATGCGACGCCGTGGCGCAAGCTCGACGTCGCCGGCATTTCCACCGTCGCCTGCGACGGGCGCCGGGTGCTGAAGATCGCCCCGGAGGCGCTGTCCGAACTCGCCTTCCAGGCGTTCCGCGACGTCTCCCACCTGTCGCGCCCCGGCCACCTGGCGCAGTTGCGCGCCATCCTCGACGATGGCGAGGCCTCGGCCAACGACCGCTTCGTGGCGCTCGACCTGCTGAAGAACGCCGTCATCGCCGCCGGCGGCGTGCTGCCCATGTGCCAGGACACCGGCACCGCCATCGTGTTCGGCAAGAAAGGCCAGCGCGTCTGGGTCGAGGGCGACGAGGAGGAGGCGCTGAGCTGGGGCGTTTTCCGGACGTACACGGAAACCAATCTGCGCTATTCGCAGATGGCGCCGCTCACGATGTTCGAGGAAGTGAACACCGGCAACAACCTGCCGGTGCAGTTCGACATCTATGCCGCGCCCGGCGAGGACCACGCCGACGAATTCCATTTGATGTTCGTCGCCAAGGGCGGCGGATCGGCCAACAAATCTTTCCTGTTCCAGGAGACCCGGGCGATCCTGACACCCGAGAAGCTGATGACCTTTCTGGCGGCGAAGATGAAGTCGCTCGGCACCTCGGCCTGCCCGCCCTATCACCTCGCCATCGTCATCGGCGGCACCAGCGCGGAAACCACGCTGAAGACGGTCAAGCTGGCCTCGACCAAGTGGCTGGACACGCTGCCCACCACCGGCAGCAGGGCGGGCAGCGCCTTCCGCGACCTGGAGATGGAGCGGAAAGTGCTGGAGCTGAGCCGCACGCTCGGCATCGGCGCCCAGTTCGGCGGCAAATATTTCTGCCATGACGTGCGGGTGGTGCGCCTGCCCCGTCACGGCGCCAGCCTGCCCGTGGGCATCGGCGTGTCGTGCAGCGCGGACCGCCAGATCAAGGCCAGGATCACGCCGGAGGGAGTCTTCCTCGAGCGGCTCGAGACCGACCCGGCGCAATACCTGCCGGAAGCCACCGGCGACATCCTCGGCGGCGCGGTGGTGAGCATCGACCTCAACCGGCCGATGGACGAGATTCGCCGAGAACTCTCGCAATATCCGGTGAAAACCCGCCTGGCGCTGACCGGCACCGTGGTGGTGGCGCGCGACATCGCGCATGCGAAGCTGAAGCAGCGGCTCGATGCCGGCGGCGGGTTGCCGCAGTACCTGAAGGACCATCCGGTCTACTACGCCGGACCCGCGAAAACCCCGCCCGGCCTGCCCACCGGCAGCTTCGGCCCCACCACCGCCGGCCGCATGGACAGCTACGTGGCGGCGTTCCAGCAGGCCGGCGGCAGTTTCGTCATGCTGGCCAAGGGCAACCGCAGCCCCGCGGTGAAGGATGCCTGCAAGACCTATGGCGGGTTCTATCTGGGCAGCGTCGGCGGGCCGGCCGCCCGGCTGGCGCAGGACTGCATCCGCAAGGTGGAGGTGCTGGAGTTTCCCGAGCTTGGCATGGAGGCGGTCTGGCGCATCGAGGTCGAGGATTTCCCCGCCTTCATCATCATCGACGACAAGGGCAACGATTTTTACGACGGGATGGAATAGGCATGCGCTTCGCCGTCGACCGGCTCGACCATCTGGTGCTGAACGTCAGGGACGTGGAGATCGCCGCCGCCTGGTACCAACGGGTGCTGGGCATGGAAGTGGAGACCTACGGACGCGACCATCGCACCGCGCTCAAGTTCGGCGGCCAGAAGATCAATCTTCGCCCGGTGAGCAGCGATGGGCAGACCTGGGTGACCGCCCAGGTGCCGGCGGCGGGATCGGACGATCTGTGTTTCGTCAGTGCCGTGGCGATCCCGGAGGTCATCGGGCACCTCTACGACTGCGGCGTCACGATCGAGCTCGGCCCGGTGGAGCGGCTGGGCGCGCTGGGTCCGATGACGTCGGTCTATTGCCGCGACGCCGACGGCAACCTGATCGAGATCGCCAGCTACCTGCGGGCGTGACGTGGACCGTA
>CAYWOW010000198.1:2919-5471 GCA_964459005.1 uncultured Acetobacteraceae bacterium
GCCTGCTTCGCCGCCTTCCTGGCCAGCATCCCGCTGGCCAACTGGATGATCGGCCACGTCGGCACGGTCTGCGTGCCGCAAGGGCCGTGTCTTGTGCCGGTGGCGCCCGGGCTGATGGCGCCGTCGGGGGTGGCCACCGTGGGGTTCGCCCTGGTGCTGCGCGACATGGTGCAGCGCTGCCTGGGCACGGCCTGGGGGCTGGCGGCGGTGCTCGCCGGTACGCTCGCCTCGGCGGCGCTGGCCGATCCGCACGTCGTCGCCGCCTCCGCGCTCGGTTTCCTGATCAGCGAGTTTTCCGACTTCGCGGTCTACACGCCGTTGCAGCGGCGCGGCCTGATGCGCGCCGTGCTGGCTTCCTCGGTGGTCGGGCTGGTGGTCGATTCCGTGGTGTTCCTGACCGTCGCCTTCGGCAGCCTCGCCTTCCTGCCCGGCCAGATCGTCGGCAAGACCTGGGCCGTGCTGATCAGCATCCCGCTGGTGCGGCTGGCCCGGAAACTGACGCCCGCGCCGGCGTGATGGCGTTGGCTGAATTCGATTTTTTCCTGCCGCCGGACCGCATCGCCCAGCACCCCGTCCGTCCGCGCGACGCCGCGCGGCTGCTGCACGTCGCCGCCGACGGGGTACACGACCGCGCGGTTCGCGACCTGCCGGCCCTGCTGCGACCCGGCGACATCCTGGTGGCCAACGATACCCGCGTGATCCCCGCCCAGCTCGAGGGCACGCGTGGCAACGCGCGCGTCGGCATCACGCTGGACCGGCCGCTGGCCGACGGCAGCTGGCACGCCCTGGCCCGCAACGCCCGCCGCCTGCGACCCGGCGATGTCATCGCCTTCGCCGGTGGGCTGAGCGCGACCCTGCACCGCCGCGACCCCGACGGCGGCGTGGTGCTCGCCTTCGACCGCGAGGGCGACGCCTTTGCCGCGGCGCTGCGCAGCGCCGGCGCCCTCGCCTTGCCGCCGTACATCGCCCGCCCCGCCGGCCCCGAGCCGGCGGACGCGCAGGACTACCAGACCGTCTTCGCCGTCCACGAGGGCGCCGTCGCCGCGCCCACCGCCGGCCTGCATTTTTCGGCCGGCCTGCTCGACGCCCTGGCCCAGGCCGGGATTGCCCGCACGACCGTCACGCTGCATGTCGGCGCCGGCACGTTTCTGCCGTTGCGCGACGAGAACCTGGAAACCCACCGCCTGCACAGCGAACGCGGCCACATCTCCGACGCCGCCGCCGCGGCGATCAACGATGCCCGCGCCGCCGGCGGCCGCCTGGTGGTCATCGGCACCACGGGCCTGCGCCTGCTGGAAACCGCGACCGACGCAGCGGGGCGGGTGCGGCCCTTCGCGGGCGATACCGACATCTTCATCCGTCCGGGCCACCGCTTTCGCTCCGCCGACCTGCTGGTGACCAATTTCCATCTGCCGCGATCCACCCTGTTCATGCTGGTCTGCGCCTTCGCCGGCACCGAACGCATGCGGGCGGCCTACGCCCACGCCATCGCCGCGAACTACCGCTTCTATTCATACGGCGACGCGACCCTGCTGGAGCGCGCATGAGCATTTCCTGGACCTGTGCCGCCACCGACGGCGCCGCTCGCACCGGCACGCTGCACACCGCCCATGGCGACGTCGAAACCCCGGCCTTCATGCCGGTCGGCACCGCCGGCACGGTGAAGGCGATGACGGCGGACGCGGTGCGCGCCACCGGCGCCCGGCTGGTCCTGGCCAACACCTACCATCTGATGCTGCGCCCCGGCGCCGACCGCGTTTTTTCACTCGGCGGCCTGCACCACATGATGGACTGGCCCGGCCCGATCCTGACCGATTCCGGAGGCTTTCAGGTGATGTCGCTGGCCGGCCTGCGCCGCCTCGACGCGGACGGCGTCACTTTCCGCTCGCACGTCGATGGCAGCGCGCACCGCCTGACGCCCGAATCCTCCATCGAGATCCAGGAAAAACTGGACGCCACCATCAGCATGGCACTCGACGAGTGCACCCCATTCCCCGCCACCGAGCAGCAGGCGCGCGACTCCATGGCGCTGTCGATGCGCTGGGCCGCCCGCTCGCGCGCCGCTTTCCATGCGCGAGCCGGTTACGGGCTGTTCGGCATCGTCCAGGGCAGCACGCTGCCCGACCTGCGGCTCGCCTCGGTGGCGGCGCTGACCGCCATCGGCTTCGACGGTTACGCGATCGGCGGCCTCGCGGTCGGCGAGGGCCAGGCGGCGATGTTCGGCGTGCTCGACTATACGGTCCCCGCCCTGCCCGCCGACCGGCCGCGCTACCTGATGGGGGTCGGCACGCCGGACGATTTGATCGGCGCGATTGTCCGCGGCGTCGACATGTTCGACTGCGTCATCCCGACCCGCGCCGGCCGCACCGCGCGCGCCTACACCTCGCGCGGCGTGTTCAATCTCCGCAACGCCCGCTTCGCCGACGATCCCCGCCCGCTCGATGCGGCGTGCCCCTGCCCGCTGTGCACGCGGCACGCGCGCGCCTATCTGCATCACCTGTTCCGCTGCGAGGAGATGCTCGGCCCGATGCTGCTGACCTGGCACAATGTCC
>CAYWOW010000199.1:0-5461 GCA_964459005.1 uncultured Acetobacteraceae bacterium
ACATCGACACGAGAGCTTCCCAAACGGCCCGGAACCACCGGGACCGCCGGCGGACAGCCCACATTGAGCGCCGAGGAGTTGCGGAAAACCGATGCCTACTGGCGGGCGGCGAATTACCTGTCGGTCGGGCAGATCTACCTCTACGACAACCCGCTCCTGCGCGAGCCGTTGACGCTGGCCCACGTCAAGCCGCTGGTGGTGGGACACTGGGGGACGACGCCGGGGCAGAACTTCATCTACGTCCACCTCAACCGGGTCATCAAAAAGCATGATCTCGACGTGATCTACATCGCCGGTCCGGGTCACGGCGGCCCGGCCCTGGTGGGCAACGTGTATCTCGAAGGAACCTGGAGCGAGGTCTATCCGAACGTTACCCAGGATGAAGCGGGGATGAAGAAACTGTTCAAGCAGTTCTCCTTCCCGGGCGGCATTTCGAGTCACGTCGCGCCGACTACGCCGGGGTCGATCCATGAGGGTGGCGAGCTTGGCTACTCGCTCAGCCATGCTTTTGGTGCTGCGTTCGACAATCCGGAACTGATCGTCGCGTGCGTCATCGGCGACGGCGAGGCGGAAACCGGCCCGCTGGCGACGGCATGGCATTCAAACAAATTCCTCGATCCGATCACCGACGGCGCCGTGCTGCCGATTTTGCATCTGAATGGCTACAAGATCAGCAATCCGACCGTGCTGGCCCGCATCGAGCATGACGAACTGGAACAGTTCTTTCGGGGTTGCGGTTGGACACCTTACTTCGTCGAGGGCGACGATCCTGCGGCCATGCACGAACTCATGGCCACCGTCCTGGACCGGGCCATAGAGGATATCCGGCAGTTTCAAACCACGGCGCGCGCCAGCAAGGATGCCTCGCGGCCGCGCTGGCCGATGATCGTTCTCCGCTCGCCCAAGGGTTGGACGGGACCGAAGACCGTCGACGGGCTGCAAGTCGAGGGAACTTTTCGGGCGCATCAGGTGCCGCTTCTTGTCGACCCCGAGCACCCGAAGCACGTCGCCCAACTTGAAAGCTGGATGAAGAGTTACAAAGCCGAGGAGCTGTTCGATAAGAGTGGGCGTCTGATCAGTGAATTGGCCGAGCTTGCGCCGAAGGGCAACCGGCGGATGGGCGCCAATCCGCATGCCAACGGCGGCATTCTGCTGCGCGCCCTGCACATGCCCGACTTCCGCGTGCATGCGGTTCACGTGCCTTCGCCTGGTGCTGTCAACGGACAGGACACACTTGTGCTGGGCGAGTTCTTCCGCGATGTCGTCAAGCTGAACCCGGATAACTTCCGGATTTTTGGCCCCGACGAGACGGTTTCGAACCTTCTTGGTGCCGTCTTTGAGGTCACCAACCGTCAATGGGATGCGAGGAAGGTCGAGAATGATGAGTTCCTCGCCCCCGCCGGCCGTGTTCTTGATTCGATGCTCAGCGAGCACCAGTGCGAGGGGTGGCTGGAAGGCTACCTGCTGACCGGGCGGCACGGGGTGTTCAACAGCTACGAGGCGTTCATTCGCATCGTCGATTCGATGTTCAGTCAGCACGCCAAATGGCTGAAGGTCACGCTGGAGCTGGCGTGGCGCCGGAAGATAGCCTCATTGAACTATCTGCTGGCTTCCCACGTCTGGCAGCAGGACCACAACGGCTTCACGCACCAGGACCCCGGCTTCCTCGACCACGTGATCAACAAGAAGGCCGACATCGTCCGCATCTACCTGCCACCGGATGCCAACTGCCTGCTGTCGACGTTCGATCATTGCCTGCGCAGCCGGCACTACGTGAACGTGGTCGTCGCCGGCAAGCATGCCCTGCCGCAATGGCTGACCATGGACGAGGCGATCGTGCATTGCACGCAGGGCCTCGGCATCTGGCAATGGGCCAGCAACGACCAGGATGGCGAACCTGACGTGGTCATGGCCTGTTGCGGCGACACGCCGACGCTGGAGATACTGGCTGCCGTCTCGATCCTTCGGCAGCATCTGCCCGAGCTGAAGATCCGGGTGATCAACGTCGTCGATCTGATGAAGCTGCAATCCGCCAGCGAACATCCGCACGGGCTGAGCGAGGCGGACTATGATTCTCTTTTCACCAAAGACAAGCACATCATCTTCGGCTTCCACGGCTACTCGTCGCTCGTGCACCGGCTGACGTACCGCCGAACCAACCACAACCTCCATGTGCGAGGTTACAAGGAGGAGGGCACGATCACCACCGCCTTCGACATGCGCGTGCAGAACGACCTGGACCGCTTCCACCTTGTTCAGGACGTGGTCGACCGGCTGCCCCATCTTGGCAGCAGGGGAGCCTATCTGAAGCAGATGGTCCGGAACAAGCTGGTCGAACACAAGCTTTACATCGACAAACATGGCGAGGACCTGCCGGAGATCCGGAACTGGAAGTGGGGCGCCGCCAAATGACTGCACAAGACCTGATGGACACCGCGCACCGACTGGTGGGCAGTGGCAAGGGCTTGCTCGCCATGGATGAAAGTACGCACACCTGCAACGAGCGGTTTGCCGGCGTGGGCATTCCCCAGACCGTGGAGGCGCGGCGCGCCTATCGGGAAATGCTGGTAACGACGCCTCGTCTCGGCGAGAGTATCAGCGGCGCGATCCTCTACGACGAGACGATCCGCCAACAGAAGAAGGACGGCACGCCCTTCGTCCGGATTCTCACCGAGGCCGGCATCATTCCCGGCATCAAGGTCGACACCGGCGAGGAGGACCTGGCGGGTTATCCAGGCGAGATGATAACCGAGGGCCTGGACGGATTGCGTGAGCGTCTGCGGGACTATTTCCAGATGGGTGCCCGCTTCGCCAAATGGCGGGCGGTCGTTTCGCCGGGAGACGGGCTGCCCAACCGGGGCTGCATCGAGGCCAACGCGCACGGGCTGGCCCGCTATGCCGCCCTGTGCCAGGAGGCCGGACTCGTCCCCATTGTCGAGCCGGAAGTGCTGATGGCGGGCGAGCACACCATGGAACGCTGCCGGGAGGTCACGGAGCAGACGCTACGAAGCGTCTTCGCCCAGCTCAGCGAACAACGCATCCTGCTGGAGGGCATGATCCTGAAGCCCAACATGGTGCTCCCGGGATTGAGCTGTCCAAAGCAGGAAGCAGTGGACGAGGTGGCCGTCGCCACGGTGAAATGCCTTCTCAGAGTGGTTCCCGCAGCGGTTCCGGGAATAGCGTTTCTGTCGGGCGGCCAATCTGCCGAGCTGGCCTCTGCCCGGCTAAACGCAATGAATATCATCGCGATGTCGGCGACGAAACGACTGCCGTGGGCACTGGCGTTTTCGTTTGCGCGTGCGATTCAGCAGCCAGCCCTGGAGCTTTGGCGGGGCCAGGAGTCCCGCATTGTGGCGGCGCAGGTGGTCCTTGCCCATCGCGCGCGGTGCAATCGAGCGGCACTGCACGGCGAATACACGGCGGCGATGGATTCGGCATGAGCTCTGCGCAAAAGTCTCTCCTGAGCCTGTATTTCATTCGGCACGGTCAGACCGAGTGGTCGCTTTCCGGCCGACACACCGGCCGCACCGACATCTCATTGACCGCGCATGACGAGGATGAGGCGCGCGGCCTCATGCCGTGGCTCGCGCGTATCCGGTTTTCCCGCGTGCTCACCAGCCCGCGCCAACGCGCGAGGCGGACGTGCGAACTGGCCGGACTGGGTCAGCGGCCTGAAATAGAGCCGGACCTGGCGGAGTGGGACTACGGCGACTACGAGGGCAAGCTTTCCTCCCACATCCGGATGGGACGACCGGACTGGAATGCCTTTCGGGACGGCTGCCCCAATGGCGAAATGCCCGCACAGGTCTCGGCCCGCGCCGACCGGTTGATCGGGCACCTCTGCACGATGGACGGCAACGTTGCGCTCTTTTCCCATGGTGAATTCGGACTGGTGTTGGTGGCGCGATGGATCGGAATGCCAGTGATCGAAGGACAGCATTTCCTGCTGGGGACGGCATCGCTCAGTATCCTGAGGTACAATCCCGCTCACCCCGAAGTGCAGGCGATCGCGCTGTGGAACGCGACTCCGGCACTTTTGCTGCCGGGCGATGGCATGACAGGACGCCACAGTCAGGCACTAGGCAGCCGGCGGTCTCTGTCGGATTGAAATACAGAATAGGCCGTGGAGGTATAAAGAGAAGACCAATGTTCAAATTTATCGCAGGCCTGCCACCGGACGTGATGGCGATCGAAGCCAGTGGCAAAGTAACGCATGAGGATTATTGCAACACACTCATCCCCCGGGCTGAGGCGATGATGGCCAAGGGCCCGATTAAGATGCTTTATGTCATCGGGCACGATTTCACCGGTTTTGAGCTTGAGGCGCTGTGGGATGACAGCGTGTTCGGGATCAGGCATTGGCATGAGTTCAGCCACATCGCCGTGGTGACCGATCACGCGCGGGTGAGTGCCATCGTCGCCATGTTCAAACCCTTCTTTCACGGGGAAGTCCGGCTGTTCACACTCGCCGACCTGCCTGCCGCGAAGGACTGGATTTCGGTCCGTACGAAGACGGTGATCACCTGACAATTGCCGCCTCTGGTATGTTGAAATCCGCCCACAGACCAAGGTTGGGCATCCGGAGCGCGGCCAGACGACGAAGGAGCAACGTTCATGCGCCCCCTGATCGCCGGCAACTGGAAGATGAATGGGCTGGTGCGCCAACTTGCGGAGGTAGCGGCGGTTGCCTCCGCGGTCGAGATCGCGCCGTCCTCGGCTGATATTCTGCTATGCCTGCCCGCGACGCTGATTGCCCGCGCGGTGCAGGTGGCAGCGGGCCGTATCGCCCTTGGCGGCCAAGACTGCAGTCCGGACGCAGCGGGCGCGTTCACAGGCGATGTTAGCGCGGATATGCTGATCGACGTGGGTGCCACCGCCGTCATCGTTGGCCATTCGGAACGCCGGCGATATCATGGTGAGACCGACGTCATCGTGTCGGCAAAGGCAAAGGCGGCGTCACGCGCCGGGCTTCTGACTATCATCTGCATCGGCGAAACGGAAGCGCAGAAGGCGGATGGCAAAACATTGTCCGTCTGTTCCGACCAGATTGCTGGCAGCATGCCGGATGGCATGACCCTGTCTGCCACCGCGATCGCCCATGAGCCGCTATGGGCAATCGGATCTGGACGTATGCCGACCCCCGAAGAGATCGTTCAAGTGCATGCCTGCATCCGAGAATGTCTGGTGGCGCGTTTCGGGGCGGAAGGCAAAAAGGTACGGATCCTCTATGGCGGGTCGGTCAAATCGACCAACGCGCGAGAGATCCTTGCGCTGCCGGAAGTCGATGGTGCGCTGGTCGGTGGCGCCAGCCTTAAGGCCGTCGACTTCGATGCGATTATCAGGACTGCTCCGATGAGAGCCTGATGGTAAAGAGCCGCCGGATGAGTCCAAAGGCAACGGTGGGAATCCGGCGGCGTGAGCCGCTTCGCGAGGGTGCCTTCCGTCAGATTCGATCCACTAA
>CAYWOW010000200.1:0-5460 GCA_964459005.1 uncultured Acetobacteraceae bacterium
GTGCGGTCAGCCGTGGCCGATGTAGTCCATCCGGCCGCCATCCACCGCGAGGACCTGCGCGGTGATCCAGCCGGACCCGGGGGCGGCGAAGAAGGCGACGGCGTTGGCGATGTCGTCGGGCTCGCCGATCCGTCCGGTCATCGCGGCGCGGGCGAAGTGGGCCTCGATCTGCTGCCATTCGGCGTCGGTATTGGCGCCGCGGGTCATGTCGGTGCGCGTGAAGCCGGGGGCGACGGCGTTGACGGTGATGCCATGGCCGCCGAGTTCGAGCGCGAAGCGCCGGGTGAGGATGTTCACCTCGGCCTTCGTCGAGGCATAGAAATGGTTGCCGGGAAACCCGGTGGTGCCGAAGGAGGCGATCGAGGAGATGTTGACGATGCGCCCGTAACGGCGCGCCTTCATGCCCACCATGACGGCGCGGATGGCGTGGATGGTGCCGTCGACGTTGACCGCGCGCAGGCGGGCGAAGCCGGCGGGTTCCCAGCTTTCCAGCGTGGCGGCCCAGGCGATGCCGGCGTTGTTGACGAGGATGGAGATCGGTCCGAGTTCGGCCGCGGCGCGCGCCGCCATGGCATCGACGGCGGCGGCGTCGGCGACGTCGGCGCCGATCGCGATGGCGCGGCCGCCGGCGGCGCGGACTTCGGCGGCCAGAGCCTCGGCGTTGCCGGCGTTGGCGGCGTAGTTGATCGCCACGGCGGCGCCATGGGTCGCGAGACGCTTCACGATTGCCCGGCCGAGGCCGCGCGCTCCGCCGGTGACAAGGGCGACCTGATCGGTCCAGTTGGATGCCATGGTGCTTTTTCCTTGGTTGGCGGGCCGGTGCGCCTCTATCCTTCGAGTCCCGTGAACAACTGAAAGGAGGTGATCCAGTGTCTCATTGCCCGAAGCCGGTTGGCGCCGCGACCTGGATGATCCCCGCTGGAGTTTCGGCGGCGGGCTGACAGGACCTCGTCAGTCAGCCGGCTGACGCAATGCCGAGGGCCCCGGCGCAAGCCGGGGCCCTCAACCTGTACGCGCTCAGCCCCGGCCCATGAACGGCATCTTGGAGGCGGTGATCATCATGGTCTGCACGTTTGCCTCCGGCGGCAGGCTGGCCATGAAGACGATGGCGCGGCCGACGTCGTTCACGTCCATGGTGGGCTCGACGCGCATCGAGCCGTCGGGCTGGATCACGCCGCCCGCCATGCGTTTGGTCAGCGGTGTCGCGGCGTTGCCGATGTCGATCTGGCCGCAGGCGATGTCGTATTTCCGCCCGTCCAGCGAGATCGTCTTGGTCAGCCCGGAGACGCCGTGCTTGGTCGAGGTGTAGGGCGCCGCGCCCGGCCGCGGCCGGTGCGCGGAGATCGAGCCGTTGTTGATGATGCGCCCGCCCCGCGGGGTCTGATCGCGCATCAGGCGGAAGGCGGCATGGGCCACCAGGAAAGCGCCGCTGAGGTTGACCGCGACGACGTGGCTCCACTGCTCGAAGGTCACGTCGCCGAAATTGGCTTGGGGTACGTTGCCGCCCGCGTTGTTGAACAGCAGGTCGAGCCGGCCGAACCGCTCCCGGGTGGCGTCGAACAGCGCGTCCACCTCGGCGGGCTTGGTGACGTCGGTGGGCACAGCGAGCGTGCGCCCGGCGGCGCCGGAAAGCGACGCGGTCTCCGCCAGCGCGTCCGCGCGGCGCCCGGCGAGCACCACCGACCAGCCGTCCGCCAGCAGCGCCAGCGCGGCCGCCCGCCCGATGCCGCTGCCGGCACCCGTCACCATCGCAATCCCGCTCATGCCTGTCTCTCCCGCGTCATGGACGACGCCGTTATAAGCCAAGGTTGACGGCGCTGCCCACCCGTGCCGCCATCGGGCCGGAAACCCTCGGGGGAGCACAGGCGATGGCCGCAACACCGACGCGGAACAGCACGCTGGACGCGGCACTGGAGGAGGCGAAGCGGGATTATGCGGCCCGCAACCCGGCCAGTGCCGCCAGCCACCGGGCCGCGACCGCGGCGATGCCGGGCGGCAACACCCGCACCGTGCTGTTCTACGACCCGTTCCCGCTGACCTTCACGCGCGGCCAGGGGGCGCGGCTGTGGGATCTGGACGGACACGAATACGTCGATCTGCTCGGCGAGTTCACCGCCGGGGTGGCCGGGCATTCCAACCCGGTGATCCGCCGCGCCATCGACGTGGCGCTGGACGGGGGCATCAACCTGGGCGGGCACAATACCTATGAACCGCGCCTGGCCGCGGCGGTGCGGTCCCGGTTTCCCTCGATGGAGCTGGTGCGCTTCACCAATTCCGGCACCGAGGCGAACCTGCTGGCCATCAGCACCGCGCTGGCGGCGACCGGGCGGAAGCGGGTGATGGTGTTCCGCGGCGGCTACCACGGCGCGGTGTTCGTCTTCGCGCCGGGACCGAACATCAACGCGCCGTTCGACTTCGTGCTCGCCGACTACAACGATGCCGAGGGCACGGTGGCGGCGATCGAGGCCCACGCCGGCAGCCTCGCGGCGGTCATTCTCGAGCCGATGCTGGGCTCCGGCGGCTGCATCCCCGCGGAGGCGGGATTCCTCCACGCGCTGCGGCAGGTGACGGCGCGGTACGGCATCGTGCTGATCTTCGACGAGGTCATGACCAGCCGGCTGTCGCCGGGCGGGCTGCAGGCGGTGGTAGGGGTGAGCCCGGACCTGACCACGCTGGGCAAATACGTGGGCGGCGGCATGAGCTTCGGCGCTTTCGGCGGGCGGGCCGACCTGATGGCGCGCTTCGACCCCCGGCGGGCCGACGCGCTGCCGCATGCCGGCACGTTCAACAACAACGTGCTGACCATGGCGGCGGGCATCGCCGCGCTGACCGAGGTCTATACGCCGGCGGCGGCGGTGGCGCTGAACGCGCGCGGCGACGCGCTGCGCGCCCGGTTGAACGCGGTGGCCGAACGGGCCGGGGTGGCCATGCAGGCGACGGGTCGCGGGTCGATGCTGGCGGTGCACATGATGGGCGGGCCGATCCGTTCGCCGGCCGATGCTGCGAAGGGCAACGCGGGGGCGCGGGAGTTGTTCTTCTTCGACATGCAGAGGGCCGGGTTCTGGCTGGCGCGGCGCGGCATGATGGCGCTGTCGCTGCCGCTGGGCGACGCCGACTGCGCCGGGTTCGTCGCCGCGGTGGAGGATTTCGTCGCCGCTCGCGCCCCGGTGCTGGGCCAGGCGGAGCTGTCGTAAAAAAGCCACGCCGGCCCATTCGACAAGCGCCCGATCTGTCGATAGGAGTCCGCCCCAACGCGGCGCCACGACGCCGCGCAGGAGACGGCCATGGAATACCACCGGCGGTTCAAGTTTCTGGTCTGTGCCCCGGCCTTCGACGGCACCGAACTGGAAGGCCAGCGGCTCCACGAAATCGTCACCAGCATCGAGCAACTCGGCTTTCAGGTGGTGCGGGCCAAGCGGACCGACGACGCGGAACTGGCGATCCGGACCGACGCCGCCATCGGCTGCATCGTGGTGGACTGGGGCAAGGGCGGCCTGCTCGGCAAGGCGGCGGCGCTGATCGGGCTGGTGCGCCGGCGCGGCCTGGACGTTCCCATCCTCGTCCTGGTGCGCCGCAAGCGCCTGGAGGACGTGCCGGTCGAGGTGATGAACGACGTCGACGGCTACATCTTCCTCGCCGAGGAAACCCCGGAGTTCATCGCCCGGAACCTGGTGGGCCGGCTGCGCACCTACGCCCAGTCGCTGAAAACCCCGTTCTTCGGCGCGCTGGTGGACTACGCCGAGGAAGGCAACCAGCTGTGGACCTGTCCCGGCCACAACGGCGGCACTTTCTACGGTCGCAGTCCGATCGGGCGGATCTTCGTCGAACACCTCGGCGAGGCGGTATTCCGCGACGACCTCGACAACTCGGTGCTCGACCTCGGCGACCTGCTGACCCACGAGGGGCCGGCGCTGGCCGCCCAGCGGGAGGCAGCCAAGATTTTCGGCGCCGAGCGGACCTATTTTGTTCTCAACGGCACGTCCACTTCCAACAAGATCGTCTTGCAGGCGCTGGTCGCCGAGGGCGACCTCGTGTTGTTTGACCGCAACAACCACAAGGCGGCCCATCACGGCGCGCTGTTCCTGGGCGGCGGCATTCCGGTCTATCTGGAGACCGACCGCAACGCCTACGGCCTGATCGGCCCGATCGACGCCGAGGCGCTGGACGAGACGCGCATCCGCGAGGCCATCCGGGACAATCCGCTGGTGACCGACCCGATGGCCTGGCGGCGCGAGCGCCCGTTCCGGGTCGCGGTGATCGAACAGTGCAGCTACGACGGCACCATCATCAGCGCCGAGATCATCCTGAAAAAGCTCGGCCCGCTCTGCGACTACCTCGTTTTCGACGAGGCCTGGGCCGGCTTCATGAAGTTCCATCCGCTCTACAAGGGCCGCTACGCCATGGGGCTGAACGGGCTCGACGGCGCCCAGCCCGGCATCATCGCCACCCAGTCCGCGCACAAGCAGCTCGCCGGCCTGTCGCAGACCTCGCAGATCCACGTCAAGGACCACCACATCGACGGCCAGGCCCGCCGGGTCGGCCACCGGCGCTTCAACGAGATGTTTCTGCTGCACGCCAGCACCTCGCCGTTCTACCCGCTGTTCGCCTCGCTCGATGTCGGCGCCCACATGATGAAGGGACGTCAGGGCGAGGTGCTGTGGGACGACACGATCCGGCTGGGCATCGAGCTGCGCAAGAAACTGCGGGCGATCCGGCGCGAGTTCGAGGAGAAGGAAAGCGACCCGGCGCGGCGCTGGTTCTTCGACCCCTTCGTGCCCGATACGGTGCTGCGGTGCGGCGCCGGCGAGGCGGCGGCGGCGACGCCGTGGGAGAGCGTGCCGACCGACGAACTGGCCTCCGATTCACAGTATTGGATGCTGAACCCGGCCGAGGGCTGGCACGGCTTCACCCATGTGGCGCCGGCCTACGCGATGACCGATCCCAACAAGCTCACCCTGCTGACGCCGGGCATCGAGCGGGAAACCGGCGAATACGCGGCGCATGGCGTGCCGGCCCCGGTGCTGGCGGAATACCTGCGCGAGAACCGCATCGTGGCGGAAAAGAACGACCTTTACAGCATCCTGTTCCTGCTGACGCCCGGGGTGGAATCCAGCAAGGCCGGCACGCTGCTGAGCTGGCTGGTCACCTTCAAGAAGCTGCACGACGAGAACGCGCCGCTGCTCGAGGTCATGCCGGAGCTCGTGCAGCGCTACAACGGGCGCTACGCCGGCGTCGGCCTGCGCGACCTGTGCCACGAGATGCACGTCTTCTACAGCGAGCGCCAGGTCGGCAGGTTGCAGCGGTTGCAGTTCCGCCGCCGGCATTTCCCGCAACTGGCGATGAAGCCGGATGCGGCGGTGCGCGAGATGGTGCGCAACAACGTGGACTATCTGCCGATCGACCGTGTCGCCGGGCGCATCGCGACGACGCTGATGCTGGTGTATCCGCCCGGCATCGCCA
>CAYWOW010000201.1:0-5446 GCA_964459005.1 uncultured Acetobacteraceae bacterium
ATGAAGCGCAGGGAATTGCTGTTGTCCGCGGGCGCCGTCGCCATGGCGGGCAGCGCCGCTCGTCGCGCCCAGGCGGCCGACGAGATCGTCATCGGCGCGGTCTACCCGATGACCGGTAACGCCGCGCCGATCGGCGCCGACGCCAAGGTGTCGCTGGAAATGACCGCCGAGATCATCAACGGCAGCCACCCCCCGATCCCCACCCTGATGGGGCAGGGCGGCGGCCTGCCGGCGCTCGGCGGCGCGAAAATCCGCATCGTCATGGCCGACCACCAGAACGACCCGCAAAAAGCCCGCGCCGAGGCCGAACGCCTGATCACCCAGGACAAGGTGCCGGTGCTGATCGGCAGCTACACCTCGGCCACCGCCGCCACCATCAGCCAGGTCGCCGAGCGCTACGAGGTGCCCTACCTGTCGATGGACAACTCCTCGCCGAGCCTGAGCGCGCGCGGCCTGAAATGGTTCTTCCGCACCTCGCCGCACGACGAGATGTTCACCGTGGCCATGTTCGAATTCTTCCGCGACATCGGCGCGAAAACCGGCCACCCGGTAAAAACGGTGGCGTTGATTTACGAGGATTCCATTTTCGGCACCGATTCGAGCAACGTGCAGCGCGCACTTGCCCAGAAAGCGGGCATCAAGGTCGTCGCCGACATCAAATACCGCGGCAACTCACCGTCGCTGTCCACCGAGGCGCAGCGGCTGAAGGCGGCCAACGCCGACGTGCTGATGCCGAGCAGCTACACCAACGACGCCATCCTGATGCTGCGGGCGATGAACGAGATCGGCTACCACCCGCGCGCCATCATGGCCCAGGCCGCCGGCTTCCAAGAGCAGGATTTCATCAAGGCGAGCGGCGCGCTGGCCGAGGGCGTGCTCAGCCGGTCGTCGTTCGCGGTCGACGCGGTGAAGGCCCGGCCGGCGATTCCCGCCGTGAACGGTGCCTACCGGGCAAAGAATGGCAAGGACCTCAACGACAACACCGCCCGCCAGGTGACCGGGCTGCAAGTGCTGGCGGACGCCATCAACCGCGCCGGCTCGGCCAAACCCGACGCGATCCGCCAGGCGCTGGTGGCGGCAAACGTGCCCGGCGAGCAGCTCATCGTGCCCTGGAAGGGCGTGCGCTTCGATGCCACCGGCCAGAACGTCGCGGCGACCCCGGTGATTCAGCAGGTCACCAACGGCACCTACCGCACCGTCTATCCGTTCGAACTCGCCTCGCTGGACGCGATGTGGAACGTCGGCGGCTGAGCCGGGGGTGACGCTGGACATCATCCTGCAGGCCGCTATCGGCGGCCTGCTCATGGGACTCATCTATGCCCTGGTGGCGGCTGGGCTCAGCCTGATTTTCGGCCTGATGGACGTGGTGAACTTCGCGCATGGCGAGCTGATGATGCTCGCCATGTACGCGGCCTTCGTGCTGTGGCAGGTGTCGGGCCTCGATCCGCTGCTGCTGCTGCCGATCGTGGTGGTGGTGATGTTCGGGCTCGGCATGGGGGTGTACCGCGGCCTGATCGCGCGCGCGCTGTCGGTGCGGTTCAACCGCGGCATGGTGCAGATTTTCGTCACCTTCGGGCTCGCCATCTTCATTCGCGGCGCCGCGCAGTTCACCTTCGGCGGCGAGTTCCGCAGCATCACCACCGGCGTGGTGGCCAACCGCACCGCCGAGATCGCCGGCGTTTTCCTGCCCCTGCCGCAGGTCGCCGCCAGCCTGGTCTGTCTGGCCGCCTTCGCCGGACTGCTGCTGATCAGCCGCACCGAGTTCGGCCACGCCCTGGAGGCGACGCGCGAGGACCGCGACGCGGTGGCGCTGATCGGCATCGACCGCGACCGCATATTTGCCCTGGGCTGGGGACTGGGGGCGGCGGCGGTCGGCATCGCCGGGGTGATGCTGGCGACGTTCTATTACGTGTCGCCCAATGTCGGCGCCAATTTCGCCATCACCGCCTATGTCACGGTGGCGCTCGGCGGGTTCGGCAGCCTCGGCGGGGCACTCGTCGCGGGGCTGCTGATCGGCGAGGTGGAGGCGCTGACCGCTTTGGTCCTCGAGCCTTCGCTCAAGCAGGTCGGCATGTTCGTCATCTATCTCGCGGTCGTGCTGTTCCGCCCGCGCGGCCTGTTCGGCACGCTGTGATGAGGAATTCCATCCTGCGCCGGCGGCGCACCGAACTGGTTGGCGGCGCCGCGGTGCTGCTGGCGCTGGCGGTGCTGCCGCTGCCGATCGGCGATGTCTACACGCAGAACCTCATCATCATCACCATCCTGTTCGCCGGCCTGGCCCAGGCCTGGAACATCCTGGGCGGCTACTGCGGCCAGATCAGCCTGGGGCATGCGCTCTATTTCGGCTTCGGCGCCTATGTTTCCACCCTGCTGTTCGTGCGGCTCGGCATTCCGCCCGCCTTTGGCATGCTGGCCGGCGGGGCGGTGGGCGGATTAGGCGCGTTGCTGGTGGGCTGGCCGTGCTTCCGGCTGTCCGGCCACTACTACGCCATCGCCACCGTGGTGGTCGGCGAGATTGGCTGGCTGCTGTTCCTGAACTGGGATTTCATCGGCGGCGCGACCGGCGTCTACGTGCCGTTCAAGGGCGACTCCTGGGTCGCCTTGCAATTCCGGACGGCGAAGTTGCCCTACCACTACCTGGTGCTGGGATTTGCCACGGCGACCTGGATCGCCGCCTTTCTCATCGAAGGCTCGCGATGGGGATTCGCCTGGCGCGCGGTGAAGGACGATTTCGTCGCCGCGCGGTCGCTCGGCGTGCGCATCTTTCCCTCGAAGATGGCGGCTGCCGCGATCAGCGGTTTTTTCACCGGCATGGGCGGCGCCATCTACGCGCAGTATGTCGGCTACATCGATCCCGACAGCGTGATGGCGGGCGCGCTCTCCATTCTGATACCGCTGCCCGCCGTGCTGGGCGGCGTGGGGACGCTGTGGGGGCCACTGCTGGGCGCCGCCGTGCTCATCCCGGTGAGCGAACTTTCACGTTCCTACCTCGGTGGTTCCGGACGCGGCGTGGACCTGATGATCTATGGCGCGCTCATCATGGTGGTGGCGCTGGCGCGGCCGCAGGGTCTGGTGAGCCTGTTCGGCCGGCGACGCGGAGGGCCCGATGCCCGCGCTGCTTGAGGTCGATGGCGTCTCCAAATCCTTCGGCGGCGTGGCCGCGAACGTGGATATTTCGTTCGATGTGGCCGAAGGCGAGATGCTCGGCCTGATCGGCCCCAACGGCGCCGGCAAGACCTCGCTGTTCAACGCGATCGCCGGCGAAGTGACGCCCGACGCCGGCGAGATCCGCCTGAACGGCGCCCGCATTTCGGGGTTGGGTCCGGTGGCCTGCGCGGCGCGCGGCGTCGCCCGCACCTTCCAGGTGGTGCGCAGTTTCGACTCCATGACGGTGCTGGAGAACGTCATGGTCGGCGCCTTCGCGGGCGCGCGCCGCACCCGGGCGGCGATGACGGTCGCGACCGACACGCTGGAGTTCTGCGGCCTGCTTTCCCGCGCCGACCGCCCCGCCATATCGCTCAGTCCACCGGAAAAGCGGCGGCTGGAAGTGGCGCGCGCGCTCGCCACCGGCCCGCGCCTGTTGCTGCTCGACGAGATGCTGACGGGCCTGACGCCCACCGAGGCGCAGGAGGGCGTCGCGCTGGTGCGCGCGGTGCAGCGCCGCGGCATCACCATCATCATGGTCGAGCACGTCATGGAAGTGGTGCTGCCGCTGGTGTCGCGCGCCGTGGTGCTGAACCTGGGGCGCGTGCTGACCATCGGCGCGCCGGCCGAAATCGTGCGCCATGCCGACGTGATCCGCGCCTATCTCGGAGACAAATATGCTCCGGCTGGATGACGTCTCGGCGAGCTACCGCGGCCTGAAGGCGTTGCAGGGCGTCAGCCTCGAGGTGGCAAAAGGCGAGGTGGTGGCTGTGGTCGGGGCCAACGGCGCGGGCAAGTCGACGCTGCTGCGGGCGATCGCGGGCCAGGTCGCCACCACCGGCACGATCGCGCTGGAGGGCAAAAGCCTGGCACGCGTGCCGGCGCACCTGATCACCCGCATGGGCATCGGCCTGGTGCCGGAGGGGCGGCGGCTGTTCCCGCGATTATCCGTGGAGGACAATCTGCGGCTTGGCGCCTACGCGAAACGCGGCGAGCCCGATCGGTTCAAGCCGCTGGAGCTGGTGTTTTCGCTTTTCCCGCGCCTGGAGGAGCGGCTGGCGCAACGGGCGGAAACGCTGTCGGGCGGCGAGCAGCAAATGCTTGCGATCGGCCGCGCCCTGATGACGCAGCCCCGTTTGCTGATGCTGGACGAACCGAGCCAGGGTATCATGCCCAGGCTGGTGGATGACATTTTCGCCGCCGTGGTGCGCATCCGGGCGCTCGGCGTTACGGTGTTGCTCGTCGAGCAGCGCCTGGCCGAGGCGCTGGAGATTGCCGACCGCGCCTATGTGTTGCAGACCGGTCGTGTGGTGATGACCGGGCCGGCGCGGGATATCGCCGCCGACGCCGATGTGCGTAGGGCCTATCTGGGAATGTAAAAAAGGAGGGAAGGGGATGACGAACCGGATTTCACGGCGCATCGCGGGGGTCGCGGCACTGGCCGCGCCGGCGGGCTTCTTCATCGGCGGCGCCCGCGCGCAAGGCGCCCAGAGCACCTTCGAGCGGGTGACCGGCAGCAAGGTGCTGCGCATTGCCGCCCTGCCCGGCGAGGCGCCGTATTTTTTCAAGGACATCGTCAGCGGCGAGTGGAGCGGGGCGGCGATCGACATGGCGAAGAGCATCGCCGCCGTGTGGGACGCCAAACTGGAATATGTCGAGAGCACCTATGGAAATTCGGTGCTCGATCTGCAGGCCAACAAGGTCGATATCGCCTTCGCGCTGAACCCGACGCCGCAGCGCGCGCTGTCCATCGGCTTCACCCAGCCGATGATCATCCACCCGTTCGGCTGCCTGGCGCGCAAGGGTTTCAATCCGGTCACCTGGGACGACATCAACAAGCCCGAGGTGAAGGTCGCGGTCGATTTGGGCTCGCTGCACGAGGTGTCCGCGCGGCGATTCGCGCCGAAGGCCAGTATCACCGCGTTCAAGACCCGCGATGACGCCATCCTGGCGCTGCAATCGGGCCGGGCGGACGTGGACATCCTGGCGGCGTTGCTGGGGATCACGGCGCTGGCGAAGAATCCGGGGCTGGGGACCTATCGCATCCTGACCACTCCGACCGTGGCGCTGCCCAGCAACATGGGCGTGCAGCGCGAGCCCGACACCCGCTTCCGCGAGGTCGTGGATGCGTGGATCCAGATGAATCGCGGCATCGGCCAGATCCGCGAGTGGATGATCCAGGGCATCCTGAAGTCCGGCGCGCGGCCCGAGGACATCCCGCCTGAACTGACGTTCTGATCCGCGCCGTTAGAGCATGATCGCTTCTGATAGGCGAAGCGATCATGCTCTAACTCATTGTTTG
>CAYWOW010000202.1:0-5408 GCA_964459005.1 uncultured Acetobacteraceae bacterium
CGCAGCCCCCGCCCTCCTGAACATGGGACCGGCTGTTTCCCTGCACCTTCAATGTGTTATCTCCCCTGCGGTGGTGCGGGCCGCGGGGTAGGCGGCCATCTTGTCGCGTCTGCCCCCCGATGCGCAAGCGCCGGGGGCCAGGAAAGCCGCGGTGGCGCGCAGCCCGTCGTTCTGCCATAGCGGCGTCGGCGGCAACACGCAAGGCAGCCATGCGGCGGGCCGGCGTTTTGTCCATTGCGGCAGCGGCGGGCTCAAGCTGGCGTGATTGCCCGCGCTGCCGCCCGCCGGCCGCGCCGGCGGAACCCTCCGTCCAACGCCAGCTGAGGCACGCATGACCGCGAGACCCTTGCCGACCGTCCTTCTCGTCGCCGCCATCGGGTTGGCCGCCGCCTGCCCCGCCCGCGCCCAGGACGCCACCACCGGGGCCGACGTATTCAAGTCCCGATGCGCCATCTGCCACTCTGTGGCGGAGGGCCGGAACATGGTCGGCCCCAGTCTGTTCGGCGTCGTCGGCCGGCCCGCCGGGACGATTCCGGGATATCGTTACTCGGCCGCGATGCGGAATTCGGGGCTGACCTGGGACGCGGCGACGCTTGACAGTTACCTCACGAACCCGGCACTCGTCGTTCCTCAGACGACCATGACCTATGGCGGCCTGAGCGACGCCCGGACGCGCGCCGATCTGATCGCCTACCTGTCCACTCTGCACTGACGCGGCGATCCCTTTCGGGCGCCGTGATCGCGTTCGTCACTTCCCATCCCGCTCAGTCATCGGTAAGCCGGCAGGCATGGAAGCGCTGTTGCTCCGATTCACCCCGCGCGCGCTGCGCGCCAAACTGCCCGTGCTGGTGCAGTTCCTGCGTTTCGGCACGGTCGGCGTGGCCGGGTTCGTGGTCGACACCGCGACGGTCTATGCCACCAAGGGCACGCTCGGCCTGTACGGCGCCGGCACGGTCGCCTACCTCACGGCGGCCACCGCGACCTGGCTGTTCAACCGGCTGTGGACCTTCCGCGGCCTCGGCAGCGGGCCGGCGCACCGGCAATGGCTGACCTTCCTGGCCACCAACCTGCTCGGCTTCACGCTCAACCGCGGCACCTATTTTGTCCTCGTCACGGTCAGCGTGACCTGCGCCGCCCAACCGGTGTGGGCGGTGGCCGCCGGGGCGATCGCCGGCATGTTCGTCAATTTCCACCTGTCGCGATCGGTGGTGTTCCGCTGATGGCCAACCCGCGCATCGGCGGAACCGCACCGTGACGTGGCGGCCCGACCGGCGCAGTGCCGGGGTTGCCGTGGGGGGGTTCGCGACGTTCCTCAGCCTCTATCCCCCGCAGGCCATCCTGCCCGACATCGCCCGCGAGTTCGGCGTCGGGGTGCTGCAGGCCGGGCTGACCATCACGGCGCCGCTGCTCGCGGTGGCCTGCGTGGCGCCGTTCGTCGGCACCATCTCCGACCGGCTCGGCCGCAAGACCCTGATCGTTAGCGCCGCCTTCCTGCAGGTGCTGCCGATGCTGCTGGTGGCCGCGGCGCCGGGGCTCGACACCATGGTGCTGTGGCGGTTCGTGCAGGGTCTGATGCTGCCGTTCATCTTCCCGGTTTGCATCGCCTACATCGGCGACGAATGTCCGGGCGCGGACGGCATCCGCGCCGCCGGCGCCTACTCGGTCGGCACCATCCTCGGCGGCTTTTCCGGCCGCATGCTCGCCGGCGTGGTGGCCGAGTACGCGGGGTGGCGCATGGGCTTCGTGGCGGTCGCCCTGTGCGCGCTGGCGGCGGCGGCCATCGTCGCCGTCGTGCTGCCGCGCGAGCAACGCTTCGTGCCGATGCGCGGCGGCCTGCACTCGGCGGTCGACACCTATATCGAGCACCTGCACACGCCGCGGCTGCTCGCCACCTGCGCGATCGGCTTCGGCATGCTGTTCAGCAACGTGGGCTGCTACACCTATATCAATTTCTACCTGGCCGCCCCGCCGTTCCTGCTGACGCCGTCGCAACTCGGCCTGGTGTTCGGGGTCTACGTGCTCGGCGCGATAACGACGGGGCTGGCGACCCGGCTCGCCGTGCACATCGGCCGCCGGCGGACGTTCGAGCTGGCGGTCGGGCTGGCGGTAACGGGCCTTTTGCTGACCCTGCGGGCGAAGCTGACGGTGGTGATCGCCGGGCTGGCCTGCATGAGCGGCGGACTGTTCGTGGTGCAGGCGATGTCGCTCGGCTTCATCGCCGCCACCACGCGACGGGCGAAGTCGACGGCGGTGGGACTGTACATGACGACGTTCTACATCGGCGGCGCCATGGGCGGATTCCTGCCGGGCATCCTGTGGAGCCGCACCGGCTGGTTCGGGGTGGTGGCGTTGCTGACGGTGGTGCTGGCGGCGATGGGCGCGACCGGCGCACGCTACTGGCGGGAAGGATTGGCCGCGGAAGGGTGAACCGACGCGGGCGATCACGCGCTACGGCGCGCGCCGCGGGGTTTCCATGATGCCCAGCAGGAAGGCCGAAAAACCCAGCTCCACGGCGCAACTGATGGCGGTCAGCGACAGGATCATCACGCGCAGCACCCGCGTGTATTGCAGCAGCCCGAACCCGACGGCACTCCAGGCATAGACCGCCCAGAGCATGCCGCAGATCCCGGGCACCACGAGCACCGCGGCAATCTGCAACAGCCGGTCCAGGCTCAGCCAGTCCAGCACGTCGCCGTAGCGGTCGGGGCGCGGCAGCAGCCCGTGCAGCGTGGCGTAGCGCCGCGCCAACAGGCCGAAGACGATGCTCTGCGTGCCGAGTTGGATGCACGCGCAGGCCACCAGGAAGGTGTGGATGTCCACCGAGATCCCGGTGGTAAGCTGCAACGGTCCGCGCAGCAGCGTGGCGGCGACCAGGGCGCCGAGCAGGATGAGCGTGAAGCCGGGATAGAGATACAACCAGCGCGGGCTGTAGATCAGCAGAAAGCGCAGATGGCGCCAGCCGTCGCGCCAGGTGCTCAGATGCGGCGGCCGGCTGCGGCCGTCCGGCGACAAGGTGGTCGGCACCTCCCGGATGCGCAGCTTGGCCAGGGCCGCGCGCACCACCATCTCGCTGGCGAACTCCATGCCGGTGGTGTTGAGGCCCAGCGCCAGGATGCTTTCGCGGGCGAAGCCGCGCAGCCCGCAATGGAAGTCGCCGCAGGGGACCGCGAACAGGATCCGCCCGATCGTGCTGAGCACGGGATTGCCGAGATAGCGATGCAGCGGCGGCATCGCGCCGGGAGCGATGCCGCCCTTGAAGCGGTTGCCCATCACCAGATCCGCGCCGTCGCGGAGCGCGTCGACGAAGGGTTGCAGCCGGCTGAAGTCGTAACTGTCGTCGGCATCGCCCATGATGACGTAGCGGCCGCGCGCGGCGGCGATGCCGCCGATCAGCGCGGCGCCGTAACCGCGTGCCGGCACCGCGACGACGCGCGCGCCCGCCGTCGCGGCGATCTGCTGCGAGCCGTCGGTGCTGCCGTTGTCGGCGATCAGCACCTCGCCGACGATGCCGGAACGGTCCAGATAGGCGCGCGCCTTGGCGATGCAGATCGCCAGTGTCTCCGCTTCGTTCAGGCAGGGCATCAGGATCGTCAGCTCGACCGCGACCCCGGCGGCGGCACTGTCATCGGAATGGGGGGACACGGCTGCCGCGAGGGTTTGGCTTGGGGACATCCGGCGTTCCTGCAGTGGCGGCGCGGCTGACTGATTCGCCGCATGTTATAGCCGCGCCCGACGATGCGCCGCAATCCAAGGCGACACGGCGTGCCGCTGCATCCGGGACCGGGAGTTTTATTTCTGTGCCGTTCGCACCAGCCGCGGACCGGCGCGCTACCACCCCGGTCCACGCACCCGCGTCTGCTTGCCGTTCGCTGGGGTCTGGGCGCGCTCCAGGGTGTGCACGCGCTCCTGCAGGCGTCGCAGGCAGTGGCGCAGCGTGGTCCACTCCCGCCCGCTCAGCCCGGCGGCCAGTTGCGCTTCCAGCGCGAGGGCGAACGACATGCTGCCGTCATGCACCATCCGGCCCTTGCGGGTCAGACGCAGCAGGTGGGCACGGCCGTCGTGCGGGGCCGGTCCGTGCTCCAGCAGGTCGGCAGCCACCAGGCTGGCGGAGGCGCGGCTGACTTTCATCTTGTCCATGTTGGTGCGTGCCACGACCGCGCCGGGAACGATGGTGCCGTAGCGTCCCACCACGGCCATGACGCTCCATTCCGCGACGCTCAGCCCGAAGGCCGCGGCGTACCGGCGGGCGAACAGGCGCGAGATTTGGGCAGAGGTAACCGCCAGCTCATGGGGCAGGAACGCCTCGAGCAGGAAGGCGTTGCTGTTGGCGGAGACATCGCCGGCATTGCTGTCGGCGACGTCAGCGCGGGTGCTGCCGATTGTTTTCATTACCAACTACTTACGGAACCGGATTCGTGGCGGGCAGTCGGGCCGGTTGAGTGGGTTTGACTTCGCTACGTTATTGCTTGCAAGAAACCGGCCGTCCGCCATCGATACGGTTCTCCTTCCAGAATATGTAACCAGCGAATTCAAGGAATTCCATTCGGCTGTACGGCCTATCCGGATGGTCAGGCCGTGCCGGCGGATCTGACGGGCATGATGGCTCGAACTTCGTTATGTATTATAATTATTATGAAACATAACCGTCTTGGCGCGATGCGGCCCTTTACGCCCGCTCCCCCGCCCCCATTCTACCGGGATCACCCAAAACGCACGCAAGGGACGGCACGATGGACGCGGCGCAGCGCATGACCGACACACCCCGGCCCGGCCGCTTCGCCGTCGTCGGCACCGACCGCGTGGACGTGGCAAAATACAACATGGTCAACGATTCCGGCGTTTTGGTTAATCCCGCGCTGGTGGCCGGCCAGGCACATAGCGGGGTGGTCCAGGGGATCGGCCAGGCGTTCTGGGAGAGCGTGCGCTACGACGAGGCGGGCTGCGCGGGCAGCCTGCCCGCGGTGATGAACGCGCTGGTGGATGCGCTGTCGGAGTTCGGCATCACCCATATCGACATGCCGGCGACGCCGCAGGCCGTGTGGGCGGCGATCGCAGCGGCGCGGCGGGAGGCTTGACCCAGGTCAAGGCGGGGGCGGTTCGTGGCGCGCTAGCCAGCACCAGGAGGTACGGCATGCGCGCAGCCACGCGGGGTGTGATCGTGGCCGCAGTGCTCGGCCTGCTTGTTCTCGCGGCCCGGGCGCAGGGGATGCCCGACCAGGTCGGCGATGAACTGGCGGCGCTGGCCGCGGCCACGCACCCCAGGGCCGGCATGCGTCTTGTCACCCTCGCGCGCCGCCCGCTGTTCCGCAACGGTGCGGGGGAGGACGCCGTCGGCACGCTGCTGCCGGGCGCCGAGGTCGTGGTGCTGGCGACCGCCGGCAAGCGGCTGCGGGTACGCCTCGATGGCT
>CAYWOW010000203.1:0-5404 GCA_964459005.1 uncultured Acetobacteraceae bacterium
GGACACCGCCCTCTCACGGCGGTAACGGGGGTTCGAATCCCCCACGGGACGCCAATCTTTGCAGTGGGTTGCAGGCAGCGTATCGGCCCGACCCGGCGCCCGGCGGCAGCTTCGCGACAGGCGCGGTGCCGGATGTTCGAGGATGGATTCCTCCGCGCGGCGCCCTCTCATGTTGGCCGGCGCCGAGCGGCATGGCATGGTTCGCCGATCGCCAGGAGAACCAGAATGCGTCCGATCTTCGTGATGATCAAATGCGAGATGGGTCAGAGCTACACGGTCGCCCAGGTGGCGGCCGATACCATCGAGGAATTGTCGGAGCTCTACTCCACCTCCGGCCAGTACGACCTGCTGGCGAAATTCTACCTGAGCCCGGAAGACGATACCGGCCTGTTCGTCACCGAGCGCGTGCAAACCATCCCCGGGGTGAAGGACACGTACACTCTCATCACCTTCAACGCCTTCGTCGGTGGCCGCACGTAAAACCAGGGGGGCCGATGGCCGCCCGGGCGCTCCGTCAGGCCCAGTGCAAATCGTAGAACTGCGGAAAGCCGATCCGCATGCCGGCGAGTCCCTTGCGCCAGACCATCGGAAAATAGATGCAGCCGAGCGGTATGTAGGGCACGTCCTGCCAGAACTGCAGCTGGATCTGTTCGCAGATGCGCTTTTGCGCGGCGAGGTCCGGGGCCTCGAACCAGGCGTCGCGCAGGGCCTCCAGTTTCGGCATCTCGGGCCAGCCGAACCAGGCGCCGGCGCCGTTGCCGCGGATGCCGAGCTGGCCGGCCGGGTCGAAATTGTTGGTGCCGTTGAGTTGGGTGAAGAAGACGTTCCAGCCGCCCTTGTCCGGTGGGCTCTTGCTGACGCGGCGCTGCACCGTCGTGCCCCAGTCAACCTCCTGGAAGTCCACGTTCATCCCCACCCGCTTGAGGACGTCGGCACACACCAGCGCCAGCGCATTGGTCTGGGGATAGTCCGACGCACCGAGCAGCACCAAGCGCTCACCCTTGTAGCCGGCCGCCTCCAGCTCGCGCTTCACGCGCGGCAGGTCGCGCGGCCTCGCCATCACCTCGATGCCGGCCTCGGTCGCCATCGGCGTGCCAGGGCTAAACACGCCCACCCGGTCCTTCCAGTACGTCCGGTCATCGCCGGTGGCCGCGATCATGCAGTCGGACTGGTCGATGGCCCCCAGCAGGGCGCGGCGGATCGCCGGGTTGTCGAACGGCGGGAACAGGAAGTTGAAGCGCATCACGCCGATGCCGCCGGCGGGGTCGATGATGGCGCTCAGAAGCTTGCCGCCCTTCGTCATCTGCCCCAGCAGATCGACGGTGGGTTGCTGCCACCAGTCCATCTCGCCGTTGCTCATCGCGTTGGCCGCGGTCTGCGCGTCGGGGATGATGGTCCACTCGACGCGGTCGAACCAGGCCCGCTTCGGCCCGGCGGTGAAGGTTGCCGGCCCATCAGCGCGCGGCACGTAATCCTCGAATCGTGCGTAGGCGACGCGCGAGCCGGACACGTGCTCATCGGTGAGGAAGCGGAACGGGCCGCTGCCGACCATTTCGGTGATCTGCTTATTGGGGTCGAGCAGGGCCAGCCGCTCGGGCATGATGCAGGGCATCGGCGTGCCGGTCTTGCCGAGCACGTTCGGCAGCAGCGGGAACGGCTTCTTCAGCCGGAAGCGGAAGCTGCGGTCGTCGACGGCGGCAAGTTCGTCGGTGACGGCCATCAGCGCCTGACCGAAGGCGTCGCGGGCGGAGAAGCGGCGGATGGAAGCCACCGCGTCGCGCGCGCGCACCGGCTCGTTGTCGTGGAATTTCAGTCCCTCGCGGAGCGTGATGGTCCACTCCTTGCCGTCGTTCTCCACCACATGGCCGGCCACCATCTGCGGCTGCATGGCGTAGGTGTCGTCCTGCCCCCACAGGGTGTCGAACACCAGGTAGCCGTGGTTGCGGGCGTTGGTGGCGGTGGTCCAGACCGGATCGAGCATGGACAGATCGCCCTCGGGGATGAATTTCAGCACTTTCGGCGCGGCCGTGGCCAGATGCGGCGCGGCCAGGGTGGCGGCGCCGGCGGCGAGGAAGGTACGGCGCTTCATGGCGGGACGTGTCATGACACTGCTCCGGGGCGAAATGCCATTGCGCAGCCTAGGACAGGCCGCGCCCCGGGGAAACCCGTTGCATGCCCGCCGGGGGGGGACAATAATTCCCTTGCCCCGGCGCCGGCGGGGCGTCTGATGGAACGCCGTCGCAACGGTACCTGCCGAGGGACCATGACCAAAGGGTTCGCTATCCGGACTGTCCTGCTGCTCGTTGTTGCCGCGGCGGCGGGATGCGCCACGCCGCCGCCGGCCACCGACCCGGACGCGGTGGCGGAATTCAAGGCCAACAACGACCCCGTGGAGCCCATGAATCGCCAGCTGTACGCGGTTCATGACGCGATCGACACCGCGGTCATCGCCCCGGTCGCCCGGACCTGGCGTGACGATGTCCCCGACTGGGTGCGCCAGCATATCGGCGATTTCATGGAGAACGCGGGCAGCCCGACCCGGCTTGCCAACGACACCATGCAGGCCAAGCCGCGGCGCGCCGGCGACACCCTGATGCGCTTCCTGGTCAACACAACTGTGGGGCTGGGCGGCGTGTTCGATGTGGCGACCGATCTCGGCTATCCGGCCCACACGACGGATTTCGGCATCACGCTGGGCATGGCGGGCGTCGGCACCGGGCCATACCTGTTCATTCCGGTGATGGGACCGAGCGACGTCCGCGATGTCACGACGATCGGCGCCGACGTGGTGATGAGTCCGCTGACCTGGGTGGATGTGCCGACTGCCGTCGCGGCGTTCAATTACGGACGCGGCGTGGTATCCGCGGTGAACACCCGGTCCGACCTGCTGGATACCGTGGCGGACGTGAAGCGGACGGCGCTCGATCCCTACGCGTCGTTCCGCAGCCTGTATCAGCAGCACCGTCAGTCCGCGATCGACGCGACGCGCGCCGATGACCGGGCCACCGTGCCGGCATGGTTCCGCACCCCATGACACGCCGTCGCGCGCGGCGCGACGCTGTGGTGTACTGACAGGCATCAACCCTTCCCACGTGCCCTCCGCGGCAGGAGAATTTCATGACCACGTCCTCGCGCTATCGCATTGGCTTCGACATTGGCGGCACTTTCACCGATTTCATTCTGCTCGACGCCGGGCGCGCCGACATCCGGTTGCACAAATGCCTGACCACGCCCGACGATCCCTCGGTCGGCGCGCTCGCCGGGCTCGACGAGATCGTCGCAGCCGCGGGGCTGCACCTTGCCGATATCGGCGAGATCGTGCACGGCACCACGCTGGTGACCAACGCGCTGATCGAGCGCAAAGGGGCGGAACTCGGCCTGATCACCACCCGGGGATTCCGTGACATCATCGAGATGGGCACCGAGCAGCGCTACGATATTTACGATCTCTTCCTGCAATACCCGGCCCCGCTGGTGCGCCGCCGCCGGCGGCTGGAGGTGACCGAGCGGATGGATCGCGACGGGCGGGCGGTGACCCCGATCGATCTCGATTCGGTGCGCGACGCGGCGCGCCAACTGGTGGCCGACGGGGTGGAAGCGATCGCCGTCGGCTTCCTGCACGCCTATCGCAACCCTGCCCATGAACGCGCCGCGGGTCAGGCGATCAAGGCGCTGTTCCCGCAGGTCGCGGTGTCGCTGTCCTCGGACGTGGTCGCCGAATTGTGGGAATACCAGCGCATCGCCACGACCTGCGCCAACGCCTTCGTGCAGCCGTTGATGGATCGATACGTCCACCGGCTCCAGGACGAACTCGGCCGGCGCGGCTTCCGCGGCGCGCTCTATCTGATGCATTCCGCCGGCGGCCTGGTGCTGCCCGATACGGCGCGCGCCTTCCCGATCCGCCTGCTCGAATCGGGTCCCGCCGGCGGCGGGCTCGCCACCGCCTTCTTCGGCAAACTCGCGGGCTTGGGCGACGTGATCTCCTTCGACATGGGCGGTACCACGGCCAAGGCCTGCCTGATCGAGAACGGCCGCGCCGCCGTCGCCGCCGAGATGGAAGCGGCGCGTGTGCACCGCTTCAAGAAAGGTTCCGGCCTGCCAGTGAAAGCGCCGGTGATCGACATGATCGAAATCGGCGCCGGCGGCGGCTCGATCGCCGCCGTCGACGAGGTCGGCCTGCTCCGTGTCGGGCCGCATTCGGCGGGGGCCGATCCGGGGCCGGCCTGTTACGGGCGTGGCGGCGACCAGCCCACGGTGACGGATGCCAATCTTCTGCTCGGCTATTACGACCCGGCTTTCTTCCTCGGCGGGCGGATGGCGCTCGACCGCGATGCCGCCGAACGGGCGCTCGCCAGCGTTGGTGCCAGGATCGGGCTTTCGGCCATCGAAACGGCCTGGGGAATTCATCGTGTCGTCACCGAAAGCATGGCGGCGGCGGCGCGCATCCACATCGTCGAGAAGGGCCGCGATCCGCGTGCCTATGCCATGGTCGGCTTCGGCGGCGCCGGCCCGGCCCACGCGGCCGGGGTGGCGCGTCTGCTCGGTGTCGAGGAAGTGCTGATCCCGCCTGCGTCCGGGGCCGCCTCGGCGCTTGGCTTCCTGGCCGCGCCGCTGTCCTTCGAGCAGGTGCAAAGTCATCCGCTCCGTCTCGACGAAGCCGGCGCCGCCACGCGCATCGACACCGTGCTGCACGCGCTCGAGGCCGAAACGAGCGCGCGCATCACCGCCGCCGGAATTTCACCGGCCGCCGTGGTGACCGAGCGGTCCGCCGACATGCGCCTGTTCGGCCAGATCCATGAAATCAACGTCGCGCTGCCCGCCGGACCGATCGACGATGCGGCGATGCCAGCAATCCAGGCGGCCTTCGCGACCGCCTATGCGGCACGCTACACCTCCGTCTATGCCGGCGTCGAAGTGCAGCTGGTGTCGCTGCGCGTGCGCTGCCGTGGGCCAATCCCGGCGCTCGCGCTGGCGCAAGCTGGAGCCGGCAGCACCGGTGCCGCACGCAAGGGCACGCGACGGGCGTATTTTACCGGCGGCTTTGTCGCCACCCCCGTGTACGATCGTTACGCCCTGCGTGCCGACGACGAAATCGTTGGCCCCGCCATCATCGAGGAGCGCGAGGCGACCACCATCATCGCGCCCGGCGACAGGGTGCATGTGGATGCAACGGGAACCCTGCGCATCCGTATCGCCGTCACGCCGCCGGCGGCCGCCCGCATCACTCCGGCCACCCCGCTCGCCGAAGCCCGTGCGCTGATCGAATCCGATCCGGTGTCGCTCGAAATCATGTGGGCGCGCCTGGTGACCGTGGTCGAGGAGATGTGGCACACGATCGTGCGTACGGCCTTCTCGCTCATCATTTCCGAAGCGCAGGATTTCGCCACCGACCTGCTCGACCCCG
>CAYWOW010000204.1:0-5364 GCA_964459005.1 uncultured Acetobacteraceae bacterium
ACGTCCAGCCGGGACCCGAGACCCGCCTGGCCCCCGCGTACACCGCCCTGGTCGCTGACGTGACCCACGCCATGCAGGCCTCGCTGGGGACCGATACCGTCGCATGACCCGCCTTGCCCCCTGGCTGTTCGCGGTGTTTTTCCTCGCGCTCTGGGAGGCCGCGGTGCGTCTGTCCGGCGTGCCGCAATACCTGGTGCCGGGGCCGGTTGCGATTATCGGCGCCTTCCTCGCCGATCCGCCGCTGTTCCTCGCCTCGCTCGCCTCCACCCTCGGCGTCACCTTCGCCGCCCTGGCCGTCTCCGCCGTGGCCGGGGTGACGCTCGCGCTCCTCATGCAGGCCAGCCCGCTCGCCCGTGCCGCCTTCCAGCCCTGGACGGTGGTGCTGCAGGTCACCCCGATCGTCGCCATCGCGCCGCTGGTGGTGGTCTGGGTCGGCGATCCCTTCGCCTCGGTGGTGGTCTGCGCCACCATCATCGCCTTCTTCCCGGTGTTCTCGGCGACCGCCGCCGGGCTGGCGGCGGCGCCCGCCGACCTGCTCGACCTGTTCGCCCTGAACGGCGCGGGCCGCTGGGACACCTTGCGCCTGCTGCGCCTGCCCGCCGCCCTGCCCTATTTCCTCGCCGGTCTGCGCATCTCCGGCGGGCTCGCCCTGGTCGGCACGGTCAGCGCCGAGATCGTCGCCGGCTCCGGCGGGGTGGCCTCGGGCCTGGCCTACCGCATCCTGGAGGCGGGCTACCGGCTCCAGGTGCCGCGCATGTTCGCCGCCCTGGCTTTGCTCTCGGCCAGCGGGGTGGCCATCAACGCGGCCCTCGGCGCGCTCGCCCGCGCCCTGATGCGGCGGCGCGGGGGATAGTGCCGTATTGATCCAGATCAATGACGATGGCCGCGATATTAGACGACACTCGTAACAGTTCTAGATCAATGTTGGTTCAGAACAAATAAAAGCAATTCGTCCCGTTCCGTGCCCATGAGGAGGGTCCAAAATGTCCGACAAGGTGAACGCCAATCGCCGTGACTTCATGAAAGCGGCCGGCGTGGGCGCAGCCGTCATTTCATCGTTGGGATTGAGCGCTGCCGAGGCCGCGGTGCCGCCCCCCGCCAAATGGGACGAAGAGACCGACGTGCTGGTGCTCGGCTATGGCGGCGCCGGCGCAAACACCGCGATCAATGCAGCGGACGCCGGCGCGGACGTGCTGATCCTGGAAAAGAATCCGGCCGATCTGCACGTCTGCAACACCAACGTGGCCGGCGGCCTGCTGATTTGCGCCACCGACGTGGAAAAAGGCTTTCAGTATATCAAGGCGTGCATCGGCGACACGGTTGACGACGCCATGTGCCGCTTGTGGGCCGAGCAGACCCTCGTCAACCCCGCCTATCTGAAGAAGCTGGCCGATGCCGTCGGGGTGCCCTCGGACATCATGCGCTATGGCCCGGCGGAATTTCCCGACCTGCCGGGGGCAGACGGCATCTCGATCTTTGTCATGAAGGCCGGACCCGGCGCCAAGATCTTCGAGGTCCTGGACAAGAACGTGAAGGCGCGCAAGAACATCCGCGTCGCCTTCTCCTCCCCCGGCAAGAAGATCGTTCAGACCGCCAACGGCGAGGTCCTCGGCATCATCGCCGAGCGCAACGGCATGGAATATTCCGTCCGCGGCAAGCGCGCCACCGTCCTGTCGTCGGGCGGGTACGAGTTCAACGAAAGATTGAAGCTCAACTCCCTGTTCGCCAACCCGCGCCATTTCTACGGCACCGACAGCAACACCGGCGATGGCCTGCTCATGGCCATGGCGGCCGGCGCCGACCTCTGGCACATGAACTGGACGTCGCAGCACTACGGATTTGCCTACAAGAACTTCCCTGTCGGCATGGCCTTCGATACCATGCTGAAGGCAAGCTTCATGGTCGTCGATCAGTACGGAAAGCGCTTCTTCAACGACAGCTACAACGGGCATTCGTCCTACCTGTATTTCTGCTACTACGATCCCCTCAAGGGCGTCTACCCGCGCCTGCCGGCCTACCTCATCTTCGATGAGACGATGCGCCTGATGGGAGCGCCGCTTTCTTCCAGCGTCGGGGTCGGCGGCGGCATCGTCGGCGCGAAAACGGCAAAGTACAAATACGTCTGGAGCAAGGACCAGAGCGCGGAGATCGAGAAGGGCTGGATCATGAAGGCCGACACGATCGAGGATCTGGTGAAGGCGATCAATGCACGGCAGGGGCCAAACGATATCTCGGACTATCGCAGCTCCGTCAAAATGGACCCCGCCGCGCTGGTGGCCTCGGTGAACACGTTCAACGGCTACGCCGCACAACACTCGGACCCGGAGTTCGGCCGCCGATCGCTCGCGCCCATCCAGAAAGGTCCGTTCTACGCCACCGAAGTGTGGCCGTGCGGTCCGAACACCCAGGGCGGCCCGAGATTCAACGCCAACGGCCAGGTGGTCGACCCGTTCGGCACGCCGATACCGCGTCTCTACAAGTGCGGTGAACTGGGCTCCATCTATGGCGAACGCTATCCCGGCGGAGGCGGCAACATCACCGAGCTTCTCGCCTTCGGCCGCATCGTCGGGCAGAATGCCGCCAAGGAACCGACAACCTAGCAATAACGCACTTCGCTCAGGCCGATCTCGATCGGAGCGACCGACTTGGTCGAACGGGAGGCGATCGCGCGGTCGCGAACGGAACCGTCGTGTCGGGTCGGATTCATGCGAAGTCCCTTATTGCTGATCTGCGGCCTATTCCTGTTGCTGCTGGGCGTGCCGTCGTTCGCGCACGCCCAGTCAGCCGCTCCCGGGGCGACCAATCCGGGTCCGGTCAATCCCGGGATCGCGCCGCTCTACGAAAAACACAGCGACTTCGGATTGGACTGCATCACCTGTCACGACGAAAACCCACCGGCAAAGCCGGTGACGACAGAGATCTGCCTGTCGTGCCACGGCAGCAACGATGAGCTCGCCGACAAGTCGAGCGACATGGGCGCGAACAACCCGCACGGGTCGCACATCGGCCCGCTCGATTGCGGCAACTGCCACAACGTGCACCGACCGTCGGTGAACTACTGCGCGCAGTGCCACGCCTCCGATCTGGAGGTGCCGTAACATGCGCGGGGAGATCTCGCCTGTGGTGCGGCGCCTTGCCCTCGTCGCCGTCGTGGCCCTCGCGTGCATTCTTCCGGTTTGCCGGACGGCGGCGCAGGCGCAGGTGTCGGACGCCGACAAGCGTTGTCTCGGCTGCCATTCCAGGCCCGGGCTTTTCAAGCGGCTGGAAAGTTCCGACCACATGTCGATGGTCGTTCCGGCCGATGTGTTCGCGAAGTCGGCGCACGCCGCCAACGCCTGCACCGACTGCCACACCGACGTCAACGCAAACACGCACCTGCAGACACGCAAGTCCATCAAGAGCACGCGCGACTATTCCATTGTCCAGGTCCAGGTCTGCCAGAAATGCCACGAAAAGGAATCCGGCGCCTGGCAGCACAGCATTCACGCGGCCCTCGTGGATGCCGGCAACGCGGACGGGCCGGTCTGCACCAGTTGCCACGCGGCGCACGCCGAAATCAAGGGCGCGCCGGATTTGCTTGAGACCGTGCCTTGCAAATCCTGCCACGACACCATCTTCGCCGCTTACGCCGGCAGCGTGCACGCACAGCCCAGCGCCGACGGCAAGACAGCGCCGCTGCCTTGCTCGGCCTGCCACAACGCCCATGATGTCAGTGTGGCTTCCTCCCCCGCCGGACCGAAGAACGCCTGCATCGCCTGTCACGACGGTGTGTTGCAAACACACCAGGCGTGGCTGCCGGATGCCGCGCTGCACTTCGAGGTGGTGTCCTGCCCCGCGTGCCATGTTCCGGCGGCGCCGCGCCGCGTCGATCTGCAACTTGTCGACAGCGGCGCACGGACGCGCCTCGCCGAGAAAGCCGGCGTGCCCACGTTCCAGACTCCCGGGCCAAGCGTGGACGCGATCGCCTTGTACAATCTGCTGCGGCAATCCGACAAACGCCACGCGGCCTTGCGCGGCCGGCTCGAGGTCGGCACCGCCGAGCAGATTCATCAGCTCGCGCCGAAATCGCAGGCCATCCACGACTGCCACACCTGCCACAGCCCCGATGCGGACGCGTTCAGGAGCGTCACCGTTTCCGTGGCCGGACCGGACGGCCTGCCCATCCGCTATGCCACCGACCAGGATGTGCTGCGTTCCGTGATGTCCATCGGTTCGATCGGCGGCTTCTATGCCATCGGCGCCACCCGCATCGGGCTGCTTGACGTCCTGCTGATCCTTGCCGTGCTGGTGGGGATCGGCGTGCCGGCCGCGCACCTGTTGTTGGGCGCCATCGTGAAGCGCCATCTCAGGGCCCGCGACGCCGCGCGCCGGCGGCCCGAATGAAAGGAACAGCGCGATGAAAAGAATCTACGTTCATCCGCTGCCCGTGAGAATCTGGCACTGGCTCAACGCGACCGGCTTCGTCGCGATGATCCTGACCGGCATCCAGATCCGCTACGTCGGCATGCTCGACGTCATCCCGTTCAGGGCCGCGGTGCAGCTGCACAATTGGATCGGGTTCGCCCTGATCGCCAATTATGCCCTCTGGCTGGGGTTCTATGCCACCAGCCCGCAGATCCGCTGCTACCTCCCCGACCTCAACCTGAGGCGGTTCTTTTCGGGCAGCCTCCGGCAAATGCGATATTACTGCTACGGCATGTTCGCCGGCGATCCCAACCCCCACCGGATCAGCGCCCGCAACAAGTTCAACCCGATGCAGGCTTCGCTGTACCAGCTTGTCATGGTCGTGCTGGTGCCGGTTCAGGCTTACACCGGCGTGCTGCTATGGGACGTGCAGCGGTTTTCCGCCCAGGTGAATTTTTTCGGCGGCGTCCGCGTCGTCGATACCGTACATGTGCTGATCTTCATCTTCTTCGTCGCCTACATTCTGGTCCACCCCTACCTCGGCACCCTCGGCGCCTCGCGAACCGGACAATACAAGGCGATGATCACCGGCTACGAGGAAGTCGAGGACGCCGCGGAGACGGGGGACAGACAGTAGTCCCTGGAGCCCGTCGCTAGGCGCTTTCGCGCTGGATGAACCGGTAGCCCAGATCGACGATCCGTTCGGAAATCTCCCGGCCCGCCAGACGCGCCAGCAGGAGTTCCCCAGTGACGCTGCCGACTTCCCGGTTCGGCACGGCGATGGTGGTCAGCGATGGCACCGTCAACGACGAGATCTCGAAATCGCCGAAACCGACGATCGCCAGGCGCTCTGGCACCGCGATGCCGCGGCGCACGCAGGCCAGCAATCCGCCGATCGCCAACCGGTCGGAGCCGAAGAACACGGCGTCGGCATCGGGGTAGCGCCGCAGCAGTTCATCG
>CAYWOW010000205.1:0-5352 GCA_964459005.1 uncultured Acetobacteraceae bacterium
AGGCGAATGCGGCGGCGCGCCGGCTGGCCGAGGCGTTCTGGCCGGGCCCGCTGACCCTGGTGCTGCCGCGGCGTGCGACCTGCCCGGTATCGCTGCTGGCCGCGGCGGGGTTGGAGACGATGGCGGTACGGGTGCCGGCGCACGCCGATGCACTGGCGTTGCTTCGCGGTGTAGGGCGCCCGGTAGCGGCGCCATCGGCCAACCGGTCCGGCCGGGTCAGCCCGACCACTGCGGCGCATGTGCTGGCTGGGCTGTCCGGGCGGATCGACGCCGTGCTGGACAGCGGACCCTGCCCGGTGGGGGTGGAATCCACAGTGCTCGACCTGACCGGTCCGCGTCCTCGCCTGCTGCGGCCGGGTGGGGTCACGCGCGAGGCGATCGTCGCGTTGGTGGGGGTGATCGAGCGCGGCATGCCGCCGGCAGCGGCGGAAGCTGGACGCGCGCTGCCCTCGCCGGGAATGATGGCGTCACACTACGCGCCGGCGCTGCCGGTACGGCTGAATGCCCGCGAGGCCGCGGCGGACGAAGCGTTGCTGGCGTTCGGACCGGCATCGGCTGGAGCGGGCGTGGTATTCCAGTTGAGCGTCTCGGGCGATCTCGCGGAGGCGGCTGCCAACCTGTTCACCGGCCTGCGTGCATTGGACGAGGAAGGGGCGCGGCGCGGGCTGCGCCGTATCGCGGTCATGCCGGTGCCCAAGGAAGGGCTGGGGTTGGCGATCAACGACCGCCTGCAGCGGGCGGCAGCGCCGCGTGCCCAGGAGAGGCCGCATTGACCAGGTGCGGACGCGGGTTACGCTCGTTGGAGGAGGTTCTGCCATGCCTGACACGCCGCCCCTGTGCTCTGTCCCGGCTGCCGAGAGGGCGGGTCTGGTTGCGCGACTTGCCGGGTTGCTTGGCCCGCGCGGGCTGCTGACCGAACCTTCTGACATCGCACGGTACGGCCAGGACTGGCGGGGGCTGTATCGCGGCCAGCCGTTGGCGGTAGCGCGGCCGGCCGATACCGCGGAGGTGGCGGTGGTGGTGTGCGCCTGCATGGCGGCCGGGGTTGGTGTGGTGCCGCAGGGCGGCAATACCTCCCTGGTGGGCGGCGCCGCGCCAGCCGAGGATGGCAGCGAACTCGTACTTTCTCTCGAGAGGCTGAACCAGGTACGCGCGGTGGATGCGGTCGACCTGACGCTGACGGTGGAAGCGGGGGCGACGCTGAAGGCCGCACAGATGGCGGCGGCGGCGGCCGACTGCCTGCTGCCGCTGTCCATCGGCGCGGAGGGCACGGCGCAGATCGGCGGTATCCTGGCCACCAATGCCGGCGGTAACAACACCGTGCGCTACGGCAATGCGCGCGACCTGGTGCTCGGGCTGGAAGTGGTGCTGCCCGATGGCGAGGTCTGGGAGGGACTGCGCCGGCTACGCAAGGACAATACCGGGTACTGCCTGCGTCAGTTGTTCGTGGGGGCCGAGGGTACGCTGGGTGTCATCACGGCGGCAGTGCTGAAGCTGGCGCCGCGGTTGCGTCAGGTCGAGGTGGCGCTGTGCGCGCTGCCCTCGTGTGAAGCGGGGCTCGAGCTGTTCAGCCGGTTCCAGTCGCACGATCCGGCTTTGCTGCAGGCTTTCGAGTACATGTCTGGGCTGGGGGTGCAGTTCGTGCTGCGGAACATCCCCGGGACGACGCTGCCGCTGGCGGCGCCGGCCGAGCATTATGCTCTCGTGGAGCTGGCAACGTCGCGACCGGGCGCGGGGCTGCGCGCGGAATTGGAGCAGATACTGGAGGGCGCACTGGCGGATGGCGTGGTGACGGATGCGGCGATCGCCGGGAGCACCTCCCAGTGCGCGGCGCTGTGGCGGCTGCGCGAGGAGCACTCCGAGGCCCAGAAGCGCGAGGGGGCGAGCGTCAAGAACGACATCTCGGTACCGGTCTCGAAGGTGCCGGAGCTGATCGTCCGGGCTTCCGAAGCATGTCGGGCGCTGATGCCGGGCACCCGCATGGTGCCGTTCGGCCACCTGGGGGATGGCAACATCCATTTCAACGTGGAGCAGCCCAAGGACATGGACCCGGCTGCTTTTCTGGCGCGCGACCATGACATCATGGATGCGGTGTGTGCGGTGGTGCGCGAACTCGGCGGCAGTTTCTCCGCCGAGCACGGGGTGGGGAAGCTGAAGCCCTATATGATGCCGGAGTGGCGTGGCGGGGCGGAACTGGCGACCATGCGGCGGATCAAAGCGGCGATCGACCCGCGCGGGCTGATGAACCCGGGCAAGGTATTGCCGTGACGGCGGCTTCCGCGGAAGCAGGGGCCAGACTCAAGCGTGAAATGCACATTACTGACCGAGATTTTATCAATCGCGACTGTAACTCAATATCCATGGCAGCCAAACGATGTACCAAATCGGGCTTGGCCCCTTCGTAATTGCGCTCAAATCCGTCATTCCTGACAGAACGATGTACAGCACCAACGCGACGCCCGTAGCCCGGGCCAGTCGATCCGACACCAATCGAATTCTCCACAGCCCATGACCCAACATCGCGACAAGAAGCGTCAGACCTACGAAACCGCTGTAAAATACGGTTGACAAAAAAAGATTGTGCGGGAAATTATCTATAGATCGCGGCAACACGGCTGAAGGGCCGTAACCGAGCAAAGGACGCTGGACCACTTGGTCGATGGTCATCTGCCAGATTTCAAGGCGGCTTGACCACCCCCGGTCGGCGAGGTGTGCCCAGACATCCGCGATGCAATTCCGACAGGTAGCCGATGCAACTCCAAACAATACGAGGATCACGACAGCGAGTGCTGCCGCAGCGGACCAACGCCAGAAAGCGACCAGCACGAACAAAGATAAGGTCACGGCAATGAGCGGCCCGCGGCTGCCGGTAAGCCAAATAAATGCCAGGCCCGATATGATCGAGATTAAACAAACAAGGCGCTGGCGGCCGCTTATAAAGTGACTCACGGCAAGCAACACGCCGACGCCAATGATGGACGCTCCAAGAATGGGATGTTTCGTGATCCCCCAGCCTCCCATGCGGCCGTCCATTCCGCTCGCCACGACGAAGCGGAATATCGACCAGCACGAGTTCACGATTACGCACCAAATCAGAATGTGGATCAGCCGCTCTCTTTCTGCGGTGAACCGGCCAAAAAAGTACAAGCTCACTCGTACAAATACGAACGTACACACGCCGTCCCACAGCCACAGAAGATCAGTATGTAGATTTGCTCCACTACTTCGGTCCCAAATGACGCCGCTGGTAAACCAAACAATAAGCGCAGTGGCAAGCACAGTCCCAGGCTCTCTCGTCAGCAGTACATGATTTCGTAATAAAATGATGACGCAGAAAGGCAGCGCAAATATATAATATAACAAGGCCCAGACTGGAACGGGAGCGATTATCAGGCCTGCCCCGAGGAAAACGGACAAGACCGCCCCGGTTTGCTCGCGGTCAAGCCGCAGTAAGGAGCGCAGCGATGCGAGCCGGCCTGAGTTCCAAATTCGAGTCACTGCTATCGGCGCGGCTTCGTTTTTGTGCATCCCCCTGGCCTCAATGAGAGTCGGCAAACGTAGGGAATGGATACGTCTTTTCCAGGCATCCGCCGAGAGTCGCGTCGAGCACATAAGCGGCGATCGCGCGTTCGTTGAACAGTTCATGATAGCGGGATCTGCCGGCATCGGCGATGGCCCGTCGCCGCTGCGGATTGGCGATGAGTTGAGTTATACGTTCGACAAGCTCGTCAATGCTGGAGAAAAAAACCATTTGGTTGTCGTCGAACAGTGTATCGTAGCCAACGCTTCGTTCCATAATTACCACCAATCCATTCCCTGCCAAATGAGCGATTCTGTCTGAGGAATAAAGGAAGTGATCCGGTCTGCGGCTTATGTTTAAACCCATGGCGGCCGACTCTAGGGCAGTTTGATAGTTGGCACCCACACGATGCGGGTGCCCTTGCATACCACCCAAGAGAAATCGAACATTGGGTATTTTTTGTGTCAGTTCTCTAATAAAATTATCCATATCCCAGGGACGACCGCATATATAACGCGGCGGTCGTGCTGGATTACCGCAAGCATAAAACAGATCAAATGGCAATTCTTGTTTAAGATGATTCAAGCCAATTTCAATTGACCAATCGACTGGATTGGGTAGGAAGGCACACCGACCGGCGCCGAGATGGCGGGCGTCTTGCTGGAGAGAGAGCAGAGACTCCCCGGCAGTCGATACGAACGTCGTGTCCACGACGCCCATTTTGCTCTTCAGGCGCCGAACGTTGTCTTCTTCGAACAGCGGATCAACGTTGCATTGAGCCACACGAAGATCGGGCAGATCGGCACGAATTGACGCTATGGTTGCTGAATCGATCACATCGGCGTGGCTCAGAATCAGCACGTTGGGGCGATGATGCTTGCAAAAGTCTTGCAGCGCGACGTTGACCGCTCGACGCCCGAATTTCCGACTACCGAAGATACTCCGCGCGCGCGCCACGTCCCGGTCAGAGAAGTTCAGAACCAGGTGTCCATTCCGAATTAATCCGTTGGAGAGTTTCGTTGGTACCCCGTGCTGGAATCCCGGCCTTAATCCGAACGGGAAGCTGCCGACATGGACAATTGTTAGAGGACGCGTGTCGCGCATTGGAACAACATCCCGCTACTCCGAAAGAAGACGAATCCGTACGTGTGAGTGTCACGTGATCATCGGCATGTCAACGCGCCTGCGCGATCGAAGACACGGCGGATCACGACGATATCCTAATCCTACTCGGTCCCGCAGGGCATTTCGGCGCCATGCAATCAGCGAGGCGGCGTCCGATCGTCCGGTTAGGCCGATGCGAGGGCGACGGCTTTCAATGTCCCGACCGACCGCGAGCACGCTCCTGGGCCGGTTTCCGCGCGCCTGAACCGGGTCTGTGGGCAGACCGGCGGAAGCGGCCGGCAGAAAGCTCCGGATCGTCAGATCTGCGGCGAAGCGGAGCACATCCGACAGGCTTTTCGATCGACTTCGAGGGGCACGCGGCGGCGCACGGCGCGCGCGCAGATCGCAGCTTCGTAAGTTGACGAATGCCTCGATCGGGGGCCCCGCGCACCGTTTTCGTGGGTTTGTCGCCCGCGCCATGGGCCGCTATGGTGGGGGGATGAGGATCCTATCCGCAACCGCCGGCCCGCTGGTCAGCCGGATCGACCGTTATGTGTTCCGCCAGCTCCTGCTGGCGCTAGTCGCGGTCACCACTGGGCTGGTGGCGCTGATCTGGCTGACCCAGTCGCTGCGGTTCGTCGAACTGGTGGTTAATCGTGGTCTGTCGCTGCGGGTGTTCCTGGAGCTGTCCAGCCTGCAAATTCCGTATTTCGTCTCGGTGATCCTGC
>CAYWOW010000206.1:0-5329 GCA_964459005.1 uncultured Acetobacteraceae bacterium
CCGGCCTGGCCTTCGCCTCGGAGCCGCGGGCGCTGCTGGAGGCCGGCATCGTGCCACGGGCGCTGCGGGATGCCGCCCGCGACGAGTTGCTGCAGATCCAGTTCACCACGGGCGCCGAAACCATTTTCCCGGGCATCCGCCGCGTGCTGCCCGGCGAGACGCTGGTGTGCGCCGATGGGCGGGTGCTGGAGCGCCACCGCATCGCCGCCCTGCCCGACGGCCCGCCTGAGGAGATCGACGAGGACGCGGCGATTGCCCGCCTCGACCGCGCGCTGGAGGAAAGCGTCGACCTGCACCAGCGCAGCGACGTGCCGTACGGCATGTTCCTGTCCGGCGGCATCGACAGCACCGCGGTGCTGACCATGATGGCGCGGCTGAACAGTCAGCCCGTGCTGGCCTTCACCGCCGGCTTCGACGTGCCGGAAGCGGCCGACGAGCGGGCGGCGGCGGCGCGCGTCGCCCACGCGCTGGGGGCACGGCACGAGACCATCGAGGTGACCGAGGCCGAGACCTGGCGCCACCTGCCCGAAATCGTCGCCTGCATGGACGACCCGGCAGCCGATTACGCCATCATCCCGACATGGTTCCTGGCACGACGGGCGCGCCAGGACGTGAAGGTGGTGCTGTCCGGCGAGGGCGGCGACGAAATCTTCGCGGGTTACGGGCGCTATCGCAATGCCATGCGACCCTGGTGGCGCGGCGGGCGGGTGATGCGCGCACGCGGTACCTTCGACCGGCTGGACGTGCTGCGCACGCGCCCCCTGGCGTGGCGTGACGGCATCGCGGCGGCCGAGGCCGGCGCCGCCTCGCCTGGGCGGACGCGGCTGGCCGCGGCGCAGGCCTGCGATGTGACGGACTGGCTGCCCCACGACCTGCTGCTGAAGCTCGATCGCTGCCTGATGGCGCACGCGGTGGAAGGGCGCACGCCGTTCCTCGACCCTGGTGTGACGGCAGCCGCGTTCCGGTTGCCGGATGCGCTGAAAGTGCGGCACGGCATGGGCAAGTGGCTGCTGCGCCAGTGGCTGTCGCGAAACTGCGGGGCGGCCGAGCCGTTTGCCCGCAAGCAGGGCTTCACCGTGCCGGTCGGGGCCTGGATCGCCGGGCAGGGAGCGCGGCTGGGTCCGCTGGTGGCGGCGCAACCGGGCGTGGCCGAGATCGCCAATCCCGCCCGCGTGACGGCGCTGTTCCGCGCCGCCGCCGGCAAGCGCGAGGGCGCCGGGGCCTGGCACCTATTGTTCTACGCGCTCTGGCACCGGGCGCATATTCTGGGACTGCCGCCGGCCGGCGACGTGTTCGAGACGCTGGCGGCACTTTGAGCGGGGGAGAGACATCATGACCGCCCACTACGACCTGATCATCCGCGGTGGCACCTGCGTCCTGCCCTGGGGCATGGAACAGACCAGCGTCGGCGTGCGCCAGGGGCGCATCGCTGCCCTGGGCGTCGGGCGCGAGGCCGAAGCGGCAGAAACCATCGATGCCGCGGGGCTGCACGTCCTCCCCGGGCTGATCGACCCGCACGTGCACCTGCGCGACCCCGGCGACGCCGCGGTGGAATCCATCCCCACCGGAACCAGGGCCGCCGTGCTGGGCGGGATCACCGCGGTGTTCGACATGCCCAACACCAACCCCCCGATCGTCGATGCCGAACGGCTGGCCGGCAAGCAGGACTACGCGGAACGGGTGGCCTGGTGCGACATGGGTTTGTATGTCGGCGGAACGAAGCAGAACATCCCCGAACTGGCGGCCCTGGAGACCGCTCGGGGGGTGTGCGCGATCAAGATCTTCGCAGGTTCGTCCACCGGCAACCTGATGGTGGAAGACGACGAGCACCTGGAACGGGTGATGCTGAGCGGCCACCGCCGCATCGCCTACCACAGCGAGGACGAATACCGCCTCCAGGCCCGCAAGCCGATGTTCACATCGGGCGATCCGCATGTCCGCCACATGGAGTGGCGCGACGAGGAGGTTGCCTTCCTCGGCACCCGCCGGTTGATGGCGCTGGCGCGGCGCACCCGGCGGCCGGCGCACATCCTGCATGTCTCGACTGCGCAGGAACTGGACTATCTGAAGGATTTCCGCGACATCGCCACCTGCGAGGTGCTGGTGAACCACCTCACCCAGGTCGCCCCCGACTGCTACGAACGGCTCGGCGGCTATGGCGTCATGAACCCGCCGATCCGCGGCGAAGCCCATCGGGAAGCCGCCTGGGCGGCGGTGCGCGACGGCACGGTGGACAGCATCGGCTCGGACCACGCGCCGCATGCGCGGGCGGCCAAGGAAAGGCCCTGGCCCGAGTGCCATTCGGGGCTGACCGGCGTGCAGACGCTGGTGCCGGTCATGCTGGACCATGTGAACGCCGGCCGGCTGTCGCTGATGCGGATGGTCGACCTGATGTGCGCGGGTCCCGCCCGCGTCTATGGCGTGGTCGGCAAGGGACGGCTGGCCGCCGGCTACGACGCCGACTTCACGCTGGTCGATATGCGCTGTCACCGGCGCATCGAGGAAAGCTGGATCGCCAGCCCGTGCGGCTGGACCCCCTTCGCCGGCATGGAGGTGACGGGCTGGCCGGTGGCGACCATCATCCGCGGCCAGGCCGTCATGCGTGAGGACGAAGTGCTCGGCACGCCAAGCGGGCGCCTGGTGGCGTTCTCCTCGTAGCAAAAAGCGCCGGCCGCCGACGCCTCAGTCGAGCGGCCGGTTCATCGGCTCGGCCATGCTCCAGATCGACAGCGCGGTCGCCACGCCAGCGGCCATGACGAGGAAGGCCGGCGCCAGCGGGCTACCGGTGGCGCCGATCAGGTACTGCGCCACGAACGGCGAAAACCCGCCGAAGATCGCCACCGAGAAGCCGTAGCTCAGCGACAGCGCCGTGTAACGGATGCGCGTCGGGAACATCTCCGCCAGGATCACCGGTATCGTGCCCGTATACAGCGACTGTATCGTTCCCACGATGCACAGCGCCAGGACCAGCGTTTGGAACGTGCCGTTGCCGACAAGCAGGTATAGCGGGTAGGCGAGCAGCAGATAGAGTATGGCGCTGGAACCGATCATGGTGCGTCGGCCGACCCGGTCCGACAGCGCGCCTGTCAATGGGGTGAACACCGTGACGACCACGTTGCCGAGGGTCACGGCCAGCAGCGCCGGCCCGGCGGCGATGTGCAGCGTCCTGATCGCGTACGTCGCCATGTACACGATCATGACGTAGTTACCGACGATGCCGATGATCGACAGGCCGAAGGCCTGGGCGATCGGGGCGAAGTGCGAGCCGAGCGCCTCGCGCAACGGTGTCTTCGAGACCGTCTTGTCCACGGCGTGGCGCACGAAAACCGGTGTCTCGGCGACATGGGTGCGCAGGTAGTAGCCGATCGGTCCGAGCAGGAAGCCGGCAACGAAGGGCACCCTCCAGCCCCACGAAGCGAAGGCATCGGGCGCGAGGTAGTTTGCCAGCAGGTAGGCCGAGAGCGCACCACTGGTGGCGCCGATCTGGGTGCTGAACTGCTGCCAGCTGCCGGTCAGGCCGCGCTTGCCGGGCTCGGCGTATTCGACCAGGAACGCCGCCGCACCGCCCCATTCGCCGCCGGTCGAGAAACCCTGGCCGCACCGACAGATCAGCAGCAGCAACGGCGCGAGCAGACCGACCGACGCGTAGGTGGGGACCAAGCCGGTGAATCCGGTCGCCGCCGCCATCAGCCCGACGGTCACCACCAGCGCAGCCCGCCGCCCGTGCCGGTCGCCGTAGGCGCCGATTATCACCGCGCCAAGCGGGCGGAACAGGAAGCCGACGCCGAAGGTAATGAACGTGTTGATCAAGGCCAGCGCGTCGTTGCCGGCAGGGAAGAACGCCTGGCTGATCGGTACGGCAAAGAAGCCATACAGAACGAAGTCGAACAGTTCGAAAAAATTGCCGACGCCACAGGCGATGATTGCGCGTTTACGAAGCGAAGCCATTTCCGCCTTGGACGGAAGCGACATGTCGACTGGCGCCTGGCTCACAACATTACCTCCCGGGTGCTTGGTCTGGTTTCAGCCGACTCAGTCACTGACGGGCAACCCCGGATTCCCCCATGGGCGGCACAGGCAGCGATACCAATCAGATGCGACCCTGATTGTTCCGCCGGCGCTGGGCAATCGGAAATTGACGGCGCTCAGGCAGAAAATGCGAGCGGACCGACCGACTGATGGCCGCCACAAGGATGCTGGACGCAGCCGGCTAAAGTTTCGGCCACCTCGCGGTGCGGTCGGCCTCCTGCTCCGGGGTGAGCGTGCTCGGGCCGTCGGCGACGCCACGCACCGGGGAGTCGTTCAGTGCCTCGGGGTTCGACCAGCAATCGACGGTGCCGAGGCTGCGGGTGCAGAACGGCGGGGCGGCGGGGGGTGGCTCGATCCCCTTGCAGTACGTCTTATTCTGCTCCAGGCGTACCACCGAGCAATCGCGGCCAGTGACGCCCGAGTACACCAGGTCGGGGACCGCGCGCCCGAACACCGCGACGCTGGCCACGTTGGCCGCGCCAACGCCCGCGAAGGAGCTGTACGGCTGGGTCCAGGACGCGCAGCCCGACAGAACAAGAACAATCGGCGGCAGCAGCACGCGGCGCATTCCAACAGCTTGGCGGCAAGAGGTGAACACTTGGTTGCGGCCGGCGTTTGCTCCCAGGCGGCGCCACCGCTATGGTCCGCCGCCCGATGCCTGAGGAGCAGCCGTGCCCGACATCTTCGACGAAGTCGACGAAGACCTTCGCGCCGAACGCGCCCGCAAACTGCTGCAGCGTTACGGCGGCCTGCTGGTGGGCGCCGCGCTGCTGGTGGTCGCTGGCGCAGGCGGCTGGCAGGCCTGGAAGTCGCATGAAGCGAAACAGAACGCCAAGGTGGCTCAGGAGTTCCTGACCGCGCTCGACAGTGCCGTCGGCCCGCCTGGCGACGCGCGCAATGCCGCCGCGGTCGAGCTGGCCAACGTGGCGCGCGACGGCAATGCCGGCTATCGCACGCTGGCACGCTTGCGTGAGGCCGCACTGCAGGCCGATACCGGGGAAACCGCCAGCGCCGAGGCGCTGTGGCTGCAAGTGGCGAATGATCCCTCGGCCGACCCCCTGCTGCGCGATGTCGCCGTGCTGCAGTCCGTGCTGCATCAGATCGACAAGGGCGACCCCGCCACGCTCGACGCCCAGCTCAAACCGCTCGCCGCCCCCGACAATCCGTGGCACGCCCTGGCTGAGGAAGCACAAGCACTGATCGACCTGCGACAGGGCCGCAATGACGCGGCCCGCGACACGTTGAAGCGTCTGGCCCAGGACGTGACCGCACCGGACGGCGTGCGTGGGCGCGCCAATGG
>CAYWOW010000207.1:0-5316 GCA_964459005.1 uncultured Acetobacteraceae bacterium
TCTAATGGTGCCGCCATTCAGGCGCTTTAACGCCTCTAGCATCGGACCGTCGTGCTGGCCGAGAAGGCGGTCAGACACGTGCAGGCGATAGTCAGGATCGATGCCGATCAAGTGAACATCGAATGCGGCGTGGTGGATTTTCGTGAGTGAAATGCCGTTGGGAACGATGGGTTGGCCCAGCCGGTCGAAGAGGGTCATGGACAAAATCGCCGCTTGCCTGAACAAGGATTTCAGCCTGGGTTTGAAGAGCGCGGCTGCAACCGGCGCATCGCAAGTTACACCCTTGACCATTCACGCACCCCTCATGATCTTGAAGCGGCATAACTTATGACAGTAACGGCATTGTTATCACGTTGTGTCAACAATATTTTGCAGAGTCGGAAGGGGAGGCCCTTTTTTCTGTTGAAATTGGCCAAGCCGGCGCCGCCGGGATGGAACGTTAGGCTGCGGCGCTGTGCCGTTCAAGAGCGGGTTTGACCTCGTGCCTGGCGCCATGAGCGGCCAAGGCGCTCCTCTGGATTGGCAATATACGGTCTCGCCCAATCCAGGCGAAGCCCCACGGGTATGATGTTCGTCCCGAGCCTGAAGGGGATCAGTCATTCGCCGCTGGAGGCGACCCCCTGGGAGGACATCGACGAAACGCTTAAGCTGCTGGACCAGGCGCTGCGAAACTTGGCGGCATGACGAGCGGCCGGTCTCCGCGTCGCGTCACCGGTTGGGGAAGGTTATTCGATCAATGACAGGCACTGAACTCGCTGCCCTCATCGACCATACGGTACTGCGTCCGGACGCCACCGAACGCGACATTTCGGTCCTCTGCGACGAGGCGCGGCAGCACGGCTTTCATGCCGTGTGCATCAACCCGCGATTTGTTCCGCTCACCGCCGCCACCCTGCACGGCGATCCCGTACGGGTCTGCACGGTGGTCGGCTTCCCGCTCGGTGCCACCACGACGGCGACAAAATGCCACGAGGCTGCCGAAGCGGTCGCCGCCGGCGCTCATGAGATCGACATGGTGCTGGCTATCGGTGCGTTGAAATCCGGCCAGACCGCCGTGGTGCGCGACGAGATCGCCGCCGTGAAGACGGCCTGCAACGGCGCCCTGCTGAAGGTCATCATCGAGACCTGCCTGCTGACCGACGACGAGAAGGTATTGGCCTGCCGTCTCGCCCGCGACGCCGGCGCCGATTTCGTGAAAACCTCGACGGGCTTCGCGAAATCCGGCGCCACCGTGGCGGATGTCGCGCTGATGCGCCGTACCGTCGGCCCGGCCCTGGGCGTAAAGGCGTCCGGCGGCGTGTCGACGCTCGAGACGGCACTCGCCATGGTCGCCGCCGGTGCCTCGCGTATCGGCACCAGTTCTGGCGTGCGTCTGGTTTCGGGCTGATCCGGGCGCGACCACAGCCCGATCAGGCGGGCGGCACTCCACACTCCACGCGGGCGCAGAACTCCCGGAACGCCGCCGCGTCCACGTACGACTTCTGCGTTCCACGCTGCGTCACTGACAGGGCCGCGTAGCGCACCGCCCAGTGCAGCGCGTCGGCAACATCGTGGCTTCGGACATAGAAGTGAGCGAAGCTGCCGATGAAGGCGTCGCCCGCGCCGGTGGTGTCCACGGGCTGCACCGGCACAGCCGGAATGTGCCGTGCGCCCGCCTCCGTCACCAGCAGCAAGCCGTCGCTGCCCAGGGTGGCGATGACGGTGCGGATGCCGGCGTCGAGCAGTCGGCGTGCCGCCATTTCGATCGCCACCGCGCCGTCCGTCGGCAACCCGGTGAGTAAGGCCAACTCGCTGCGGTTGGGCGCCAGGAAGGTCACGTCCCGCAGCTTCGCAAGGTCGAGTTCGGACGTCGCCGGCGCCGGATTCACCAGCACCTGCTTGCCGTGACGCGCAGCGATAGCAATCGTGTGGTACACGGTCTCCAAGGGCACCTCGAGTTGCAGCAGGATGAGGTCGCAGCCCAGCAGGTCATTCGCCGCCGCGTCGACGTCCGCAGGACGCAGATGGCCGTTGGCGCCCTTGATGATGAGAACACTGTTCTCACCGGAGGGCTCGACGAAGATCGGCGCCACCCCACTGGAGACGCCCGCCACCACACCGACATGACGAATATCGATGCCGGCGCGTTGGAAGTTGGCGATGGTGTTGCGCCCGAACACATCGTCGCCGACCTTGCCGACCATCAGCACCTCGCTGCCCAGGCGGGCGGCGGCGACGCCCTGATTGGCGCCCTTGCCGCCGGCGCCCATCTCGAAGCGCGGCGCCTCGATCGTTTCGCCGCGACCGGGCATGCGGGTCACGTAGGTGATCAGATCGACCATATTGCTACCGACGACGGCGATGCGGTTGCTCATCGATTACCGACTCCGATTGATGGCGCCGAGCTCCCCGGCGGGGTCACGTCATGTGAGCATCAAACAGGCGGAAAGCAGCATCCGGATACTGCGTCCAGCGCAACTTTGCCGTTGCTGCCTGCAGGATCGCGTCGAAATGCAGGAACAACATCGGCGCATCGTTGATCAACTGCGCCTGCGCCTTGTGGTAGAGCGCCGCCCGCTCGGATTGGACGGTGACCGAGCGCGCCTGGGTCAGCAGCGGGGTCACGATATCGCTGTGGTAGCCGGCAAAGTTGTTCGGACCGTCGTTGGTGAAGTAGAAGAACATGTTGCCGTCCGGATCGTACCGGCCGCTCCAGGGTGCCATGCACAGGTCGAAATCGCGCTGGCGTAGCACGGTGATCAGGCTGGTGGCATCGATCTGTTTGATCTCCACCTTGAACCCGGCCTGGCCGGCCTGCGCCTGCAGGATCTGCGCGATCCGCACCATCTGCGGCGAGTTGGTGACGGTGATCGCAACCGCAACCGGCAGGGTCACGCCGACGGCCTGCAGCAGGCTCTTGGCATGCGCGGCATCCGGCTTGATGCCAGTTGCCGACTTGTCGAACGCCCAGCCGATCGCCGGCGACAGCGGCCCGTGCGAGACCTGGCCGGTGCCGAAATAGACGACGTTCTGAACCACCGACGGATCCACCGCCGCAGTGAACGCTTGCCGCACCCTGACGTCGGCGAAGGGTACCCGCGTGCAGTTGAAGGCGAAGGCGTTGAAGCCGACGCCCGGCATCTGCGCTACCTTGATCGCACTCTCCTTGGCGAGCGTGGCGACGGCCTGCGGCGGGACACTGTCGATGAGCTGGAGGGTGCCGCTGCGCAGATTCGCCAGGCGGGCCGTTTCGTCAGGCAGTGAGTGAAAGACCAGGCGCTGGAAGCCCTGCTTGGCACCCTGCCAGTAGCCGGGGAATGCCTCCAGAACGAGTTCCGAGTTTTTCGTCCACGATGCCAGCTTCCACGCTCCTGCGCCGACGGCGTGGGAGGCGAAATCGGCGCCCAGGCTCTTTATGGCGGCCGGCGACACGATCATGCCGGCCCGGTTGGTCAGCACCAGCGGCAGCGGTGCGTAGGGCGCGCTCAGCGTGATGGTGAAGGTTCGCGGTCCGGTGACGGTCACCGCCTTGAATGGTCCATAATCCGCCCGGCGGATCGAGCCGGTGGCCGGATCGTTGTAGCGCTCGATATTCGCCCGCACCGCCTCCGCATCCAGGGGCGTGCCGTCATGGAAGGTCAGGTTCTCGCGCAGGGTGAAATTGTAGGTCAGCGGGTCCGCCATTGTGTAGCTGGCCAACCCCGGCGTGACGCTGCCGTCCGGATGGGCGATCAGCAACGTCTCGTGCAGGTTGTAGACCACCTGGGTCTCGAAGAACGAGGCAGAGAATGCGGGGTCCAGCGTCACCGGGTCCGAGACGACGCCGATGTTGAGGGTGCTGGCCTGGGCGCGGGCAGTGGGCGCGCGCAGCACCACTGGGGTGGCGAGGGCAGCGCCAATCACGGCGCGGCGGCTGACATCGATTGACCTTGTCATGGTGGCTCCGGGGTGTTCGGGGTTACGGAAAGGCCTTAGTCACGTGGATCGAGGCGGTCGCGCAGGCCGTCGCCGAGCAGGTTGAAGGCCAGCACGGTCAGGAAGATCGCGGCACCGGGGAACCAGGCGAGCCAGGCGGCCTGGTCCAGGAAACCCACGGCGTCGTGCAGCATGTTGCCCCAGCTCGGGATCGGCGGCTGAACGCCCAGGCCCAGGAAGGACAGGTAGGCCTCGGTAATGATCGAGGAGGCCAGCAGCACCGAAGCCTGCACCAGGATCGGTGACAGCGTGTTGGGCAGCACGCAGCGCCACAGGATTGTCGCCTCCTTGAAACCCAGCGCGCGTTCCGCGGTGACGAAATCCAGACCGCGCACCGCCAGCGCCTGTCCGCGGGCGACTCGCGCCAGCACCGGCAGGTTGACGACTGCGATCGCCAGAATGGTGTTCGACAGCGAGGCGCCCAAAGCAGCGGTGATCCCCAGGGCCAACAGAATGCCAGGAAAGGCCAGCAGCACGTCCATGCAGCGCATCAACACGCTGTCGGTCCAGCCGCCGGCGTAGCCCGAGACCAAGCCGATCGGCAGGCCCAACAGCAGGGCGGCTCCGACGCTGGACAGGCCGACCAGGAGCGAGACGCGCGCGCCATAAAGGATGCGCGCCAGGACATCCCGGCCCAAGTCGTCCGTCCCGAGCCAATGCATCCCTGAGGGGGGCGCCAGTGTCGCGAGGAAGTCCGGGCTTTCCGGCGTGTAGGAGGACAGCATCGGTCCGAACAACGCGGCCAGCAGCACCACCACCGCGATCAGCACGCCCAGCGCACTGCGCGGCTCGGTCAGCAGCCGCCACCAGGCTGACCTCTCCGGCCGCAACGCCACCCTCGCCAGGGCGCTACTCACCGCGCACTCCGCAGGCGCGGATCGAGCACGGTGTAGAGCAGGTCGGTTGCCAGGTTGATCAGCACGAACAGCGTCGCCGTCACCAGGATGGCGCCCTGCACCACCGGGTAGTCGCGGGCGAAGATCGCATCGACCGTCAGCTTGCCGATGCCGGGCCAGGAGAACACGGTTTCGGTGATCACCACGCCGCCCAGCAACTGGCCGAACTGCAGACCAACCAGCGTCATCACCGGCAGCATGGCGTTGCTGAGCGCGTGGTGCCAGACCACGCGCCGCGCCGGCAGGCCCTTGGCCTTCGCGGTGCGGATATAGTCGGCGGACAGCACCTCGATCATCGCCGCTCGCGTCATCCGCATGGTGGCGGCGGCCATGGCGGTGCCGAGGGTCAGTGCCGGCAACACCAGGTGGGCGAAGGCGGCGTCCGGGTCCGACAGAAACGGTACATAGCCGGACGACGGCAGCAGCGGCAGCGAGATCGACAGGCCCAGGATCAGCAGGATGCCGA
>CAYWOW010000208.1:0-5207 GCA_964459005.1 uncultured Acetobacteraceae bacterium
CAAGCAGATCATGCCGCCGGACGCCGCCGACAGCCCGGCCCGACGCATCTATTTCTCCCTGCAGACCGCTTATATCGGCACTGATGAGGAGCGTGCCGCCGGCCTGGCGGACGCGCGCCGCCTGATCGCGGAGTTCCAGGCGGCGACCACCTCGGCGTTGGCGCGCGACATCCTCGACCGCGCGTTGGCGGCAGCCGACACGGACGACTGTTACGGCGCGCTGAAATTCGTGCGGCGGGTCATCCGCCACGAGGACGCGGTCCTGAAGCGGACCGCTGGTTGAAGCGCCGCCGCGGTCAGGCGAACAGCGACAACACCGGGTTGCTACTGCTGCCCACCCCGAACAACGACAGCTCGGAGGTGTCGCTGCCGCCGCCCAGCAGCGAGACCACCGTGTTGGTGCTGGCGGCCGACGCATTCCACTCGCCAGGGTCCTGGACGGCCTGCACCAGGTACTGCTCCGCCATCTTGGTCACCGTCGCCGGATGCTGGAAGTCCGAGAGGTTGAGTTTCCTGGTCAGGAACGCGACCTGCTGGTCGTAGCTCATGTTGGCATAGGTGTTGAAGGTGACGCCGGTTTGCGCCACCGCGACGGTGAGCGCCGGCGTGTTGGTCATGAGCTGGGCGATGCTGGTGATCTGCGACGCGGTACGATTGAACGTAAGCGCGTTCTGCAAGCCGGGGGTCTGGGTGTTCTGCGCCGCCTCGTAGCTGTTGACCACGTAGGAGTTGACCACCGTGCTGACGTTGCTGCTGCTGCCCAGCGGATTGTTCTTGAACTGGTTGAAGGCGTTGGCGAAGGCGAGATAGCTCGGGTTGCCGATTTTCTGCGCGACCGAGCTGCTCGAGCTCGGGTCCTGAGTCAGCAACTGGTTCGTGAGCGCCGGGTAGGCCAGCAGGCCGGAGACATTGTAGGCACCCAGGACGATTTTCAGCGACCGGTAGTCTTTCGTCAGCGCCGCGGCGGAGGTCAGGGTTGGCGCCTTCGCCTGGAAATACGCGATGTCGGACTTCACCTGGCCGTTGCCTTGCGCCCATTTGTTGGCGAGCGCTTGCTCGTTCCTGCTGTCCATGACGAAAGTCGGTATCGCCGTACCGAGGCTGCTGTTGACGGAGAGTATGGACATGGGGAACTCCATTCACGGGGCTGCCGCCGCTTTTGGCTGCTTGGAAATATGCCGAACGGATAAACCGCCGGTTAATCATTCCGATCGATCTTGCAGGTCTGCGGGGCGGCAAAAACCTCCCGCTGCACGCGAACCAAGACAGCCATCAAAAAGGAGCTTCCCGTGTCTATTTTCTCGGTGAACACGAACCTCGGCGCCATGGCGGCGTTGCAGGCTCTCAGCCAGACGCAGACCGACCTGAACACGACCCAGAACGCCATCTCGACGGGTCTGAAGGTTGGCCAGGCCTCCGACAATCCGGCGATCTACACGATCGCGCAGACCATGAACGACACCATTTCCGGCCTGTCGGCGGTGTCCGACAACCTGAACTTCGCCCAGTCGGTGCTCGGCACGGCGTCGGCGGCTGCAACGCAGATCTCGTCCCAGCTCGCCACGCTGCAGAACACGATCACGAACGGCCAGCAGAGCGGCATCAGCACCGCCACGGTCAATGCCCAGATCAACTCGATCCTGACCAACATCGACGCTTTTGCCAGCGCCGCCACGTTCAACGGCGTCAACCTCAGCACCGGCGGGTTGACGACGACGCAGGACGCTTCCGGCACCGCACTGACGGTGGGGATGCAGAATCTGACGTCGGCTCAACTGGGTCTGACCAATCTCACCACCACCAGCGGCGGGGTGGATCTGGGCGTCGGGGCCACCACCGCGTTCGCCAACGACGACTACGTCCAGTTGAGCAACGGCACGCAGAGCACCTACTTCGTGCTCAGCTCCGGCGCCGCTGCCCCGACGGCCCCGCACGCGACGGACGCCAACAACTCGGTGATATTCGTCAACTTCAACGTGGCCGACTCGGCCGCGACGGTGATGTCGAAGCTGGCTGCCTCGATGCAGCAAAACGGTTATGGTGCGCAGATCGCGACCACGGCGAACGGCACCGTCAATGCCGGTGATCTCGTGATGACCGGCCAGGGCATCACTCAGGCGGCGTCGAGCCTGCACCTCGCCACGCCTGGCACTGCGGCCCTGACCTCCGTCACCGGCGCGACCGCGGCCATCACCACCGTGACCAACGCGATCACGACCTTGAACACGTCGATCGCCAATCTCGGCTCGGCGCAGGACGAAGTCACCGGCCTGCAGAACTTCACGACCTCGCTGTCCGACTCGCTGACCAGCGGCCTCGGTGCGCTCACCGATGCCGACATGGCGGCCGAGAGCGCCCAACTGACATCGCTGCAGACCAAGCAGCAACTCGGCATCCAGGCGCTGTCGATCGCCAACCAGCAGCCACAGGCTCTGCTGACGCTGTTCCGCGGCTGATGACCGCCCGGCCGGACCCGCGAGGGTCCGGCCGGTTCTTCCTGCGTGAAACAACATTCCGGACCCTTCCATGCAGAGCAATGCAAGCTATTTCCGTACTCCCCAACTCGGTGGCGCCACGCCCCGTGAGACGGAAATCCTGGCATTCGGTCTCTGCAACGACCGCCTGGCGAAGGCCGACACGTCGCGCACGCGCATCGAGGCGTTGCACAAAACGCACCAGCTCTGGTCGGTCCTGGTCAGGGATCTGCAGTCGCCCGGAAACTCCCTGCCCGAGAATCTCAAGCAGCAGCTTGTCTCTCTCGGAATCTGGGCGATGATGTATTGCACCCGTGGAATTCCCGAGGATCTGCCGGTGCAGCCCCTGATCGACGTCAATCGCAACATGATCGATGGCCTGCGCGCACAGCTTGGCGCGGCGAAGCCGTCGTCCTACGCTCCGGTTCCGGGTCAACCCCTGGCCTGGTCCGAACGCCAGCTCACTGCCTGACTGCGGCTCCCATCCAAACGAGTCGACGCCCGATCATCCCCATCCGTCACCAAGCCTGACCGGTGGTATGTGTCACTGCCTGGCGCGCGGCTGTTGCCACAACGCAGAGGAACCGGACGATCAGTGGTCAGGCGATCAGTGGAGCAGTGGCTGCGCATGGCTTGTTGCCGCTCGGGGATGCCGATGCGGTGGACGCGGCGTTCGTCGCGGTCCGCCCGATCGTGCCCGTTGCGGTGGCGTCCGTTCCCGCCACAATCCCGGTCAACGGTGAAGTCGCTGTCTTGATGGTCTGCCCGGACGTGCGGCGATAGGCGTCGATCTGGGTCGCGGTCGGAATGGTGGACGACACCTTTCCGGTTTCGTCGTGGAACTCGATGATGACGATCCCCAGCGCGGCATCGATGCACAGCGACGGGTTCGGAATCATCGCGCCCTGTGCGGCGGCCGGCTCCGCCGATGTGCAATCGGGGCTAGTCGCGGCATTGCCGCGTGCACTGGCCGGTACGACCGGTTCAGCACCTTGCAGACAACCGAGTGGCTGGATTCCGTTGGTCATGGTGCGACTCGCCAGATGGGCGGCTCGTGCCGTCAAGCCGAAAGTCTAGGTCTGGCGTGGTTACGCAAAGGTAAAGCGCGGAAAGGATTCGTCTCAGGAAGGCGTCCAGTTGAACCGCGCCGCGAGCCAGTGCCGCAGCGCCAGCATCGCGGCGGAATCGACGGCGATGGCGGTGGTGGTGGTGTTGGCCTCCGGGCCGTCCAGCAGGCGTACGCCCGGCGCGCTCGACTGGAGCGCGCGGCTCGCCTCGGTCCCGGCGCGGCGCCATTGCGCCACCAGGCCGGCGGGGGTCAGCGGCGGCAGCACCACGGCGAACTCGATCTGCGTGGCGACAGCGGCCGACCGCCACGCCTCGGCCAGCGGACCCGTGGGCGGAGTGCCGCCCAGCTCGGTCATCAGTTCCTGGGCAGTTGGCACCTCCGGCAGCAGCGGATCGCACTGCAGGCCGCTCGGTGTCGGCGCGCCCAGCGTGAACAGCGGCATGGCCCCGGCGGCCGCCGCATTGGCCAGCAGCGATGGAACGTCGGGACCGACAAGGAAAACCGCGTCGACCGCGCCTCCCCGCAATGCCTGCAACGCCCGGGCCGTGTCATGCAGCCCGTAAGCCGGTACCGGCTCGATACCCATCAGATACAAACCCAGCAGCGCGGCCAGTTCGGGCCCGGCCGGCGCCGAGGTGGCGACGCGCAGGCGCGTCCCGCGGCCGAGCGCGCTCGCGGGCACGCGGCTCACCAGCACGCCGCAGGTGAGCCCGGCCATCACCGGCAACCAATTGGCGACGTCGAAGCGCGCACGCGGGTCCCCGGTCAACCAGGCCAGCGGTGCTTCACCCGGCAGCAACAGCACGGTCTGGCCATCCGGGGCGACCCGCGCCTCGAACTGGTTGGCCGCCGTAACCCCGTCGGCCCCGCCGGACAGGGTTTGGCGCAGCGTGGTCTCGGGGGGAAGCGCGCGGCTGAACGCTGCCTCGATGGCATCCGCCCAACGATCCATCCGGCCGCCCCGCGGACCCGCCACCAGGATGCTGACACGGTCGGGGAACGGCTCGGCCGGCGCCGCCGCGGCACGGATCACGGCGGCGGGCGTGGCCGCGCGGGCCCCGGCGACAGCGGCCATCCCGCCGAGGGCTAAGACGAATCCTCGCCGCCCGGTACCGCAGCGGGATACCGGCGTTCGTACATAGTTTTCCGCCGTCGGCCGGGCGTCGAACATCCTGACCTCCTGCCAAGCACGGGGCCGACCGTCGAGGGCCGGCGGCCTTTCTCCTGCACCGGAAGCGCCGGCTTGTCAAAACCGGGGTCGAACGAGGACGCCTGGTCGGACCGCGGCGGTGGTCAGGAATCGTATGAAACGAGGGCCTCGAACGGCACGTCGAGCCGTTGGCGACCGCCCAGGAAGCTCAGCTCGATCAGCGCGGCCGCGGCGGGAACCACGGCGCCGACATTGCGCAACAACTGGATGCCGGCGGCCATCGTGCCGCCGGTGGCCAGCAGGTCGTCCACCACCACCACGCGCTGTCCGGGCACGATGGCGTCGGCCTGAATCTCGATCCGGTCGGTGCCGTATTCCAGCGCGTAATCGAGCGGGATGGTTGCGCCGGGCAACTTGCCGCGCTTGCGCAGCATGATGAAGCCGCAGCCCAGCTTGAGCGCCAGCGGCGCCGCCACCAGGAAGCCACGCGATTCGATGCCGGCCAGCAGATCGG
>CAYWOW010000209.1:0-5193 GCA_964459005.1 uncultured Acetobacteraceae bacterium
GTAACCTCGATGACGACATTGTCGCGTCCGTTGGCGCGTTGCAGCCACACCACCTGCGGCAACCCGGTCAAGTGCGACTTCAGGCTGACGGTCTGGCGCATGGCCTGCCGCGGCCGCTCCACCGGCACCGGTTCCGGCGCGGCAACGGGCACGAGCACGGGTTCGGCCATAAGTTCCGGCGCGGGCTCCGCCTGATACGCCAGCTCGGACTCAAGCTCCGCCACCAAGGACGACACGTCTTCCGCCTCGGCCTCGTTCAGCAGTTCGGGCTCGGCCGGAGCAGGCGGCTCCGCGGCCGGCGCCTCCGCCACCACCGGGCGGAACTCCACCGCGTCGTCACGCATCACCGAGATGAAATGCGGCCAGGTCTGCTGCACCTGCATCAGCGCCTGCTCGAAGCCGGCGCGGAACTCCGCCGGGGTCTGCGTGGTGTTGCCGAACCGCGACCGCAGATCCTCCCAACCCACGACGGCGGCCGGTGAGGCACTCGCCAGCCAGGCATAGAGGTCGAGCGCCAGCGTCGAATCGGCCAGCGTCCGCAACATGCCGCGGTCCAACGACACCGCGTTGTCCACCAACCCGGCCATGAAACGCGCGCTCAGGCGGAGGCTGGAGCGCCATGCCGGCGCCGCCACCCGCGGCCGCCCACGCCCGTCGAACACGCTCAGCACCGGGCCGCCATCCCACCCCACGACGATGTGCGCGGCCAGCAGACGGATCATCTGGTCCTGCAACTCGCGCAGCTTCACCGCGCCGGTGTCGGCCCCGATGCGTTCGGCGAACAGCACCGGATCGTCGCCGATCTCGATCACCGCACTGCCGGTGCGCACCGCGATGTCGAACAGATGCATCAGCAGCAGGCGCGCGAACTTGCCGGTCGGCAGGACGGCGCCTTCGCCGGCCTCCATGGTCAGCACGACGCCCGCGGCCTCGCGCTGCCAGACCCCCTTGCCCGGCGCACGGACGGGCAGGGCAATGCGGCAGAACGCGCGGTGATACCACACGACGGTATCGGCAATCGGTAAAATCGAATCGCCCGCCGGTACGATCGGCAGGTCGGCGGAAACGGTCATGGGCAAGGAAACCAGAAAAAAGGGGTTTATCCAAACCAGGGTCTTGTCACCCGGAGGCCCAGTCGGAAAGTCGGGCTCTCTCGACAGGACGGCAATCAATAGGCAAATCGGCGGAACAGATCAAGCGTCCCGGAAAACGACCGGCTTGACGCCAGCGGCCGCTTCCTCAACCCTGGCAAAATCGCACGCCAGGGGGGCCGCATGTTTCCGACCAGCGACAAGATCACCATCTGTTTCGCCCACGTGGCCTATCAGTTTCAAATGCAGTTCGAGAAACGAAATACCGGCCTGAAAAGCTTCGAAGTCCGCAATCCCGGCGAACTCGAGGCGCGCATCGGCGGGGTCGATGTATTGCTGGTCTCGGGACTTTGGCGCAACGAACTCCTGTCGCTCGCCCCGGGGCTGCGCTTCATCCAGTCGATCAGCGCCGGCGTCGACCAGTACGACCGCGCCGCGCTCGCCGCCGCCTCCGTCCGCCTGGCCAGCGCCCAGGGCGCCAATGCCAGCGCGGTATCCGAACACGCCTTCGCCCTCATCCTCGCGCTGGCCCGCCGCCTGCCGGAAGCGCGCGACAACCAGAACAAGAAATTCTGGCGCGGCATGCTCGGCGACCTGACCCGGCGCGAGGACGAACTCGGCGGCAAGACCCTGCTCATCGTCGGCCTCGGCCGTATCGGCGGACGCCTCGCCCGCCTCGCGAAGGCCTTCGATATGCACGTGATCGGCCTGCGCCGCGACCCGGCCGCCGGCAGCAACGGCACCGACGAGGTGCACGCCATCGAACACCTGCACGAACTGCTGCCGCGCGCCGATATCGTCGCGCTGACCTGCCCGCTCACGCCACAGACCGAAAACCTCATCGACGCCAGCGCGCTGCGCCTGATGAAACCCTCCGCCCACCTGATCAATTGCGCCCGCGGCCGCGTGGTCGACGAGGCCGCCCTGATCGCCTGCATGCAAAACAACGGCATCGCCGCGGCCGGCATCGACGTCACCATCGAGGAACCCCTGCCCACGTCCTCGCCCCTGTGGTCCCTGCCGAACGTGCTGGTGACCCCGCATACCGGCGGCGAAACGCGCCACTACGAAGACAACGTCCTAGACCTGCTCATGGAAAACCTCGAACGCCTGGGTCGCGGAGAGACGGCGCTGCGCAATCAGGTGGTGTGAAGAAAGAAAGGCCAGGGGCGCTGCCCATGGCCTTCCTTCACCACCCGTTGAACCGCGGCATCCGTTTCTCCAAGAAAGCCTTGCGACCTTCGTGGAAGTCTTCGCTGTCGAAGCAGGCGTCGATAATGGCGTCGATCGTGGCGTGGTCGCGTTCGCTTTGGTCCTTGGCGGCTTCGTTCACCGTCAGTTTCAACGCGTGCACCGAGAGCGGTGCGTTGTCGGCGATGTTGCGGGCGAGGTCGAGCACGCGCTCGGTCAGTTCGGGGTCTTCCACCACGAGGTTCACCAGGCCGATCCGCTGTGCCTCCGCGGAGTCGATCCGCTGGCCGGTATAGAGCAGCATGCGCGCGTGGGCCGGTCCGACCAGCGAGACCAGTGTGCTCACCAGGTCGAATCCGTAGGCCATGCCCAGCCGTGCGCCGGGGAAGCCGAATTCGGAATCGACGCCGGCGATGCGCAGGTCGCATTGCATGGCGATGCCCAGTCCACCGCCCAGGCAGAAGCCGCGGATGCGGGCGATGGTCGGCTTGGCGAATCCGGCCAGCCGGGCGCGGCCGTCGCGGGTCAGCCGGTCGTATTCGCGGCGTGCGTCGGCATCGCTGCGCCGCTCGAACTGGCTGACATCGGCGCCGGACACGAACGCGCGGTTGCCGGCGCCGGTCAGCACGACCACGCGCACCGCCGCGTCGTGTTCGAAGGCGTCGAGAATCTGCACCAGCCCGTCCCACATGCCGACCGACATGGCATTGCGTTTCTCCGGCTGGTTGAACGTGATGAGGCCGATGCCGTCCTCGATTTCGGACAGCATCAGGCCATCGGCATATGCGGTCATTTGATGGCGCCTTTCGCGCGCATTTGCCCGATCTCCGCGTCGCTGTAGCCGACGCCGCGCAGCACTTCGTCGGTGTCGGCGCCGGCTTCGGGGGTCGGCGTGCGGATGTCCTTGGGGATGCCGGAGATATTGAGCGGCGAGGCAACCAGAAGCTGGGTGCCGAATCGCGGGTGTTGCACCGGCAGGGCCATTTGCAGGTGTTGCACCTGCGGGTCGGCGAACACGCGGTCGATCGTGTTAATGGGTCCGCACGGAATCCCGGCGTCCTCGAACAGATCGATCCAGTGCTCCGCCGGCTGGGTGCGGGTGATTTCCGAGATGGCGGCGTTGATGGCGCGGCGGTCGCGGCTGCGGCCCTGCTGGCTGTTCCACTCCGCGCGGCTCTTCCATTCGGGCTGTCCGATGGCGTCGCAGAACCGTTCCCACAGCCGCGCCGAGCTGGCGGCGATGTTGATGTGGCCGTCGCTGGTGGGGAACACGCCGGTCGGGATGCCGGTCGGGTGGTCGTTGCCGGCCTGCCCCGCGACCTCGCCCTTCAACAGCCAGCGGGCGGCCTGGAAGTCGAGCATGAACACCTGCGCCTCCAGCAGCGAGGTGCTCACCCAGCGGCCGACCCCGGTGGTCTCGCGTTCGAACAGCGCCGTCATGATGCCGAAGGCCAGCAGGTTGCCCGCGGTCAGGTCGTCCATCGGAATGCCGACGCGCACCGGCCCCTGGCCGGGCAGGCCGGTGATCGACATCAGCCCGCCCATGCCCTGCGCGATCTGGTCCACGCCGGCGCGCTTGCCGTAGGGGCCGTCCTGGCCGAACCCGCTGATGCTGCCATAGACGATGCGCGGGTTGATGGCGCGCACATCGTCGTAGGAAACCTTCAGCCGGTGCTTCACGGCGGCGCGCATGTTCTCGATGATGACGTCGGCGCGGGCGGCCAGCCGCATGAAGGCGGCGTGGCCTTCCGGCGACTTCAGGTCGATGGTGACGGTGCGTTTGTTGCGGTGCAGGTTCTGGAAGTCGAAGCCGTCGCGGTTGCCGCTGACGTCTTCCCCGGCGGTCGGCGGCGGCTCGATGCGGATCACCTGCGCGCCCCAGTCCGCCAGGTGGCGCACGGCGGTCGGCCCGGCGCGGGCGAGCGTCAGGTCGAGCACGACCAGGCGGGAAAGCGGCAGCGGCGGGGCGGCAGGCGCGTCGTCGGGCATCGGGTAACCTCCGGGTGGCGGGATGATCGGATGCTTGGCGTTTTCCCTCAAGCCCCACCGCGCGGATGTCAGACCCGCCGCACCGTGTATATCTGTTCCAGGGCCCGCACGATCTCGGCGCCGTGCTCGTGGTCGCGCGCCTCGAACATCACCTCGAGCTGGGCGGCCTGCACGCTCGGCGAGGCGAACAGCCGGTGATGCGACACGTCGATGATGTTGCCGCCGGCGCGGCCGATGCAGCCGGCGATGTCGGCCAGCACGCCGGGACGGTCGGGGCACTCCACGACCAGCCGCACCAGGCGCCCGTCGCGCAGCAGGTTGCGCAGCAGCACGTTGGCCAGGATGCGGGCGTCGATGTTGCCGCCGGTGATCGGCACGCCGACGCGCCGCCCGACAAAACGGTCCGGGAAAGCCAGCAGGGCCGCGATGCCGGTGGCGCCGGCGCCCTCGGCCACCACTTTCGCCCCCTCGACCAGCAGGGCGATCGCCTCCTCCACCGCGCGCTCGGGCACCACGACGACGTCGGCGACGTGGGCGCGGATCACCGCCAGCGGCCCCAGCCCGATGTCGCGAACGGCGATGCCCTCGGCGATGGTGGGCCCGCCGACCGACACGGGCTGGCCGGCCAGGCGCTGCGCCATGGCGGCATAGGCGGCAACCTCGACGCCGATCACCTCGATGCCCGGCTTCACCCCGCAGGCCGCGACCGCGCAGCCCGCGATCAGCCCGCCGCCGCCGATCGGCACCACCAGCGTATCGATGTCCGGCACGTCCTCCAGCAGTTCCAGCGCCAGCGTGCCCTGCCCCGCCATCACCGCCGGATCGTCGTAGGGGTGCACGAAGACCAGGCCTTCCTGCTCGGCCAGGGTTTGCGCGTGGGCGGCGGCCTCGGCCAGCGTCTCGCCGTGCAGCACCACGCGCG
>CAYWOW010000210.1:0-1969 GCA_964459005.1 uncultured Acetobacteraceae bacterium
CGGGTGCGCCAGGCCGCCGCCCGCCTGGCCGCGGCGCTCGGGCTGCGGGTGGCCGGCACGCTGGGCAAGCCGCTGCTGGTGGACCGGCTGGTGGCGCTGCTGCGCGCCCTGCCCGAACGGACCCACGCCGGCAACGCCGAGGACGGCGCTGAAATCGACCCCGCGCTGCTGGCGGCGGGCATCGAGGGCGACGAGATCGTCTGCCTGTTCCAGCCCAAGGTGACCTTGCGGGAGCGCCGGCTGGTCGGGGTGGAAGTGCTGACGCGCTGGCGCAGCCCGGCGCTGGGCCTGGTGCGCCCCGACCAGTTCATCCCGCTGGCCGAGCGGGCCGGCCTGATCGACCGGCTGACGCAGCGCGTAATGACGCAGGCGCTCGCGCTGTTCCGCCCCTGGCACGCCGCGCGGCCCGACCTGACGCTGGCGATCAACCTTTCCCCGGTCAGCCTGACCGACCTGTCGCTGCCCGAGCGCATCTGCGCGGCGCTGGCCGAAAGCGGCGTGCCGGCGGCGGCCCTGGTGCTGGAGGTGACCGAGGGTGCGGTCATGGACGACCACGTGGCGGCGGCGGATATCCTGACCCGGCTGCGCATCCGCGGCGTCAAGCTGTCGATCGACGATTTCGGTACCGGTCATTCCTCGCTGCTGTCGCTGCTGCACCTGCCGTTCAGCGAGCTGAAGATCGACCAGCGGTTCGTGGCCACCTGCCTGCACGACCCCGAAGCGCCGAAGATCATCCGCGCCATCGTGTCGCTGGCGCGCGAGCTCGGGCTGCAACTGGTGGCCGAGGGCATCGAGACCGAGCCGGTGGCCGACCTGCTGACCCGGCTGGGTTGCCCGGTGGGGCAGGGCTACCTGTTCGATCCCCCGCTCAGCCAGGCCGCGCTGGACGGGCGGCTGCGGGTGGCGGCCTGGGCGGAAGTCGTCTCGTGAACCGGCGATGGTCCGCGCTGGCGGGCTTGCGCCGGGTTGCCGGCCGGTGGCTCGCCGGCGTCGTCGTGCTGACCTGGATCGTGGTCGGCCTGCGGCTGCACGCGAAGTACCACGACGACCTGCCCGGCCTGATCATGGTCGCGGTGGCGATGTCCGTGCCGCTGCTGCTGGTGGCGGTCATCGGCATGCGCGAGCGGCGGCGGCGGGCCGAGGCGCAGGCGGCGCTGAACATCGCGCTGGCCACCATCAGCCAGGGCGTCGTCATGATGGACGCGGACGACCGCGTGCTGGTGGCGAACCAGCGCGTCAGTGAACTGCTCGGCCTGCCCGGGACGTTCGGGCCCGGCACCCTGATGCGCGACATCATCCGCTGGCAGATCGCGCGCGGCGAGTACGCTCTCGGCGGGCCGCCGCCGGTGCGCCAGGCCGATTGGCCGGCGGTTGCCAAGCGCACGCGGCCGAACGGCACGGTGCTGGAAGTGCGGACCCACGTGCTCGCCGACGGCGCCTCGGTGAGCACGTTCAGCGACGTCACCGAATGGGAGCGCACGCAGCGGGCCTTGCAGGTGGCCCGCGAGGCGGCGGAGGCCGCCAGCCGGGCCCGCTCGCAGTTCCTGGCGGTGATGAGCCACGAAATCCGCACCCCGCTGAACGCCATCCTCGGCCTGGCCGACCTGCTGGGCGACACCGGCCTGAGCCCGGAGCAGGAGGGCTACCTCCACACCATCCAGGAGTCCGGCTGCCACCTGCTGGACCTGCTGAACGACGTGCTCGACTTCTCCAAGATCGACAGCGGCGCGATCGAGCTGGAGTGCGCGCCGTTCGCCCCGCGCGCGGTGCTGGAGACGGTGCGCGCCATGGTCGCCCCGAGGGCCGAGGAACAGGGGCTGCGGCTCGCCATCGAGGCGAGCCCGGCGGTGCCGGAATGGGTGTTCGGCGACGCCAGGCGGCTACGCCAGGTGCTGCTGAACCTGGTCGGCAACGCGGTGAAGTTCACCCGCGCCGGCGAGGTCGCCGCCGGGCTGGACGCGGTGGCGGT
>CAYWOW010000210.1:2069-5182 GCA_964459005.1 uncultured Acetobacteraceae bacterium
CGCGACACCGGCATCGGCATCGAACCCGAGACGCTGGCCCGGCTGTTTCAGGAGTTCACCCAGGCCGACGGCTCGGTGACCCGCCGTTTCGGCGGCACCGGGCTGGGGCTGGCGATCTGCCGGCGCCTGCTGGAGGCGATGGGCGGCACCATCACGGCGGAGAGCCAGCCCGGGGTGGGCAGCGTTTTCCGTTTCAGCCTGACCGTCGGCGTAGCGCCGGACGATGCCGTCGCCAGGGCGCCGTCGCCGACCGCCCGTGGTCCGCTGCGGGTGCTGGTGGCTGAGGACAACCGGGTGAACCGGCTGGTGGCGACAAGGGTCCTGCAACGCCAGGGCCACGACGTCCAGGCCGTCGAGGACGGGGCCGCGGCGCTGGCGGCGGTGCGCGGCGGGGGGTTCGATCTGGTGCTGATGGACGTGATGATGCCGGTGATGGACGGGTTGCAGGCGACGCGGGCGATCCGCGCCCTGCCCGCGCCGGCGGGCAGGGTGACCGTGATCGGCCTGACCGCCAGCGCCTCGCGCGACAGCGAGGCGGCCTGCCGGGACGCGGGCATGGACGGTTTCGCGCCCAAGCCGATCACGCCGGAGCGTCTGTCCGACGAGATCGCCCGGGTGTGCGGCGCCCCCGCCGCGCCCTCCGGCCCGCCCGCCGAGGCGCCCGACGCGGCCTCCCCCGTCGCCGATCCGGGCGCGATCGATCCGGCCGCGCTGGAACAGCTCGACGCCGCGCTGGGCGCCGGTACGGCGGCCGACATCGTCACCGTTTTCCTCGCCGACGTGCCGGCGCGGCTGGGCCGCATGCGGGCGGCGGCCACTGGCGGCGCCGCCGATGCGCTGGCCCGCGAGGCGCACGCGCTGGCCGGCAGCGCCGGCACGCTCGGGCTGCGGGCGTTGGCCGCCGCCGCGCGGGCGCTGGAAACCGGACTGGCCGACCAGCCCGCCGGCCTGCCGGCGCGCCTCGCGCCGGTCGAGGCGCTGGTCGGCAGCGCGGTGGCCTGGCTGGTGCCGCTCGCCACGCCGCCGGGGCAACGCTCAGCGAATGCGGGTTGTGCGTCCACGTCGCTTGCGTCCGGGGGGGCGGCTGACTAACTCATGCCGCCATGAGCACCCACGACACATTTCCCGGAGCCGTCGCTCCGGAAGCCGCGCCCGCCGCCCCCCCGGCCGGCGAAACCGCGGCGGAGCCCGCACCCCCCGCCGGCGAGCCGGCCGACCCCGCCGCACGGATCGCGGCGCTGGAGGCGGAGCTGGCCCAACTGCGCGAGCGCTGGCTGCGTGCCGAGGCGGAGACCGCCAACGTGCGCTCCCGCGCCCGCCGCGAGGTCGACGAGACGCGCCAGTACGCCGTCCAAAAATTCGGCCGCGACGTCGTGGAGGCGGCCGAGAACCTCAAGCGCGGCCTCGACAGCATCCCGCCCGCGTGCGACGGCGAGCCGGAAATCGTTGCCAAGATGCGCGACGGCTTTGCCGGCGTGGAGCGCAACTTCCTGGCGCTGCTCGAGCGCAACGGCATCCGCCGCGAGGACCCGACCGGCGCGGCGTTCGATCCCAACCTGCATCAGGCGATGGCCGAGCAGGAGAGCGCCGAGCATCCGCCGGGCACCGTGATTCAGGCCTGGACCGCCGCCTGGACGCTGAACGGACGGCTGCTGCGGCCGGCCATGGTGGTGGTGTCAAGGGCGCCCGCGGCCGAGCTGAACGCCCCCGCCAAGCCGGCCTGACCCGTCGCGCGTGCGCCGCTCCCATGCAACCATCTCACCAAGAATCGCGCCCGCCGCCCTTGCCCCCGGCGGTGTCGGTGAATACATCCGGGGTCATCACAACGGGGATTCGGCGCGGTGCTTCGGGCCGCCGGAATCCGCTGCATAGGAGCTGTATATGAGCAAGGTCATCGGCATCGACCTGGGCACCACCAATTCCTGCGTCGCGATCATGGAGGGCAAGGATGTCCGCGTGATCGAGAACAGCGAGGGCACCCGCACCACGCCAAGCATCGTCGCCTTCGCCGAGAACGGCGAGCGCCTGGTCGGCCAGTCGGCCAAGCGGCAGGCGGTGACCAACCCGACCAACACCCTGTTCGCGGTCAAGCGCCTGATCGGACGGCGCTTCGAGGACCCGATGGTGACCAAGGACATGTCCATGGTGCCATACCGGATCATCCGCAACGACAACGGCGACGCCTGGGTCGAGGCGCGCGGCGAGCGTTACTCGCCCAGCCAGATCAGCGCCTATACGCTTGGCAAGATGAAGGAGACCGCCGAGTCCTATCTCGGCGAGCCGGTCACGCAGGCCGTCATCACGGTGCCGGCCTATTTCAACGACAGCCAGCGCCAGGCCACCAAGGACGCCGGCCGGATTGCCGGGCTGGAAGTGCTGCGCATCATCAACGAGCCGACCGCCGCGGCGCTGGCCTACGGCATGGACAAGAAGAAGGTCGGCACCATCGCGGTCTATGACCTGGGCGGCGGCACCTTCGACATTTCCGTGCTCGAGCTCGGCGACGGCGTGTTCGAGGTCAAGAGCACCAACGGCGACACCTTCCTGGGCGGCGAGGATTTCGACGCGCGCATCATCGACTACCTGGCCGACGAGTTCAAACGCGAGCAGGGCATCGACCTGCGCCGCGACAAGCTGGCGCTGCAACGGCTGAAGGAAGCCGCCGAGAAGGCCAAGATCGAGCTGTCCTCGTCGAAGGAAACCGAGCTCAACCTGCCCTTCATCACCGCCGACGCCTCCGGGCCGAAGCATCTGGTGATGAAGCTGACGCGGGCGAAGCTCGAGAGCCTGGTGGACGACCTGATCCAGAAGACCCTCGACCCGTGCCGCGCGGCGCTGCGCGACGCCGGGGTGAAGGCGAGCGAAATTGACGACGTGATCCTGGTCGGCGGCATGACCCGCATGCCCAAGGTGATCGAGACCGTGAAGAACTTCTTCGGTCGCGAGCCCGCCCGCAACGTCAACCCCGACGAGGTGGTGGCGATCGGCGCCGCGGTGCAGGGCGCGGTGCTGAAGGGCGACGTGAAGGACGTCCTGCTGCTGGACGTGACCCCGCTGTCGCTCGGCATCGAGACCCTGGGCGGCGTGTTCACCCGCCTGATCGACCGCAACAC
>CAYWOW010000211.1:0-5172 GCA_964459005.1 uncultured Acetobacteraceae bacterium
CGACGAGATCGGCGAACTCGCCGGCGCGCTGTCGGAATCCGCCCGCGCGCTGTGGACCCGCATGGACGCCATCGAGCGCTTTGCCGCCGACGTGGCGCACGAGATCAAGAACCCGCTGTCGTCCATCCGCAGCGCCATCGAGACGCTGCGGCGCATCGAGGATGCGGACAAGCAGCGCCGCCTGCTCGCCATCATCGCCGAGGACGTCGGCCGGCTCGACCGGCTGATCAGCGACATCAGCGACGCCTCTCGCGTGGATGCCGAGCTGTCGCGCGCCGCCACCGAGCCGATCGACGTGGCGCCCATCCTGGCCACCCTGGTGGAGATCAACGAGGCCACGCGAGGGGAGGATGACCCGCGCCTGGAACTGATCCCCCCCGAGGGCCGCGTGGTGGTGCAGGCCGTCGAGGGGCGGCTGGTGCAGGTGCTGCGCAACCTGATCGGCAACGCAGAGTCCTTCTCGCCGCGGGCCGGGCGCATCCTGCTGCACGCCCGCGCGGCCGGCGCCCAGGTGGAGATCAGCGTCGAGGACGAGGGCCCCGGCATCCCCGAGGCCAGGCTGGAGCATATTTTCGACCGGTTCTATTCCGAGCGGCCGCAGGGCGAACATTTTGGCCAGCATTCCGGGTTGGGTCTGTCGATCTGCCGGCAGATCGTCGAGGCCCTGAAGGGCCGGATCAGCGCCGAGAACCGCCGCGACGACGGCGGCCACATCGTCGGCGCGCGCATCATCGTGCGCCTGCCCGCCGCGGCCGTTGGGTGAAGAAAAGTCAACGGCGCCACTTCACGAACGCGTGATAATGGTGCATTAATGGACGAAGACCGCGCGGAGACGTGCGGGGGAGGCCGGATGTGCCAGTCCATGGAGGCCCGCATCGAGGCCATCGATGCGGTTACGGTGTTTGTTGCCACGCAAGACCATATTGCGGCATTCCGGCGTGACGGGCTGCCGGCGGAATGGTGGCGCAAGCTCAGGCTCGCCGAGGTGAACCGGCGCCTGGCGGCGCTGATCGACCGGTGTGGCGCGCCGGCGGCAACGCCGTTCGGCGCGGTGCCGGTGCTGTCCTGGCCGGACGACCCGCCCAACTCGTAGGCCGGCCGCGCGGCGCCGGAAGATCACCCATGACGACCAACCCTGGCGCCTGGTTGGCGGATGGTGCAGAACCCCACCCCGGCCGGCTGGCGGTGGCGTGCGCCGCCACGGGTCGTTGCCGGAGTGAGGTGGTGATGCCGGGTCGTCCGGGCATCGGCAACCGGGGGCAAGGATGGCCGCGAGGTCTGTCATATTTGGGGTTTCGCTCGCCGGCGTCGCGATGGTGGCGCTGCTGGCGGGCTGCTCGTCCGACTATTCGCCGAACACGTACAATTCCAACGCCGTGCAGCAGGCCAACAAGGCCGACCAGGGCGTCGTGGTCGGGGTGCGCCAGGTCGATGTGTCGGCGTCGGGCGCCACCGGCGCCGTGGTCGGCGGCGCCGCCGGCGGCATTGCCGGCTCGCAGGTCGGCGGCGGAACCACCTCGGCTTTTGGCGCGCTGGGCGGCAGCCTGGTCGGCGGGCTGATCGGCATCGGCGCCGAACACGCGGCCGGGGACACCACGGCGTATGAATACGTGGTGCGCAAGACCAACAAGGAACTGGTTTCGGTCACGCAGAAGGGCGATCCGCCGCTGGCGATCGGCCAGCATGTGCTGGTGATCGCCGGAGTGCAGGCGCGCATCGTGCCGGACTACACGGTGTCGCTGCCGCCGGAGACGCCGGAGGCGAGCAAGGAATCGACGGTCCAGCCGGTGCAGCAAACCCCGCTGGCGGCGCCGCCGGCCGCCAGTGCCGCCCCCGCGGCGGCGCCGGCCGAAGCGGCCATTCCGGTCCCCGCCGTCGCGCCCCCCGCCGCGGCCGAGGTGACCAAGGCCATCGAGGCTCCGGCCGCCCCGGCGCCGGTTGTTCCGGTCCAGCCGGCGGCGACCCCCGGGGTGCCGACGAACCTGGTGCCGACGAACCTAGTGCCGGCTCTGGTGACCCCGGCGGCCCCCAGCAAGCCGGACTGATACCCCGCGCCGTCAGGCCGGACGGCTGGCGTCGAGGGCTGCTTGCAGCAGGTAGGCCGCGGCCATGCGGTCCACCACTTCGCCGCGGCGCCGGCGGGTCATGTCCGCCTCCTCGATCAGGAACCGGTTGACGGCGGCGGAAGAGAGCCGCTCGTCCCACAGGGCGGCGGGCAGCCCCGTGGCCTGGGTTATCGCGTGGGTCCAGTCGCGCGCGGCCTGGGCGGCGGGGCCGGCGCTGCCGTCCATCGACAGGGGCAGGCCGACCACCAGACCGCCGGCCCCCTCGCGGCGGGCGATCGAGCGGATCCTGGCGGCATTGCCGGCCAGCTTGTCGCGGCGCACCTCGCCGTAGGGGGTGGCGAGCAGCAGCGACACATCGCTGAGCGCCACCCCGATGATGCGGCTGCCCAGGTCCAGCCCGATCAGCCGCTGGCCGGGGGCGAGGCCGGCGCGCAGTTCCGTCATGTTGAACAGAGTCATGGGCACCGTTATGGTCCGCCTCCCACTCCCGACAACAGGAGAAAAAATGTCGCTCGATCCCGCGACCGTCCGGCGCATCGCCAAACTGGCGCGCATCCGGGTGGAGGAAGACCAGTTGTCTCAGCTCCAGGCCGAGCTGAACGGCATCCTGGGCTGGATCGAACAGCTCAACGAGGTCGATGTGGAGGGCGTCGAGCCGCTGACCGGCGGCGCCCAGATGGCGCTGCGGCTGCGCGAGGACGTGGTGAACGACGGCGGCATCGTCGAGCAGGTGCTGGCCAACGCGCCCGACCGGGCCGGCGATTTCTATGCGGTGCCGAAGGTGGTGGAGTGATGTTTGACCTCACCCTGGCCGGCGCCCGCGCGGCCCTGCGGCGGCGCGAATTTTCCGCCCGCGAACTGACCACGGCGTATCTGGGGGCGGTCGAGGCGCTGAACCCGCAGCTCAACGCCTTCATCACCGTCACCCCCGAGCTGGCGCTACAACACGCCGATGCCGCCGACGCGGCGCTGGCGCGCGGCGAGGCGGGCAACCTCACCGGCATTCCGCTGGCGATCAAGGACCTGTTCTGCACCGCGGGCGTGCGCACCACCGCGGGCAGCCGCATTCTGTCCCCCTTCGTGCCACCCTACGAGAGCACGGTGACGGCGCACCTGCTGCGCGACGGGGCGGTGTTTCTGGGCAAGACGAACCTGGACGAGTTTGCCATGGGCTCGTCGAACATGACCTCGGCCTTTGGGCCGGTGACCAACCCCTGGGCGCGGCGCGGCAGCAATGTTCCGCTCGTGCCGGGCGGCTCGTCCGGCGGCTCGGCGGCCGCTGTGGCCGCGAGGTTGGCGCTGGGGGCGACGGCGACCGATACCGGCGGCTCGATCCGCCAGCCCGCCAGCTTCTGCGGTATCGCCGGCATCAAGCCGACCTACGGGCGATGCAGCCGCTGGGGCATCGTGGCCTTCGCCTCCTCGCTCGACCAGGCCGGCCCGGTGGCGCGCACCGTGGAGGACTGCGCCATCATGCTGGGCTCGATGGCCGGGCACGACCCGAAGGATTCCACCAGCGCCGACCGCCCGGTGCCCGACTTCGCCGCGGCCTGCAAGCGGGGCGTGAAGGGGCTGCGCATCGGCGTGCCGCGCGAATACCGCAGCGACGACATGCCGCCGGAGATCGAGGCGCTGTGGCAGCAGGGCCTGGCCTGGCTGCGCGAGGCCGGCGCACAGACCGTGGACGTGTCGCTGCCCCACACGAAATACGGGCTGGCCACCTATTACATCGTCGCCCCCGCCGAGGCCTCGTCGAATCTGGCGCGCTACGACGGGGTGCGGTTCGGCGCCCGCACCGAGGGCGCGGACCTGACCGAGATGTACGAGAACACCCGCGCCGCCGGGTTCGGCGCGGAGGTGCGGCGGCGCGTGCTGATCGGCACCTATGTGCTCAGCGCCGGCTATTACGACGCCTATTACCTCCGGGCGCAAAAAATCCGGGCGCTGATTCTGCGCGATTTCACCGAGGTGTTTGCTGGGGTGGACGCGCTGGTGACGCCGACCGCGCCGTCTGCGGCCTTCGCGCAGGGCGAGCGGATGGACGATCCGGTGAAGATGTATCTCAACGACGTGTTCACCGTGCCGGCCAACATGTCGGGCATTCCGGGGCTGTCGGTGCCGGCGGGGCTCGACCCGGACGGGCTGCCGCTCGGCTTGCAGGTGCTGGGCAAACCGTTTGATGAGGAAACGGTGTTTGCCGTCGGCGCGGCGCTGGAACGGGCCGCGGGTGTGACCGCGGTTCCGGCGATTCGGGCGGGAGGGCCGGGCCGATGAGTTACGCCATCGAAGGCGCCACCGGCGCGTGGGAGGTGGTGATCGGCCTGGAGGTGCATGCCCAGGTCATCAGCCACGCAAAACTGTTCAGCGGCGCGGCGACGGATTTCGGCGCCGAGCCGAACGCGCAGGTGAGTTTTGTTGATGCGGCCTTTCCCGGCATGCTGCCGGTGGTCAACCGCGAATGCATCGCCCAGGCCGTGCGCACCGGTCTCGGCCTGCGCGCGCAGATCAATCTGGTCAGCCGGTTCGACCGGAAGAACTATTTCTATCCCGATCTGCCCGCGGGCTATCAGATCAGCCAGTACGCGCAGCCCATCGTCGGCACCGGCGTGATCGAGATCGAACTGGCCGACGGTTCTACGCGCAACATCGGCGTGACGCGGCTGCACGTCGAGCAGGACGCCGGGAAAAGCCTGCACGACCAGCATCCGACGAAAAGCTACATCGACCTCAACCGCTCCGGCGTGGCGCTGATGGAAATCGTCAGCGAGCCCGACCTGCGCAGTCCCGAGGAGGCCGGCGCCTATATCCGCAAGCTGCGCAGCATCCTGCGCTATCTCGGCACCTGCGACGGCAACATGGAGGAAGGCTCGCTGCGCGCCGACGTGAACGTGTCGGTGCGCAACCCCGGCGAGGCCTATCGCACGCGCTGCGAGGTGAAGAACGTCAACTCCATCCGTTTCGTCATGCAGGCCATCGAGGCCGAGGCGACGCGGCAGGTGCAGGTTTGGGAAGACGGCGGCACGGTGGAACAGGAAACGCGCCTGTTCGATTCGGCGCACGGCACGACGCGGTCGATGCGCTCGAAGGAGGACGCGCACGACTACCG
>CAYWOW010000212.1:0-5159 GCA_964459005.1 uncultured Acetobacteraceae bacterium
CGACCGTCCCCACTGTGGTCTGTTGCAGCATGATCTCGCTCAGCCAGACCCGGTACGGGTCGGCCGTCCCGCCCGGCGGGGCGCGCCAGGGCAGGCGGCGGCGGTGGCGGTCGTACCAGGCCAACAGATCGGCGGCGCGGATCACGGGATGTCTATGACGGGGCAACAGATGAACGACAAGCCGGACGAGCCGCCAACCAGCCGCCACATCTACGGTCCCCGCCCCGTCGGCGCCCTGCTGCCCGCGCTGGTGCGCCCCGCCTTCCGCAAGCGCGCGCCGGCCACCGCCCAGGTGCTGGCCGACTGGGAGGCGATCGTCGGACCCGCGCTGGCCGCCGTCACCACGCCGCGAAAATTGTTCTCCGGCACGCTCGCCATCGCCTGTGCCGGGCCGGTGGCGATGGAACTGCAACACCTCTCCGAGGAGTTGATGGCACGCATCAACGGCCATCTCGGCCGGGTGGCGGTGACGCGGCTGCGCTTCATCCAGGATGTCCCGCTGCCCCTGCCCGTCCCCCCGCCGCCGCGCCCGCAGGCCCGCGAAGCCGCCCGCCGCGCCGTCGCCGCGCTGCCCGAGGGTCCGTTGCGCGACGCCCTGGAGGCGCTCGGCCGCGTGGTCTTGACGGAACGCCCGGGCTGAGCCCGACTAGCCGCCTGGACTCTCGCCGGAGTCCATGGCAAGAACACCACATATAGAGGTTCAGATGCAGTTTTCGCGGCGCACCCTACTAAGCGTTGTGCCTGCCTTGGCCATCCCCGGACTCGCCCGGGCGGCCGAGGGGGCGACCATGACCGAGCGCGCGCTGGGCGGCGCGGACGCCCCGGTGTCGGTGATCGAATTCTACTCGCTGACCTGCTCGCATTGCGCCGACTTCTTCCGCGAGACTTTTCCGCGGGTGAAGAGCGAACTGATCGACCCGGGTAAGCTGCGCTACGCGTTCTGGGATTTCCCGCTCGACCAGGTGGCGCTGACCGCCGCCATGGTCGCCCGTTCCCTGCCGGCCGAGCGCTACGAGCCGTTCATCGGTGCGCTGCTGGCCTCGCAGGACCGCTGGGCCTTCGCCCGCGGCGTGAACTCCACCGAGGAACTGGCCAAGATGGCCGCCCTCGCCGGGCTGTCGCGTGCCGGGTTCGACAAGGCGATCGCCGATACCGACCTCAAGAACTGGATTCTCCAACGCCAGGACGTGGCGCAAAAAACCTATGGCATCGACTCGACTCCGAACTTCGTGTTCAACGGCAAGGCGGTGAAAGACCACCGCGAACCCGGAGCGGTGGGCTTCGATGTTTTCGCCAAGGATGTCGCCGACGCCGCCGGATAGCGGCGCACGCCCAGCCCTGGGAGGACGCAATTGCCCGTCAGCTTCAGCCGACTGCGCATCGCCGGGTTCAAGAGCTTCGCCGAGCCGGCGATCGTGGACATCCTGCCCGGGCTGACCGGCGTCGTCGGCCCGAACGGCTGCGGCAAGTCCAACGTGGTGGAGGCGCTGCGCTGGGCGATGGGCGAGACCTCCGCGCTCAGCCTGCGCGGCGGGGAGATGGACGACGTCATCTTCGCCGGCACCGCCCACCGGCCCTCGCGCAACCTTGCCGAGGTCACGCTGCAACTGACCGACACCAAGGGGGTCGTGCCGCCGCCCTTCCACGACTCGCCCGAACTGGAGGTCAGCCGCCGCATCGAGCGCGGCAACGGCAGCGTTTACCGCATCAACGGCCGCGAGGCGCGGGCGCGCGACGTGCAGACGCTGTTCGCCGACCTGGCCACCGGGGCGCGTTCCTCGGGCCTGGTGAGCCAGGGCCGGATCACCGCCCTGGTGAACGCCAAGCCGGACGAGCGCCGCGCCATCCTGGAGGAAGCGGCCGGCATCACCGGCCTGCACTCCCGCCGCCACGAGGCCGAACTCAAGCTGCGCGCCGCCGAGGCCAACCTGGGCCGCGCCGAAGACCTGAAAGGGCAGCTCGAAGGCCAGTTCGAGGGCCTGCGGCGGCAGGTGCGCCAGGCCAACCGCTACCGCGCCATTTCCGGTCTCATCCGTGCCGCCGAGGCCGAGTCGCTGGCGATCCAGCGGGCCCGCGCGGAAGCGGCCCGCGCCGCCGCCCACGCCGCCCTGCATGCGGCGCAGGCCGCGGTGGCGGACGCGACCGCGGAGGCGACGGCCGCCACCGCCGCCGCGACCGAGGCGGCCGCCGTGCTGCCGGCGCTGCGCGAGGCCGAGGGCGACGCCCGCACCGCGCTGGAACGCCATCGCCTCGCCGGCGAGCAGATCGCCGCCGAGGCGGCGCGCGCCAAGGACGAACTGGCGGCGGCGGCGGCCAGGCTGGAGCAGGTCGGGCGCGATCTCGCCCATGCCGAGCAGAGCAGCCGCGACGCCGCCGCCGCGATCGCCCGGCTGGACGCGGAGGCCGCTGGGCTGGACGCCGAGGAGGCCGACCATCCAGCCCGCCTGGAGCGCAGCGGGACCGCCGCCGCGTTGGCCGAGGCCGCCGCCCACAGCGCCGAGGCGGCGGCCAACCGCGCCACCGAACGCGCCGCCGAACTGGCGGCCCGCCATCACGCCCTGTCCGAGGCCCTGAGCACCGCCGAGGCCCGCGTCCGGCGGCTGGCCGAACAGCACGCCCGGTTGACCGCCGAGCGCCAGCAGATCGAAGCGCAACGGGTCGATCCCGCCGCGCTTGAGGCCGCCGAGGCCGTGCAGCGGCAGGCCGAAGCCACGCTGGCCGGCGCCCGGGCCGCCCTGGAGCAGGCCGAGCAGGCCCGGGCCGCCACCCTGCAACGCCAGGCCGCCGCCCGCGCCGCCGCCGCCGAGCAGGCCCAGAAGCTGCGCGCCACCGCCGCGGAAACCGCCGCCCGGCTGCGCCGCGCCGCCACCGAGAACGCCGCCGCGCTGCGCAGTGCCGCGCAGGCCCGTGCCGCCGCGCTGCGCGGGGCCGCCCGCGAGCAGGCCCAGAAGCTGCGCGCCGACGCCGAGGCCGCGCTGGCCGCCGCCCGCGAGCAGGCGACGTCGGCCGAGTCGCTGCGGACCAAACTCGCCGCCGAGGCGCAGGCGCTGGCCGAGGTGCTGGCGGTGGCGGACGGCGAGCGCTGGCCACGCATGGTCGATCAACTGGAGGTGCCGGCCGGGCTGGAGGCCGCCCTCGGCGCCGCCCTGGGCGAGGAACTGGAATCCGCCGCCGACACCGCCGCCCCCCGGCACTGGCGCGAACTGCCGCCGCTCGACCCGGTGCCCGGCCTGCCCGCGGGCGCCACGCCGCTGGCAGCCCTGGTGGGCGCGCCGCCCGCCCTGGCGCGGGCGCTGTCGCAGGTCGGCCTGATCGAGGACGGCGGCGCCGATCCGCTGTCCCTGCGTCCGGGCCAGGCCCTGGTGTCGCGCGCCGGCGCGGTGTGGCGCTGGGACGGCTACGTCATCCAGGCCGGCACGCCCACCCCCGCCGCCATCCGGCTGCAGCAACGCAACCGCCTGTCCGTGCTGCGGGACCGGCTGGACGAGGCCGGGGCCGGGGCGGAGCGCACCCGCGCCGCCCGCGCCGCCGCCGAGGCGGCCGAGCAGACCGCCCGGGCCGAAGCCGCCGCCGCCGAACGGACCGCCCAGGCCGAGGCGGAGGCCGCCGAACGCGCGGCCGGCGCCGAGGCGGAAGCGGTCGAGCACACCGCCCGCAGCGAGGCGGAAGCGGCCGAGCGAACCGCCCGCGAGTCCGCGGCAAGACTCGAACATGATTCGCGCGCCACCGCCGAGTCGGCGGAACAGGAGGCGAACGCGGCCGAACAGCAGACCCGCGCGGCCTGCCGCGACGCCGAACAGAATCTGGAGCGCGCCCGCGCCGCGGCCGGGGCCTTGGCCGCCCGCGCCGCCAGCACGCAGGCCCGCCAACAGGCGCTCGATGCCCAGGCCGCCGACTTGCAGGCCGAGGCCGACGAAGCCGGCGCGACGCTTGCCCGGGCGCGCGCCGCCATGGCGGGGCTCGCCGATCCGGTGGCGGCGCGCACGACCATGGAACAGGCCCGCGCCGCCCTTGCCGCCGCCCGCGCGCAGGAGGCCGCGGCCCATGGCGAGCACGACGCCCTGCTGCGGGCCGCCGCCGCCCGGGCGCAGCGCCGCAGCGCACTGGTTGGCGAACGCGAGGACTGGCGCTTGCGCGCCCGCGACGGCGGCGAGCGCGTCACCGAATTTTTCGCCCGCGCGGCGGAAGCGCGGGCCGAGCACGCCGCCCGGGCGGCCGCTCCGGACGCCGTCGCTGCCCGCTACGCCGCCGCGCTCGATGCGCTGGAAGTGGCGGAAGCGGCGCATCGCCGCACCGCCGACGCGCTGGTCGAGGCGGAAAGCCTGGCCGGCGCGGCGGACCGTTCGGCGCGGGCGGCCGAGGCGGCGCTCGCGGTTGGGCGCGAGCGGGTGGTGCGGCTGGAAGGCGAAGCGACGCAAGCCCAGCAAGCCTGGGACGCGGTGGCCGAACGCATCCTGGAGCGCGTCGGCGCCAACTTCGCCATGCCCGACCCGCCCGCCGCGATCGGTCCGGAGACCGAGGAAAAGGCCCGGCGCAAGCTGGAGCGGCTGCAACGCGAACGCGAGGAGATGGGGCCGGTCAACCTGCGCGCCGAGGTGGAAGCGGAAGAAATCGGCAAGCAGATCGACACCATCGTGCGCGAGCATGGCGAGCTGACCACCGCCATCGCCAAGCTGCGCGGCTCGATCGGCCACATCAACCGCCAGGGCCGCGAGCGGTTGTCCGAAGTGTTCAACGCGGTGGACGCGCATTTCCAGGCGCTGTTTGCCCGCATGTTCGGCGGCGGGCGGGCGCACATGGCGCTGGTCGGTTCGGACGATCCGCTGGCCGCGGGCCTGGAGATCTATGCCCAGCCGCCGGGCAAGAAGCTGGCGACGCTATCGCTGCTGTCGGGCGGCGAGCAGGCGCTGACCGCGCTGTCGCTGATTTTCGCCGTGTTCCGCTGCAACCCCGCCCCGGTCTGCGTGCTCGACGAGGTCGACGCGCCGCTGGACGACACCAATGTCGAGCGGTTCTGCCTGTTGCTGAACGACATGGTGCGCGAGACCGGCACGCGGTTCATCGTGGTGACGCACCACTATCTCACCATGGCGCGGATGGACCGGCTGTATGGCGTGACCATGCAGGAGCGCGGGGTATCGCGCCTGCTCTCGGTGGAT
>CAYWOW010000213.1:0-5149 GCA_964459005.1 uncultured Acetobacteraceae bacterium
GCCATTCGCCGACCCAGCCGAAATCCGGCTCGCTCCAGCGCAGCGTGCCGGTCAGCGGCACGGTGCCCGGGATGTCGGCGGCGGGCCGCGCGCGCGGCGGCAGGGCGACACGCATGCCGTAACGATCAGCCGCCCCCAGCAGCGCCTGACGCAGGCGCTCGCCGTCATCGGAGTCGTTGTTCATCGGGTAGACGCCGCCCTGCTGGTCGTGCACCGCGATGCGGGCGACCAGGCGGGGGCGGGGGCCGCGCCACACGGAACTGCCCAGGGCGGCGAGCGCGGCACGGATGCCGTCCGGGTCGAAATGGGCGATGTAGTCCCACGGCCGGTCGCGCGTGCCCTGCTCGTCGTGGTGCGGAATATCGGTGAGACGGTCGAGGAACACGTCGTCCTGCACCAGGGCCGCGGCGTTGAGCCGGGCGAGCCGCGGATTGTCGGCCACGGCCGGATCGCCGGAGACCTTCACCAGCACGTCGCGCAGCGCCTGCGGCAGCGCCTCGGCGCGGCTGGCCGGCCCGGTGCCGGTGACGATGGCGTGGCCCTCGAACAGGTCGGTGGCGCGCGCCGCGCCGGCGGCGAGCAACAGGGCGAGCACGACGAAAAGGGGGCAGTGGCATCGCATCGGCCGTTCCCTCCATGCGGGGCGATGGGTCCGATGCGCAGCATATCGCCGGGGCCTGCCGGCGTCAGTGCAATCCGGGGAAACTCTGCACCAGGCTGCCCGCCACCAGCCGCCAGCCGTCCACCAGGACGAAGAAGATCAGCTTGAACGGCAGCGACACCGCGGACGGCGGCAGCATCATCATGCCCAGGCTCATCAGCACGGTGGACACCACCGTATCGATGACCAGGAAGGGCAGGTAGAGCAGGAACCCCATCTCGAAGGCGCGCCGCATCTCGCCGATCATGAAGGCCGGCACCAGCGCGCGCCATGGCGCCTCGTCCGGCCCGGCCGGGGTCGCCATGCCGCCGAGATCGAGGAACAGCCGCAAATCGGCCGGCCGTACGCTGCCGTTCATGAAGTGGCGGAACGGTTCGGCGGCCAGCCGGAGGCCCTCCATCTCGCTCACCCGCCCCTCGCTCATCGGCAACAGGCCGGCGGTCCAGGACTGGTCGAGCACGGGCTGCATGACGAAGAAGGTGAGGAACAGCGCCAGCCCGATCAGCACCGTGTTGGGCGGTGCGCCCTGGGTGCCGAGCGCGCTGCGCAGCAGCGACAGCACCACCACGATGCGGGTGAAGGCGGTGACCATCACCAGCAGGCTGGGCGCCAGCGCCAGCACGGTGATCAGCGCGGTCAACTGCACCAGGCGGGAGGTGGCGCCGGCCCCGCCGGCGGCGCCGAGGTCGATGCTGATCGACTGCGCCGCCGCCAGCGACGGCACCACCAGCAGCACCGCCACGATCCAGGCGCGCCTCATCGCGTGTCCTCCGACCGCACCGCCACGCAGGCCGCGAGCGCGTCCAGTTCGGCCAGCACGTCGACCAGCAACGGGCGCATCGCCCGCCCCTGCGCGGCCGGCAGGTCGAGCGCGGCGGCGCACAGCCGCCCGATCTCCTGGTCCAGCCCGGCGAGGTCGATGCTGCGGCGCGACTGCGCCAGGGCGCGCGCCACCTGCAGGGTGCCGACGGCGGCGCGGGCCAGCGCGGCGGCGCGGTCGGACGGCGAGGACGGAGCGGGTTCGGCGTGGCGGTCCATCGCCGCGCATCCCACCGCATCCGGGTGAAGGAAGCGTTGCCACGCCCCGCTGTGGACCCGGTTAACCCCGCGTTCAGTTCTGCCGGCGATGCTGTGCCCCGACCCAAACCGCCGGCGGGCGCCGGTTCACGGGACACGGACAGGTGGACCCTGCAAGCATCGGAATCTTCGATCTGGCGGAACGTCGGATGGCCTGGCTGGACCGCCGCGCCGCCGTGCTGGCCGAGAACATCGCCAACGCCGACACTCCGGGCTGGAAGTCGCGCGACCTGAAGCCCTTCAGCGCGGCGCTGGATGCGGCCGCGGTGACGCCACTGCGCACCAGTCCGATGCACCTGGCCGGCACCGTACAGGACGATGCCGCCAACCCCGCGAGCGCCGGGGAGCGCGCGCCGGACGGCAACACGGTGCGCGTCGACGTCGAGATGACCAGGCTCGCCGACACCGAAACGGCGCAGGCATTGGTCAGCAATCTCTGGAAAAGCTACGTCGGCATGTTCCGCACGGCGCTCGGCAAGTGAGGCGCCGGAATGAACAGCGGAGACGCTCCATGGACATGAGCAAGGCCCTCGACATTTCCGCCCGCGGCATGGAGGTGCAGACCACGCGGCTGCGCGTCATCGCCGAAAATCTCGCCAACCAGGACACCACCGGCAGCGACCCCAACACCGAGCCGTACCGCCGCAAGACCGTCACTTTCGCCAACGCGATGGACCGTGCCCTGGGCGTTCCGCTGGTGTCGGTGAAGAAGATCGGCACCGACCCGAGCGCGTTTTCGCGGCGCTACGACCCGTCGCACCCGGCCGCCGACGCGCAGGGTTATGTCCGCATGCCCAACGTCAACCCGTTCGTCGAGATGATGGACATGCGCGACGCCCAGCGCAGCTACAGCGCCAATCTCTCGGTCATGCAGGTGGCGCGCGGCATGCTGTCGCGCGCCATCGGCCTGTTGCAATAGCTGGCCGCCATGGCGCTGCCGCCGATCCCGGTTTCCCCCACCGCCGCCGCTCAGGCCTACCAGGCGGCCAACGTCAGCGCGTCCCCCGCCGCCGGGCCGGCGCCCGATTTCGGCGGTGTGCTGGCCCGCGCGCTGGACGGCGTGGCGCAGGCCGGTCACGCCGCCGACGCGCAATCCACGGCGGCCATCGCCGGGGAGGGCAACATCACGGACGTGGTGACCGCGGTATCGAAAGCCGAGCTGGCCCTGCAAACCACGGTCGCCATCCGTGACCGGGTGGTGCAGGCCTATCAGGACATCATGCGCATGCCGATCTGACCCGGTTCGCGCGAGTCGCGGCGGTCGGTGGCGCCGTTCCCACTGGGAGGCGGGATGCAGGCGAACGATGTCGGGCGGCTGTTGCATGCAACACTGCTGCTCATGCTCAAGCTGAGCGGGCCGCCGCTGGGGGTCGGGATGGCGGTCGGGCTGGTGGTCTCGCTGCTGCAGGCCGTCACCCAGGTCCACGAACCCACGGTGGCCTTCGTGCCCAAGGTGGTCGCGATCGGCCTCACGCTGACGCTCGTCGGCGGATTCATGATGACGCAGCTCGACGATTTCGCCCGCCTGATCTTCGATGGCATCGTCGCGGCCGGCGGCTGATGGAGGCCGAGGCGTTCCTGGCGGGTCTGCCGACCCAGGCGTTCGGGCTGGTGCTGGTGTTCAGTCGCATCGGCGCGGCCTGCACGATGCTGCCCGCCATCGGCGAGGCCGAGCTGCCCGGCACGGTGCGGCTCGGCTTTACGCTCGCGCTCACCGTTCTGCTGTTGCCCGTGGTGGCGCCGGTGCTGCCCGAGATGCCCGCTTCGGCCTGGGCGATCTTCGCCATGGTGGCGGCCGAGATCGCCACCGGGCTGTGGCTCGGCTGGCTGGCCCGGCTGGTGGTGCTGGCGCTGCCGATCGCCGGGCAGTTCATCGCCAGCCAGATCGGACTGGCCAGCGTCATCCAGCCCGACCCGGATCTGGGGCCGCAATCCACGGCGCTGGCCCGGCTGTTCTCGCTGGCGGCTCCGGTGGTCATCCTCGCGTCCGGACTGTATGCGCTGCCGCTGGCGGCGCTGGCCGGCAGCTACCGGCTGATCGCCCCGGGCGCGCTGCTGCCGGTGGCGGACAGCGCGCGGACCGTGCTGCGCGCGGTGGCCGAGGGGTTCGCGCTCGCGCTGCGCCTGGCCGCGCCGTTTGTCGTCGCCGGCCTGCTCTGGCAGTCGGCACTCGGCTTGTTGGCCCGGCTGGTGCCCAACATGCAGGTTTTCGCCGCGTCCATTCCGGGCCAGATCCTGGGCGGACTCGTGCTGCTGTTGCTGTTCGCCGCCGGCCTCGTCACCGCCTGGCAGGGCGAGGTGCGCAGCGTCTTCGCGCTGTTGCCGGGGCTGTAGGCGATGGCGGACGACGGCCGCGACTCCTCGGATCGGACGGAAGCCGCCACCCCGCGACGGCTGCAGAAGGCGCGCGAGGAAGGCCGCGCACCGGTATCGCGCGAGCTCACCAGTTTCGCGGTGCTCGCCGCCGTCGCGCTGGTGCTGGCGATGGCGGCGCCGGCTTCGGGGCGCGTTCTGGCGGGGCGGCTGGCGGGGCTGCTGGCCCACGCGCACGAGGTCGATCCGCTGGCGGCGCTGTCGGCGGCCGCGATGGCGGGCCTGGCCGCCGCCGCGCCGTTCGCGCTGGCGGCGCTGCTGGCCGGCACCGCGTCGGTGCTGCTGCAGACCCGGTTCCTGATCAATCCCGGCGTGCTGCTGCCCGATCTCGCCCGGCTGTCGCCGATGGCCGGGCTGAAGCGCCTCGCGGGGATCACGATGCTGCTGGAGGCCGGCAAGGCGCTGCTGAAGGCCGGCGCCGCCGCCGCCCTGCTGGTTGTCGTGCTCAAGGGGGCGTTGCCCGAGCTGCGCACGGCGGTGTTCTGGACCGCGCCGGGGCTGCTGGCCCATGCCACCGCGCTGCTGCTGCGCATGCTGCTGGCGGTGCTGGCGGTGCAGGGCGTGGTGGCGCTGTTCGATTTCGGCTGGTCGTGGCTGAAGTACACCCGCGACCTGCGCATGAGTCGCGAGGACATCCGCCAGGAGATGCGCGAGTCGGAAGGCGATCCGCTGGTGAAGGGGCGGCTGCGCCAGCTCCGCATGCAGCGGGCGCGCCGGCGGATGATGGCGGCGGTGCCGAAGGCGGCGGTGGTGGTGACCAATCCGACTCATTACGCCGTCGCCCTGGCCTACGATCGGGCCGCCGGTGGCGCTCCGCGGGTGGTCGCCAAGGGGGTGGACACCATCGCCGCGCGCATCCGCGCCATCGCCGAGGAGAACAAGGTGCCCCTGGTCGCCAACCCGCCGCTGGCCCGCGCGCTCTACCGGGTCGAACTCGACACCGAAATCCCCGCCGAGCATTTTCAGGCGGTGGCGGAGATCATCGCCTATGTCCTGCGCCTGCGCCGCCGCGCCGGCGGAGCCCGCCGATGAGCGCGC
>CAYWOW010000214.1:0-5131 GCA_964459005.1 uncultured Acetobacteraceae bacterium
ATACGAGATTGGTCAGTGACTGGAGTTCAGACGTGTGCTCTTCCGATCTCGGCCTCCGCATCGCCCTTCGCCGCCGCCGGCGTGAACCAGTGGGTGGCGTCGGCGAAGTCGCGCACCACGCCGAGCCCGGTGAAATACATGCTGCCCAGCGCCACCTGCGCGCGCGCGTCGCCCTGGTCGGCGGCCGACTCGAAGGCGGCCAGGGCGGCGTCCCAGTCGTGCTGGCGCAGCGCTTCCAGGCCCTTGGCGGTGAGCTGCTCGGGGGTCAGCGCCGCCGCCGCCGGCGGCGGTTGCTGTTTGTGGAACACCGAAACCACGGCCGAACCGGCTTGATCGAGCGTCTGGCAGCCCTGCACCCACAGGGTGGCGCCCAGCAACAACGGCAGGGCAACGGACAGCCGGGGATTCAGGGGCACGGGGCGGACTCCTCGCTGGACCCGAATGGTTTAGCGCTGGATGGGCAGACTCGCCAACCAGCGTTCCGCCTCGGCGCGAATCTCGGCTTCGGGAGCACGCGCCGCCTGCTGCAACAGGCGCACGCCCTCGGCGCGGTCGGCCTGGGCGCCGCGGCCCTGAAGGGTCAGCAACCCGGCATAGAGCAGCCCCATGCCGTCGTTCTGGGCGGCCGCGGCGCGGAACCAGCGCAGCGCCGCCTTGTCGTCGGGTTGGGTGCCCTCGCCGGACAGGATCAACAACCCGAGACTGGACTGCGCCGGCGCATGGCCGAGTTTGGCGGCCTTTTTGTACCAGCGCACCGCCTCGGCGGGGTCGGCGGTGACGCCGTCGCCGTAGCGGTACAGGTCGCCCAGGCTGTTCTCGGCGTTCGGCTCGTCGAGCGCCGCGGCGCGGCGGTACCAGGCGATCGCCTGGGCAAAGTCGGGCGTGCCGTCGAGGCCCTCTTCGTAGGCCGTGCCGAGGCGGTACATCGCCGCGGCATTGCCGGCGTCGGCCGCCTTTTGCAGCCAGGTCACCGCCTCCACCACGTCGCGGGCAACCCCCCGGCCGTTGAGCAGCATGGTGCCGTAATTGGCCTGGGCATCGACCAGACCGCCCTCGGCGGCGCGGCGGTACCAGGCGGCGGCGGCGGCCATGTCGGGCGGGCCGTTGCGGCCGGCGAAGGCCATGTTGCCCAGCCCGTTCATGCCGCGCGCGTCGCCCTGGGCGGCGGCCCGGCCGAACCACAGCGCCGCCTGGGCGTCGTTGCGCAGCGCCCCCTTGTCGCGAAACAGCAGGTCGCCGGCATTGGCCTGCGCCGCCGCCAGGCCCTGCACCGCGGCGGCGATGTACCAGCGCAGCGCCTCGGCGCGGTCCGGCGCGCCGGCGATGCCGCGCTCCAGCATCACCCCGAGCGCGTTCTGCGCCGCGGGCAACCCGGCATCGGCGGCGGCGCGATAGAGCCGCAACGCCTCCGCCGGATCGGCCTCGACGCCGTCGCCCGCAACCAGGATGTTGGCCAGGTTGTTCATCGCCACCGGGTTGGCGGCGGCGGCCAGGCGGTACAGGCGCACCGCCTCGGCATGGTCGCGCGGCACGCCGTCGCCGCTGTCCAGCAGGATCGCCAGGTTGGTCTGCCCCGGCGCGAAGCCCTGCTCGGCGGCGCGGGTGAACCAGCGCGCCGCCTCGGCGGGATCGCGCTCCACGCCCTCGCCGTTGAGGTAGAGCAGGCCGAGATTGTTCTGGGCGTCGGCGACGCCGGCCAGGGCGGCGCGGAGGTAGTGCTGCATGGCGATCTGCGGATCCTTTCGGGTGGCCTGGCCGTGTTGGGCGAACCAGCCAATGCTGTTCTCGGCGGCAGCGTAGCCCTGTTCGGCCGCATCCATGAACAGGCCGAGCGCGGTGGGCCAGTCGCCCGCGGCCTCGGCCACCTTGCCGCGGGCGTAGATCGCGGACGGCGAGTCCGCCGCGGCGAGCCCCGGGACGATCAGCAAGGCAAGGACCAGGCATAGCGCCCGCATACGGTTGCTCCGGGACAGGGTGCCCCGCGCCCCGGTATAGCGGCAGAAAGCAAGTTACACAGGGAGACGGAGAGAAGGAGAGAAGGATTCCTGGCGCGCAGCGCCCAAATCCTTTCTTCTCACCGTCTCTCCGTCTCCCTGTGCAACCTTGCTTGCCGACGCGGCCGGCGTGACACCGCGCAGGCGCTGCGCTACTTGACAGAATTCACCCGCGTGAGGATCAAGCGGCTCCATGCCCTCCAGCAACGATATCCGTGCCACCTTCCTGGACTACTTCGCCCGCAACGGCCACACGGTGGTCGAGAGCGGTCCCCTGGTGCCGCGCAACGACCCGACGCTGCTGTTCACCAACGCCGGCATGGTGCAGTTCAAGAACGTCTTCACCGGCCAGGAAAAGCGCCCCTATACCCGCGCGACCACCGCCCAGAAATGCGTCCGCGCCGGCGGCAAGCACAACGACCTGGACAACGTGGGATACACCGCCCGGCACCACACGTTCTTCGAGATGCTGGGGAATTTCTCCTTCGGCGACTATTTCAAGGATCAGGCGATCCATCATGCCTGGACGCTGGTCACCAAGGATTACGGCCTGCCCGCCGACCGGCTGATGGTCACCGTGTTCAGCGAGGACGACGAGGCCGCCGCGCTGTGGCGCAAGATCGCGGGCCTGCCGGAGGAGCGCATCGTCCGCATCCCCACCAGCGACAATTTCTGGCGCATGGGCGACGTCGGGCCGTGCGGACCGTGCAGCGAGATTTTTTACGACCACGGGCCGGAAATCCCGGGCGGCCCGCCGGGCAGCGACAACGAGGACGGCGACCGCTTCATCGAAATCTGGAACCTGGTGTTCATGCAGTTCGAGGAGGGGCCGCCCGGCACGCGGGTGCCGCTGCCGCGCCCCTCGATCGACACCGGCATGGGGCTGGAACGCGTCGCCGCCATCCTGCAGGGCAAGCACGACAACTACGACATCGACATCTTCCGCGCCCTCATCCTGGCCAGCGCGGAAGCGACGGGTCAGGACCCGGACGGCCGGTTCAAGGCCAGCCACCGGGTGATCGCCGACCACCTGCGCAGCACCGCCTTCCTGATCGCCGACGGCGTGCTGCCCTCCAACGAGGGGCGCGGCTACGTGCTGCGCCGGATCATGCGCCGGGCGATGCGCCACGCCCACATGATGGGCGCGCGCGAGCCGGTGATGCACCTGCTTACCCCGGTGCTGGTGCGCCAGATGGGCACCGCCTACCCCGAGCTGGTGCGCTCCGAGACGCTGGTGAGCGAAACGCTGAAGCTGGAGGAGACGCGGTTCAAGACCCTGCTGGAACGCGGCCTGGGCCTGCTGGCCGACGAGACGGAGAAACTCGGCGATCGCGCCACGCTGCCCGGCGAGGTGGCGTTCCGGCTCTACGACACCTACGGCTTCCCGCTCGACCTGACGCAGGACGTGCTGCGCGAACAGGGACGCGGCGTCGACGTCGCCGGCTTCGAGGCCGCCATGGCCGAGCAGCGGCGGCGCGCCCGTGCGGCCTGGGCGGGCTCGGGCGAGGCCGCCACCGACCGGGTGTGGTTCGAGGTGCGCGAAAAGGTCGGGGCTAGCGAGTTCCTCGGCTATTCCACCGAAAAGGCCGAGGGCGTGATCGTCGCCCTGGTGGTGGACGGGCAGTCGGTGGCGCGCGCCGAGGCGGGCGCGGAAGTGGCGATGGTGCTGAGCCAGACGCCGTTCTACGCCGAGAGCGGCGGCCAGGTCGGCGATACCGGGGTGATCGGCGCGCCCGGCCTGCGCATCGCCGTCACCGACACGCAGAAAAAACTGGGCGACCTGTTCGTCCATATCGGCCGGGTGGAGGAAGGCGTGGCGGCCGTGGGCGGCGCGGTGGCCGCCGAGGTCGACCACGCGCGGCGCACCGCCATCCGGGCGCACCACTCCGCCACCCACCTGCTGCACGAGGCGCTGCGCCGCCGCCTGGGCACCCATGTCGCCCAGAAGGGCAGCCTGAACGCGCCCGACCGGCTGCGCTTCGACGTCAGCCAGCCCAGCCCGATCGGCCGCGACGACCTGTTATCGGTGGAGGACACGGTCAACGCCCGGATACGGGAGAACACCGAAGTGACGACCCGCCTGATGACGCCCGAGGCGGCGGTGGCCGAGGGCGCCATGGCGCTGTTCGGCGAGAAATACGGCGACGAGGTGCGCGTGGTCGGCATGGGCGGGGCGGCCGAGGGCGGAAAGCCCTGGTCGGTCGAACTGTGCGGCGGCACCCATGTGCGGCGGACCGGCGATATCGGCCTGTTCCGCATCGTCGGCGAGAGCGCGGTGAGCGCCGGCGTGCGCCGCATCGAGGCGGTGACCGGCGAGGCCGCGCTGGCGCTGGTGGCCGAGAACGAACGCCGGCTGGCCGACGTGGCGGCGGTGCTGCACACCGGCACCGCCGACGTGGCGGACCGGGTGGCCGCCCTGGTGGAGGAACGCCGGCGGCTGGAACGTCAGGTCGCGGAGTTGCAAAAGAAGCTGGCGGTCGGCGGCGGCGGGGTTTCCGACGTCGAGGAGATCGCCGGCGTGAAGCTGACCGCCCGCAACCTGGGCGATGTGCCGGCGCGCGACCTGAAAGGCATCGCCGAGGCGATCGGCAAACAGAACGGCAGCGGCGTGGTGGCGCTGGTCTCCGTCAACGACGGCAAGGCCAGCGTGGTGGTCGGCGTTTCCCCGGATCTGACCAGTCGGTTCAGCGCCGTCGATCTGGTGCGCGCGGCCAGCGCGGCGGTCGGCGGCAAAGGCGGCGGCGGCCGGCCGGACATGGCCCAGGCCGGCGGCCCGGACGGCACACGGGCGGAGGCAGCGCTGACAGCAGTGCGCGCGGCCATCGGAGCGTAGAGAAAGCAAGGTAGGGTGGGCTTCAGCCCACCGACTCAAGCGGGGGTGGCTCGCGATGGTGGGCTGAAGCCTACCCTACAGAATCGCCCACACGACCGGCGTCACCTTGGAAGAACTTGTGTTGCCAAGGGGCAGGCCGCTCATGGCCAGATCTGGCCAACAACTTCAGGCGCCTGTCGAAGCTCTGAATGCCCGCTTCGGGTGAACGAGCGGTCGTGTGCCCGCCAAGTGGTTGACCGCCGCTTCCCACCGAGGCTGTGTGAAAACGTCCGGGCGGCGGTTTCGGAGATAGTTGGACGGAGGC
>CAYWOW010000215.1:0-5129 GCA_964459005.1 uncultured Acetobacteraceae bacterium
CGATCAACTACTTCGGCATCTTCGTGCCGAAGGGCGTGCCGCCCGAAGTGCTCGCCACCCTGCACCGGATCTGGACCACGACCATCGCCAACAGCGACGCGCTGCGGAAATACTCCGTCAGTCACGGCGCCCTGTTCGCCCCGGTCGATGCCGAAGCCGCGCAGACCGCGGCCTTCCCGGCGGTGCAGGCGAACGCCTGGATGCTGTTCAACAACGGCCAGGCCAAGGTGAAGCCGGACACCGTGGGCATTCCGGCGCCCTGACCAAACAGGACCCGCGCCGGACCGTCGCCGGCGCGGGTCCGTTGCCGCGTTGCGGCCAGGATTCTCGGCTGTGGCGATGCGATCGCCGGCACGGTCCGGTTTCTTGACGAGGCGGCGTTTCGGACGCATTGAGGCCATGAGGTAGCGCAATGAAGAAAGTGAACGTCGGGCTGATCGGTAGCGGCTTCATTGCGGCTGTGCATATGGCTGCCTACCGGCGCGTCTTCGGCATTGACGTGCAGGTCCGCAGCGTGATCTCGCTCGACGCCGACGTGGCCGACTTCGCGCGGCGGTTCGGCATTCCGAACAGCGGGCGCGACTGGCGCGACCTGCTCGACGACCCTGCGATCGACGTCATCGATATCTGCACCCCGCCGGCGCTGCATGCCGAAATGATCGTCGCCTGCATGCGGGCCGGCAAGCACGTGATCTGCGAGAAGCCGTTCACCGGCTATTTCGGCCACCCCGGCGACCGCGCGCCGATCGGCAAGCACGTGCCGAAGGCGGAGATGTACCAGCGCGCGATGGCGGAGATGGAGGAGACCTGTAAGGCCATCCGTGCCAGCGGCCGGCTGTTCCTTTACGCCGAGGACTGGGTGTACATGCCGGGGATCGCCAAGACGGCGGAAATCCTGCGCGCGACCCAGGACAAGATCCTGTTCCTGAAAGCCGAGGAGAGCCACAGCGGCTCGCACGCCGCGCACGCGGCGCAGTGGTCGATGTCGGGTGGCGGGGCCCTGATCCGCCAGGGCTGCCACCCGATTTCCGCCGTGCTTTACCTCAAGAGCGTGCAGGCCGCGGCGTGCGGCGAACGCATCACCGTCACCGATGTCACCTGCGACGTCGGCAACCTGACCGCTGACCTGACGGAGCAGCAGCGCCGCTACATCCAGGCCAACCCGGTCGACGTGGAAGACTGGGCGATGCTGAGCCTGACCTTCTCGGATGCCACCAAGGCGACCGTCTTCGCCGGCGACATGGTGCTGGGCGGCTCGCGCATCCTGATGGAAACCTACACCACCGGCGGCGCGGTGTTCGCCAACATCACCCGCAACAACCACGTGGTCAGCTACATGACCGACGAATCGCGGCTGGGCGATGTCCACGTCGCCGAGAAGGTGGACCGCAAGACCGGCTGGCAATTCGTCTGCGTGGATGTCGACGCGAACTTCGGCTTCACCGGGGAGATCCAGGACTTCATGGAATGCGTGACCCTCGGGCGGGAGCCGCTCGCCGGGGTCGATCTCGCCTACCAGGCGATCCAGGTGACCTACGCCGGCTATTGGGCGGCCGAGGAGGGGCGTCGGATCAGCCTGTGAACACCGCGGACCCCGTGTATTCGTCACCCGACTTGTTGGCACAACGCCAGACCGACCCAGAAAGCAGCGAGGAGAACGTCATGGAACACGCGATATCACGCTTCCAGCCTGGCCGGCGCTCGGTGCTCGGTCTTGCGGCGGGACTGCTCGGCGGCGCATCGCTGCGCGCGCACGCGCAGGGCGCGACCTGGAAGCCGGCGCGGCCGATCAACCTGATCGTGCCGTGGGCGGCCGGTGGCGCCACCGATCAGGTCACCCGGGTCGCGGCGCTGGAGCTGGAGAAGCCGCTGGGGCAGACCATCGTCATCATCAACCAGCCCGGCGCGTCCGGCGCCATCGGCACCAACAGTTGCCTGAGCGCGGCGCGCGACGGCTACACCTGGACCGCCGGGGCGGCACAGGACCTCGGCTCCTATGAGACGCTGGGCACCGGCAAGGCCCGGATCAGCGACTGGAACCTCTACCTCAGCATCGCCAACGTATGGGTGCTCGCGGTGCCGGCCGACTCGCCGTACAAGACGGTGAAGGATGTGCTCGCCGCCATGGCGGCGAAGCCGAACACGGTGTCATGCGCCGTCGCCGGCAGCACCTCCGGGATGGACCAGATCGCCAAGGCGGCGAACGTCACCTTCCGTCGCGTCAAGTATGACGGCGGGGCTCCAGCGGTGATCGCCACCGTGTCCGGTGAGACCGACACCACCACCCAGCTCGCGAGCGAGGAAGCGGACATGATCCGCGCCAAGAAGCTGATCCCGCTGGCGACCATCGGCGACACGCCGCTCCAGTTGGACGGCTACGGCGTCATACCGCCCATGTCGGACTCGATTCCCGGCTTCACCTCGCCGGCCAATTCCTTCGGCATCTTCATACCCAAGGGCGTGCCGGACGACGTGGTCGCCACCATGGACCATGTCTGGAACACGACCATCGCCAACAGCGAGGTGATGAAGAAATACGCCACCAGCCACGGCGCGCTGTTCGTGCCGGTCTGTGGCGAGGCGGCGCAGAAGCTGGTCTGGCCGGCGGTGCAGTACAACGCCTGGGTGCTCTACAACACCGGCCAGGCCAAGGTGAAGCCCGACACCGTGGGCATTCCCGCGCCGTGAGCGATCAGGACCCGCAACAAAACCCCGTGGCCGGCGCATCCGCGCCGCCGGCCGCGGGGGCGGAAAGCCCGGCCAGGCGCGACCGCGCCGATCTCAAGGAGGGCCTGGCCTGGTGCGCGTTCGGCCTCGCGGTCCTCATCGGGTCGTTGACCATGGACCGGCTCGAGGAACAGGGCGTTGCCATCTACGCCGCCCCCGGGCTGCTGCCGGGTCTGCTCGGCATCGTCATGATCCTGTTCGGCGCTGCGGTGGCGATGCGGCGCAAGCCGATCCTGGTGACCAAGGAGGAGATGGAGCAGCGCCGGTACCGCCTGCAGCCGGGCCGGCTGGCGCTGGTTACCGGGCTGTGCCTGATCTACAGCGTCGTGCTGATCGGGCGTGGGCTGCCGTTCTGGCTCGCCTCGGCCCTGTTCGTGTCGGTGTCGATCCTGGTCCTGCAACACCCGCAGCGCAAGGCGGCCGGACGCCGGCTGGATGCGCGCGCGGTCGGCTTCGCCGTGGTCGTCGGCCTCGGCGCCGGAATCCTCGCGACGCTCGTGTTTGAGAAATTCTTCCTTGTCCACTTGCCCTGAGCGCCGGAGGTTTCATGCTTAGCGGCGTTTCCACCCTCGTTCATGCCTATGCCGGTGTTTTCGGCTTTCCGCAGGTGCTGTTTGGCCTGGGCGGCGCGCTGTGCGGCGTTCTGGTGGGTTGCCTGCCCGGACTGTCGGCGACGCTGTGCATCGCCTTGCTGACCACGCTCACGGTCAGGCTGCCAGCCAACGACGCCATCCTGATCCTGGTGTGCTCCTATGTCGGCACGTTGTACGGCGGGTCGCGCTCGGCGATCCTGCTGAACATTCCCGGCACCGCCGCCAACGCCGCATCCTGCGCCGACGGCCATGCGCTGGCGCTGCGCGGCGAGGCGGGCCGGGCGATCGGCATCGCCACCTCCGGGGCCTTCAGCGGCGTGCTGTTCGGTGTGTTCTGCCTGGCGGCCCTCACGCCGGTGCTGGCGCGCGTCGCCCTTTCCTTCGGGTCGTATGAGTTTTTCTGGCTGGCGCTGTTCGGCGTCACGATGTCCGGCCGCATCGTCGGCAACGACCCGCTGAAGGGCTGGCTGATGGGCCTGCTGGGTCTGTTCGTCGCCCAGATCGGCCAGGACGGGCTGTATGCCCACGACCGCTTCACCTTCGGCTTCGATGAGGTTGCCGGCGGCATCTCGCTGATCCCGGCGCTGGTCGGCGCCTTCGGCTTTTCCGAAATCCTGACCACGCTCTCCAATCCCACGGGACAACTGGTGGACCTCAAGGACTCCGTGCTGCCCCGCTTCCGCGAAGTGTTCCAGTACTGGCAGACCTCGCTGCGTTCCGGCGCGATCGGCGTGCTGACCGGCCTGCTGCCGGGCATCGGCGAGGATGCCGGCGCCTGGATGTCGTACGCCGCCGCGCGCATGTTCAGCAAGGAAAAGGACCAGTTCGGCCACGGCTCGATCGATGCCCTGATGGCGGCGGAAACCGGCGACATGTCCTCGATTCCCGGGCACATGATCCCGATGCTCTCGCTCGGCGTGCCGGGCTCGGCGCCGTCGGCGGTGCTGATGGCGGCGATGATCATCCACGGCATCCAGCCCGGTCCGATGCTGACGATCGACCACCCGCAGTTCATCCTCGACGTGGTGGCGATGACCTCGCTGGCGATGTGCAGCATCCTGGTGTTCGGGCTGTTCCTGGTGCGGCCGCTGCTCTACGTGCTGCGGGTGCCGCGCACCGTGCTGATGCCGATCATCTTCCTGCTCTGCACCATCGGCGCCTATGCCAGCGCGTCGCGCCTGTTCGACGTCTACGCCATGGTGACGGTGGGCATCGGCGCCTTCTTCCTGCGCCGGCGCGGCTATCAGATGGCGCCGTTCGTGCTGGGTCTGGTGCTGGGCGGCCTGCTGGACAAAAGCCTGCGCCGCGGCCTGGTGCTGTCCGGCGGCAGCCTGCTGCCCTTCTTCACCCGGCCGATCTCCATCGTGCTGGCCACCGCCATCCTGCTGACGGTGGTACTGCAGATGGCCTCCGTCCGCGCGGCGCTGGCGGGGCTGTTCCGGGGGCGCAAGACCAGCCCGGAGCATTGACGCCGGGTTGCCGTCATCCGGTTGCCAGTTTCGTGCCATGAATCGGCCCGGATCAACGCCGAAGGTGCGAAAGCGGATGTGTTGTGCTAGAAGCATCCGCTAATGTCGTACAAACCGCTTCGGGCAAGGCAACCGGGACAGAATCAGGTGTTCACGCGTCGATTCCTGCTTGGCCACGGCGTTTGCGTCAGCTTCCTGTTGCCGGCCGCCGCCGCGGCCGCGCCGTTGCGCCTCAACCGGCCGCCGCCGCGCACGCTGCCGCTGGTGGTGCTCGACCCCGGCCATGGCGGCAAGGACCCCGGCGCGATCGGCATCTCCGGCACCTACGAGAAATATGTCG
>CAYWOW010000216.1:0-5112 GCA_964459005.1 uncultured Acetobacteraceae bacterium
CGCGCTGCGCGATGCCACCCGCTACAATGTCACCTGGATGGTGAGCCAGGCGGCGCTCGAAGTCGCGCGGCTGACCGCGGTTGTCGGCGCCTACGCCGCGGGCGGCGCCGACGTCAACCGCGACGAGGTGCGCCTGCGGCTGGACATCGTGTTCAACCAGGTCGGCCTGCTCGGCACCGGCGAGGTCGGGCGGTTCGTGCACAGCGACCCTGAACTGGCGAAGCTTGCCGCCGAACTCCAGCAGCGCATCACCGAGGCCGAGCCGCTGGTGGACGGGATCGATCAGCCCGGCGCGGTGGCGCGTCTGGTGACGCTGCTGCTGCCGTTGAACGTCAAGCTGCCGACGCTCGCCGCCCAGGCCTATGTGCGCAACAGCACCCTGGTCGGCGAGGACATGAACCGGCTGAACAACGTGCACTGGGTGCTTTCCAGCGTGCTGGCGGGGCTGATCGTCTGCAGTTTCGGCCTGATTGCCGTGCTGGCCTGGAACAACAAGCTGTTGCAGCGCGCCCACGCCGAGGTGCAGGACCTGGTGGTCGACCTGCGCCGAACCGGCGAGGAACTGGTCGCCGCCAAGGTGCGCGTGCAGCGCGGGCTGGAGGAGTTGCAGGCGCGCACCGGCGAGTTGGTGCGCGCGCACCAGCTCGCCCGCCTCGGCGCCTGGCGATGGACGCCGGGCGATGCCGCCATCACCTGGTCGGAGGAACTGGCACCGCTGTTTGGCGTTGGCGGCGCCGCCTTCGGCCGCGATGCCGGCGAGGGCGCCGGCAGCGTGCACCCGGAGGACCGGGCGCGCGTGGCGGCCGACCTGGAGCGCGCCCTGGCCCGGTGCGAGCCGCTGGAACTGGAGTTCCGCATCGCCGCGGCCGGCGCCCGCTGGCGGCATTGCTGGGCCGAGGGCCAGTGCGAACTCGACGCGCGCGGCCAGCCGGTGGCGCTGACCGGCATCTGCCAGGACATCACCGAGCGCAAGGAGGCGGAAGCCACGCTGGTCCGCAACGAGAAGCTCAACTCGATCGGCCAGCTGACCGGCGGCATCGCGCACGACTTCAACAACCTGCTGACCGTCATCGCCATCAACCTGGAGATGGTCGACGACGCGTTGCCGAAAGATGACCCGCTGAAGGAGTTCGTGGCGCCGGCGCTGCAGGCGGTGGCCAGCGGCGCCGACCTGACGGGCCGGCTGCTGTCGTTCGCGCGCCGGGTGCCGCTGCGTCCCGAGGTCACCGACCTCAACGCCTTCCTGCTGCCGCTGCGCGACCTCGCCCGCCGCACGCTCGGCGAGCGCTACCCGATCGAGATGGATCTCGCCGCCGATCTCGGCCATGCCTCGGTGGATCAGGCGCAACTGGAGGCGGCGCTGCTGAACCTCATCATCAATGCCCGCGACGCCATGCCGGGCGGCGGCCGGCTGACGCTGCAAACCGCCAACGTGCGCATCGACGACCCGGCCCCGGGCGACGATGCCGTCCCGGGCGACTACGTCATGGTCGCGGTCAATGACGTCGGGATGGGCGTGCCGCCGGAGATCCGCGACCGCGTGTTCGAGCCATTCTTCACCACCAAGGCGATCGGCAAGGGCACCGGCCTCGGGCTGTCCATGGTGATCGGATTCACCAAGCAGTCCGGCGGTTTCGTTCGCCTGGAGAGCGAGCCGGGCGAGGGCACGTCGGTGCAGATATACCTTCCGCGGGCGGGCGCGGAGGGCGGTCAGGAAGGCGAGGTCGGCACGATGCACGACTGGCTGCCCGGCCCCTGTCGCGTGCTGATCGTCGAGGACCGCCCCGACGTGCTGGCCGCGGTCTGCCGGATCAGCGACGAGATCGGCATGCTGCCCACCCCCGCGCGCAATGCCGAGGAGGCGCTGGCGGTACTGCGCAGCGGCGCGCGCTTCGAGTTGCTGTTCACCGACATCGTGCTCGGCGGCGCGATGGACGGACTCGACCTGGCCGAGGAAGCCAAGCGCATGATGCCGGGACTGCAGGTGCTGCTCACCACCGGCTATTCCGAGGCGGTGTTGAAAAACGGCAAGCGCGTGGAGGGGGCGGTGGTGCTGGCCAAGCCCTATACCAAGGCCCAGTTTCTCGCGGCGCTGCGCAAGTTGCTCGGCGAGAAGGCCGAGGGGCGTTGCCCCGCCCCGGCGGCTGGTCGGGCCGGCGCGGCCGGTGCATGACCCCGCGGGGACTTGACCCGGCGTCGACCAATCGAAATTCCACTTGCACCGACACGGATGGTGGTTCAGAACTATATCAAGCGATTACCGTATATTGTTCGCCCGATCCCTGAACCCCTGCCTTCCGTGGAGTCCGCCGTGAACTTCTCCCGCAGACACCTCCTGGCGTCCCTCGGCCTGGTTCTGCCGACCATGGCCGTCATGGCCACCGAGGCTGAAGCCACCACCAATCTGAAAAAGCACAGGCCGGCAAAGCACGGCGCCACCGCCCAGGCGCCGCACAAGCATACGAGGCACGCCGCGGCCAAGCCTCACAGGCCGGTCTCGCGGCCATCCACCGAAGGCTGAGGCAACCGCGGCCTGCTCCGGCCTGGCGTTGCCGCGAGCGTCGGCGCGCGGCGCGCCCGGCTCGAGTCGGCGCGCCTGCGACTTTGTCTACACCACCGGGCTGCTGCCGCCGTCGACGTTGATGGCCGTGCCGGTGACGTAGCCCGCGGCGTCGGAGGCCAGGAAGCAGGCCACGTTGGCGAATTCCTCCGCGGTCCCCATCCGCCCCAGCGGCACCGGCTTGCCGGTCTCGGCGATGAACGCCTCCAGGGAGCGATCGCCGCCGCGCAGGCCGTGCCATTTGCGCACCTGCTCGGTCACGATCAGCCCCACCAGCAGGGCGTTCACCAGGATGCCGTGCGGCGCGCCCTCGCCGGCCAGCACTTTCGTCAGCGCCATGCCGGCGGCCCGGCTGATCGTGGTGGGGGCGCTGCCCGCGCGTGGCGACTTGGCGCCGATGTTCAGCACGTTGATGACCCGCCCCCAGCCACGCGCCTTCATCTGCGGCCAGGCCAGCCGGGTCAGCCGGATCGCGGCGAACAGTTTCAGGTCCAGATCTTCCTGCCAGATCGCATCGGTGACTTCCTCGAACGGCAGGGTGCGCGCGGTGCCGGCGTTGTTCACCACGATGTCGATGCGGCCGAGCCGCGCCATCACCGCCGCGAAGGCGCGCCCGACGTCATCGGCTTTCGAGACGTCGCAGGATACCGCCTCGACGCGCCCGCTTGCGGTGGCCGCGATCGCCGCCCGTGCTTCCGCCAGCGCGTCGGGCCGGCGCGCCAGGATGGCCACGTCCGCGCCCGAGGCGGCGAAACGTGTCGCCATCGCCAGGCCCAGGCCCTTGCTGCCGCCGGTGATCACCGCGGTGCGCCCATCCAGCCGGACTTCCATCGCCATATCCTCCTGTTGCCTGCCCCCAGGCTAGCCGAGGACAGCCGCCGGTGCACGGGGGAAGGGGGCGCCATCGCGCGCGGGCGCGGTGTCCCATCTTGCGCCTGGCCCGGCTTCGTCCGACCATTCCACTGAGCGAGGCAATCTGATTCCGGAGGTTCCGATGGCGTTTTCCTTCGGTCTGCGCGAGGCCGGCACGACCGTGCGGACGGAAATCCTGGCCGGCCTCACCACCTGGCTCGCCATGGTCTACATCGTGGCGGTCAACCCCGGCATCCTCGCCACCACCGGCATGGATCACGGGGCGCTGTTCGTCGCCACCTGCCTCGGCGCGGGCATCGCCTCCATCGTCATGGGGCTCTACGCCAACTACCCGCTGGCGCTGGCTCCCGGCATGGGGCTGAACGCCTATTTCGCCTTTGTCGTGGTCGGCGGCATGAAGATCCCCTGGCAGGTGGCGCTCGGGGCGGTGTTCCTTTCCGGCGTGCTGTTCCTGATCGTCTCGCTGCTGCGGGTGCGGGAATGGCTCATCAACACCATCCCGCTCTCGCTCAAGCTCGGCATCGGCGCCGGCATCGGCTTCTTTCTCGCTCTCATCGGCCTGGAGAACATGGGCGTCGTGGTGGCCGACCCCGCCACCCTGGTCACGCTCGGTCACATCGACACCGCCCGCACGTTGCTGGCCTGCGCGGGCTTCGTCGTCATGGCGGCGCTGACCGCGCGCGGCGTCTCGGCCGCGGTGCTGATCGGCATTCTCGCCACCGCCGCCGCCGGCATTCCGTTTGGGCTGACCACCTTCCACGGCATCGTCGCTTTGCCGCCCTCGATCGCACCCACCTTCCTGCAGATGGACATCGCCGGCGCGCTCGGCCTGGGCGTCGTCAGCATCGTGCTGACCTTTTTCCTGGTGGACGTGCTGGACAACGCCGGCACGCTGATCGCCACCACCCATCGTGCCGGCCTGATGCGCCCGGACGGCACGGTGCCGCGGCTGCGACAGGCGCTGACCGCCGATTCCGGCGGCGCCATCCTCGGCTCGATGCTCGGCACCTCCACCGTCACCAGCTACATCGAGAGTGCGGCCGGCATTCAGGCCGGTGGCCGCACCGGCCTCACCGCCGTGGTCGCCGGCGTGTTGTTCCTCGCCACCCTGTTCTTCGCCCCGCTCGCGACCTCGATTCCCGGCTTCGCCACGGCGCCGGCCCTGGTGTTCGTGGCGTGCCTGATGGCGCGCGCCTTGCGCGACGTGAACTGGGACGAGGTGACGGACTATCTGCCCGCCGTGGTCACCGCGATCGCCATGCCGATGACTTTTTCCATCGCCGCCGGCATCGGTATCGGCTTCATCGTGTTTGCCGCGGTGAAGACCCTCGCCGGCCGCCCCCGGGAAGTCGGCGGCGCGGTTTGGCTGATCGCCGCCGCCTCCGCGCTCAGGTTCATGATGCACTGATGCCAATCCGGAAGATCAACGAAAGTCCGGGAACCATCCCCTGGCGATGTTTCGGTGCGATCTGGACAACGGCGAGCGCACATGCAAAACAGTCCCGTGCAGGCGGATCGGAGGAGCCTTCCAAACGGCGAACCACGACCCGTGGGGCCAGAGGAGGGCGCCGAACCACCCAAGGCTTTGGTTTTCAAGGCAAAAGCCGACGTAGCTCAGTGGTAGAGCAACTGATTCGTAATCAGTAGGTCCGGAGTTCGACCCTCCGCGTCGGCACCAG
>CAYWOW010000217.1:0-5110 GCA_964459005.1 uncultured Acetobacteraceae bacterium
GACGACGGCAGCAGCGGCAGCGAGATCGACAGGCCCAGGATCAGCAGGATGCCGAGCCAGAAGCTCGGCAGCGACAGGCCGCACAGGGCCAGCAGCGAGACGGCGAGGTCGGCGGCACTGTTGCGGCGGACCGCCGCGATGATGCCGGCGGGGATCGCCACCAGCAGGGACACCACCATCGCCGCGGCGCCGAGTTGCAACGTCGGCACCAGGGCCGACCCGATCATCGCGGTCACCGGTCGCCCGGTTTGGATGGAGCGGCCGAGATCGCCCAGCAGCACATGGCCAAACCAGGCGAAGAAGCGCACCACCAGTGGGTCGTCGAGCGCGTATTTGGCCCGCAATGCGGCGATCGCCGTGGGGTCCGCCTCCAGCCCCAGCATCGCCGTCACCGGGTCGCCCGGCACCATCGACAGTAGAGTGAAGGATAGCACGCAAAGTCCGAACAGGACCGGGATGAGAGCGACGATCCGGCCCAGGATCGTGCGGATCATGGCGCTACCCCCGCGGAGGCGTCACGCGCGCGGCGATAGACGGCTATCCGCGTCTCCGTCGGGCTCGCCACCGTATCCGTCCTCTCCGGCTGGATGAGAGCAGCCAGATCGCTCGCGAACAGGCAGGCGGAAAACTGATCCGCCAGCACCGACAACAGCGCCGGATGAAGGCCTTCCCGGCAGACCGGGCGCACTTCCGGGCAACGATTAGCGAAGCGGCATCCCGGCGGTATGGCGGTCGGATCGGGCGGCTCGCCGGTCAGCGGCACATGCTGGCGGGCACCGACCTCGGTCCGCGGCGCCGCCGCCAGCAAGGCACGGGTGTACGGGTGAGTGGGGTTGGCGAAGAGCCGCGCGGCCGGCGCGGCTTCCACGATCCGGCCGGCGTACATCACCGCCACGTCGTGGGCGAGGTGGCGCACCAGCGCCAGGTCGTGGGAGATGAACAACAGTGCAACGCCGGTGTCGCGCTGCAGGTCTTGCAGCAGGTTCACCACCTGGGCCTGCACCGATACGTCCAGCGCCGAAACCGGCTCGTCGCAGACGATGATGTCCGGCTCTACCGACAAGGCGCGGGCGATGGCGATGCGCTGGCGTTGCCCGCCGCTGAACTCGTGCGGCAACCGGCCGAGCAGGTCCGGCGACAGACCGACGCGCTCCATCAGCGCCGCCGCGCGCGCCAGCGCCGCCGACCCGTCGCACAGGCCATGCAGGCGCATGGGACGGGTGAGCACGTCGCGGATGCGCTGGCGCGGATCGAGCGAGCCGAACGGGTCCTGGAATACCACCTGGATGCGGCGACGCAGCGCCAGGTTGGGCATCGTCTCGATGTCCACCCCGTCCAACAGGATGCGCCCCGCATCGGCCGGATACAGCCGCAGCAGCAGCCGCCCGAGCGTGCTTTTGCCACAGCCGGATTCGCCCACCACCGCCAGCGTCCGGCCGCGATCGAGCCGCACGGCCACGTCATCGACCGCCACGAGGCGCCGTCCGCCCGACACCGCGAAACTGCGGCGCAGGCCCTCGGCCCAGAGCAGCGGCGGCTTCACGCGAGCGCCTCCACCGGGGCGCGCCAGCAGGCGACTTCGTGGCCCGGCCCGATCGCGCGCATCGGCGGGGGCGTTTGGCACTGGGCGGTGGCAAACGGGCAGCGCGGGGCGAAGCGGCAGCCCGGCGGCGCCGTGCCGGGCGTGGGCATGCGGCCCGGGATTGGCTCCAGCCGTTCGATCGCCCCGCTCAGCGACGGCAGCGCGGCCAGCAACGCCAGCGTATAGGGGTGCTGGGCATCTCGGAACAGCGTCGCCGCCGGTGCGGTCTCGACGATGCGGCCGGCGTACATCACCGCCACCTCGTCGGCGATCTCCGCCACCACGCCCAGATTGTGGGTGATGAAGAGGATTCCCGCCCCGGTGCGGTCGCGCAGGTCGGCGAGCAGGGTGAGGATCTGCGCCTGAATCGTTACGTCCAGCGCCGTGGTGGGCTCGTCGGCGATCAGCAGGGCGGGGTCGCAGGCCAGCGCCATCGCGATCATCACGCGTTGGCGCAAGCCGCCGGAGAGCTGGTGCGGATAGGCGTCGAGGCGGCTCTCGGGCGCCGGCACCTGCACCAGGCGGAGCGCTTCCAGCGCGCGTTGCCGGGCCTCGGCGCGGCCAAGACCGCGATGCACGCGCAGGGTCTCGCCGATCTGGCGCCCGATGGTGAAGACCGGGTTCAGGCTGGTCATCGGCTCCTGGAAAATCATCGCCATGCGATTGCCGCGCAAGCCGGTCATCGCTCGTTCGTCCAGCGACAGCAGGTCTATCCCCTCGAAGGTCAGCGCCTCCGCCGTGACCTCATTATGCCCGGGCTGCAGCAGGCGCATCAGGGCAAGCGCGGAGACGCTCTTGCCGGAGCCCGATTCTCCGACGATGCAGAGGACGCGGCCAGGATCGACCCGCAGCGACACGGCCTCCACCACCGGCACCCGGCGCCCCTGCGGCCCCAGAGCCACGGATACCTTCTCCATGCGAAGGACCGGCTCCATGCGGGGGGAGGAAAGCGTCATGCCGGGCGCCGCAAGCCGGGAATGGACCGTAATTCGGCGGCACTGGGCAATGCCGTGAAGGCGCCATGCCTTCCGACGGTCAGCGCCGCCGCCTGCTGCGCGACTGCGACCGCCGACGCCACGTCCGAGCCGCTGGCCAGCATCGCCGCCAGCACGCCGCAGAACGTGTCGCCGGCGCCGCTGCTGTCCACCGCGTCCACCAGGGGGGCGGCGTGGCGATGCACCCCGTCCGACCCGGCCACGATGCAACCCGCCGCACCGAGGGTCACGATCGCCAGTGCGGCTCCAGCCGCCAACAGGGCCGCCGCCGCCGCCGGGCCGTCCTCGCCGGTGATCTGTCGTGCCTCGATCGCATTGGCGACCACCATGGTACAGTACGGCAGCATCGGGGCGGCATCCCAAAGCAGTGGCGCGGTGTTCAGCATGACCTGCCCGCGGGCTGCGCGCAGGGCCGCCGCGGTGGACGCTTCGCTCAGATTGCCCTGTAGCAGCAGCCACTCGCCCGGCTGGCAGGTGGCACCGAACCGCGCGGCATCCTCGACGGGCAGCGCCGCGGCGCGGGCGCCGGCGGTAACGATGCAGTTCTCTGCATCGGGCGAGACCAGCAGGATGGATAAATCGCTCGGCCCGGTATGCCGCGGCAACTCCAGCGCTGCGAAGGCCTCCGCCGTCAGCCGCTCCGCGATCACGGCCGCCTCGGCATCGTCGCCCAGCGGAGCGCGGAAGGCGACCGGCAGCAGCCCGGTGCGCGCCGCGACCACCGCCTGGTTCAGCCCCTTGCCGCCGGGAGCGCTGCGCCGCCGCCCGCTCACCAGCGTTTCCCCGGCCAACGGCAGGCGAGGAACCGGCAGGCTGATGTCCAGCCCAGCGTTGCCGAGGACCAGAAGGCGGCTCATGACCGGGCGCGTTCCGCCTCCGCCATCAGGATTCGCAATCGGTCCGGATCGACCGGGTTCCACCAGACGCCGTCCTGCTTCAGCCAGCTCGCGACGATCACGCCGTCCGCCACGCCGAAGATGTCACCGATATTGGCCGGGGTGACACCGGAACCGACCACCACCGGCAGAGATGTGCCGTCGGCGATGGCGCGGAGTTCGTCCATGGTGGCCGCATCGCCGGTGCGTTGACCGGTGGCGATGGCGACGTCCGCGTCGAAGAACTCGACGTCGCGTGCCAGTTCAGGGATCGGGCGATCGGCGGTAAGGGCGTGAGCGCCGTGCTTCACGTGCACGTCGGCGAAGATGTGGATGCCGCGTCCGTGCAGCATGGCGCGGTAGCGGGTGGCGATCGCGGCCGGTCCCTCGATGAATCCTTCATTGGCGACGTAGGCGTTGGCCCATTGGTTGACCCGCACGAAAGAGGCGCCCGCCGCCTTGGCCACCGCCAGCGCCTGCACGGCGCCGTTGGCCAACACGTTGACGCCGGTCGGCAACGCCACCGCGCGGCGCACCGCATCGGTGATGACCGCCATACAGGCGGCGGTCTCCGGTCCCAGATGCTCGGGCTTGGCGAACGGGATGTCGCCGTGGTTTTCGACAATCAACCCGTCCACGCCGCCATCGCGGTAGCGCTGGGCCTCGGCGACGGCGAAGGCGGTGATGTCAGCCATCGGCTGCCCGTCATAGCCGGGGCTGCCGGGCAGCGGCAAAGAGTGAACCACGCCGATCACCGCCTTGCGGCGGCCGAACAGGGCCTCGATCGCGTGGGGCTTCAGTCGGAAGACGGGCTTGGCCGGCATCGAGACCTCCTGACGAGAAGCGGCGCCCGGCCGCGTGTTCTAAGCGGCGCGGCCCGGGGTCCTGGTCGCCCAGGACAGGGCGTTGCGCCAGAGCGTGGCGTAACCGGGCCAGCGCACGAAATCCTCGGGCAGCCAGTGCGGCCCGATGTCGGAGGTCCAGGCCAGGGAGCGGCCGGCGCCGTAGCTGCCGGTGATCAACAGGGGATGACCACCCTGATCCTCCGGCAGGCGCGCCAGTACCTCCACGTCGGGCCGGTCGCGCAGCACCACCTCGTTGGCGCCGAGCAGCAGCGGCCAGTCGGTGCCCAGGCCGCGCAGGATGGGATGGTCCGCCGCCCCGGTGATCGCCGGGCGAAACCCTTCAGGCACTTCCAGCCGGTCGTCATAGGGCAGGCAGGTGACGGGCAACGCATCCTCCACCGGGGTGCGGCGCCAATGGCCCCGGGCATCGATGCCCTGGAACGTCATGTAGCCGCCGATCATCAGCAGGCCGCCGCCCTCATGCGTCCAGTCGCGGATCAGCTTCAGCCGGTTGGCCGTGGGCTTGCCATGCAGCCACACCGAGGGCGGCAGCAGCAGTGTATTGGCGCCGACATCGGAAAGGATGATGGCACGATATTTCCGCAACGCCTCAATGGTGAAGGGAAAGCCTTCCGCCGCCTCGTGCGACGGCATGTAGGTCAGCGCGAAGTCGCTGTCGTGCAGGGCCTCCACCAGCGGTTCCGCGCCCTTGTGGAAGGTGACGCTGCTGAATGAGTCGAAACCCTTGTAGTGGGTGGCGGCGGTGACCCAGCTTTCGCCCACCAGCAGCACCTCGGTGCGTGACATGCTCGG
>CAYWOW010000218.1:0-5103 GCA_964459005.1 uncultured Acetobacteraceae bacterium
CAGACCATCAGGGCGCCGCCGATCAGGCTGGGCACGAATTCGCCGGCCTGGGCGGCGGCCTCGGCGAAGTCGGGGTCGATCCAGGAGAAGTCCGGCCGCTGTTCCACCACGCCCAGACAGAGCAGCAGGGCGCCGCAGATGGCCACCACGCCGGTGACCGCGGCCACCACGAAGTCGGGCTCGCTCCAGCGCGCCGCCGGGCTCACCCCGCGCAGGGTCGGCGCCGGGTGCAGCAGCGCGCGGCCGCGCAGCATGATCTCGTTGCCCGCGAACAGGCCGCCGGCCAGGAACAGCGGGATGATGTAGTAGTAGAGCCGGAACACCACGATGGCGCCGACGATCTGCGGCGCCTCCAGGAAGGGCGACAGGCCGACCAGCATGACGGTGTCGAACACGCCGATGCCGCCCGGAATGGTGGCGGCCAGCCCCGCCGTGTAGGAGGCCACGTAGATGCCGATGAACCGCACGTAGTCGAGCCCGGGCGTCGTCGGCAGCAGGGCGTAGAAGACCGCCGCGGCGACCGCCACGTCCGTGGTCGCCAGCAGCACCTGCAGGATGGCCATGCGCCAACCCGGCAGCGCGATCACGTGGCCGAATATGCTGCGCTGGTGCAGCACGCCCGCCAGCGTCACGTAGCCCAGCACGACCGCCCACAGCACCCCGCCGATCGCGCGCATCGCCCATGGCGGCATGAGCTGGCCGAAGAACGGCACCGCCTCGGGCTCGAGCAGCAGCGCCATGCCGCCCAGCACCATGGCGCCGAGCCCGAAGGTCAAGCTGGTGAACGCCACCACCTTGGCGATCTGCAAGGGCGTCAGGCCCCAGTGGGCATACAGCCGGTAGCGCACCGCGCCGCCGGAGACGGTGGAGAAGCCGAGGTTGTGGGCCAGCGCATAGGCGCAGAACGAGACGAAGGCGACCCGGCGATAGCTGATGCGCCGGCCAGCGAAGTAGGTGCCGAGCCGGTCGTACAGGGTCAGGACGCAGTACGACAGGACGCTCAGCAGGAAGCCGGTCGCCAGCGTGCGGGCGGACATGCCCTCCAGCACGCGGGCGATGTCCTCGATCTTGAGGCCGCGGAATTCCTTCTGCACGACATAGACGGCGCCGCCCAGCAGCACCAGGCCGAGCACCGCCGGCATGTGCCGCAACAGGCGCTTCGCCGTCTCGCCCATCCCCTGCCCCCTCAGGTCCCGGCGTCGTCTCGACGTCCGGCCGGTGCGCGAGCCAGCGCGGCCTCGATCAGGCCGATGGTTTCGGCGATGCCGTAGAGCGCCACGAACTGGCCGAAGCGCGGCCCCTCCTGCTGGCCCAGCAGCACCTGGTAGAGGCAGCCGAACCAGGCGCGCAGGTCGGGGAAGGGATGGCGTTTGCCAATCTCGTAAAGAACGTTCTGGATGGTCTCGCCATCGGCATCGGCCGGCAGCGTGCCGAGCGCCACGGCAAGCTCGGCCAGCGCCGCCCGCTCGGTCGCATCGGGGTCGCGGAACTGTTTGGTCGGACGCACGAAGTCGCGGTAGTAGGCGAGCGCGTATTCCACCAGACCGGCCAGGAACGGCATGTCCTCCGGGGTGGCGGCCGGGTTGTAGCGGCGGATGAAGCCCCACAGGATGTCGGCGTTGTCGGCGTTCACCACGCTGGCCAGGTTCAGCAACATGCCGAAGGAGAGCGGCGAGTGCGCGTGCTGCGGCACCTGGCCGCCATGGATGTGCCAGACCGGGTTGGCCGGCTGCTCGGCCGCGTCCTGGGCGTGCGCGCGCGTCGCGTTCGCCAGGTACTCGTCCACCGCCTTGGGGATGACGTCGAAATACAGCCGCTTGGCCCGCTGCGGCTGGTTGAACATGAACTGCGACAGGCTCTCGGGCGGGGCGTAGCGCAGCCACTCCTCCACCGACAGCCCATTGCCGCGGCTCTTGCTGATCTTCTGCGCCTGCTCGTCGAGGAACAGCTCGTAGGTGAAGCCGGCCGGCGGCTCGCTGCCGAGGATGCGGCAGACCTTGCCGGACAGGCGCACGCTGTCGATCAGGTCCTTGCCCGACATTTCGTAGTCCACGCCCAGCGCGTGCCACCGCATCGCCCAGTCGGCCTTCCATTGCAGCTTGCAGGCGCCGCCGGTGACCGGCGTCTCGAACGTTTGTCCATCGGGGTCGCGCCAGGTGATGGTGCCGGCATCGGGGTCGGCCTTTTCGACCTTCACCTGCATGACCACGCCACTCTTCGGGTGGATCGGCAGGAACGGCGAATAGCTGGCCTGCCGGTCGGCGCCGAGCGTCGGCAGCACCACCGCCCGGATCTGATCGTGCAGCTCCAGCACCCGCCGCAGCGCCTTGTCGAAGCGGCCGGCGGCGTAGTAGTCGGTGGAGGAGGCGAACTCATAGTCGAACCCGAACGAATCCAGGAAGGCGCGCAGGCGGGCGTTGTTGTGCGCGCCAAAGCTGTCGTGGGTGCCGAACGGGTCGGGGATGCGGGTCAGCGGCTGGCCCAGGTAGCCCAGCAGCATGTCGCGGTTGGGCACGTTGTCCGGCACCTTGCGCAGCCCATCCATGTCGTCGCTGAAGGCGAGCAGCCGCGACGGCAGGCCGGTAAGCGTGGTGAAGGCGTGGCGGACCCAGGTGGTGCGGGCGACCTCGCCGAAGGTGCCGATGTGCGGCAGGCCGGAGGGTCCGTAGCCCGTCTCGAACAAAGCCGACGACTTGCCGCTGCGGGCGAGCCGTTTGGCGACCTTCTGGGCCTCCTCGAAGGGCCAGGATTTCGGCGCGGCGCGGGTGGGAGTCGGGGTGGTTTCGGACATCGGCGGCAAGCTATGGATGGGGGATGCCTTGGTCAATCCGGCAGGGCTCATATAGTGCCGCCATGACTGAGCGCGCTTCTGCTGGAGCACGGACTCCGCGCATCCTGTTGCCCGAGGTGCCCTCGGTGGTGGCCGGGGTGGGCCGCGCCGTCATCGTCACGCCGGACGGCGAATTGTTGGAGCGGCCGGTTGCCGAGGCGGCGGCGCTGCTGCGGGGCCTGCCGCCGCCGCTGCTGGTGCATGCGCCGGCGACGTTGCGCCGGCTCGGGCTGTTGGATCTGCCCTGTCTCGATGTGCTGGAGCTGTTCGCCTTCGCGCTGCCCGCCCACGCGGCGGCGCCGACTCCGCGCGGGCTCGCGCTGGCGCTGGAGATGCGCCCGCCCGGCCCGGGACTCGCCGCTGCCGCCGCTGTGCTGCCCGACCTGGTGCAGGCGCTGCTGGCACGGCTGGCCGCCGGGCGCGACCTGCCGGCCAATCGCGACGCCGCGGCGCTGGCGCAGCGGATGGGCCAGGCCGGCTGGGGCTGGGCCGGGGCGGTGGCGGCGGCGTTGGGCCGGCCGGCCGTGGCGGTGGGCAGCGAGGCGCTGCGGGTCTGGCGCGGACTGCCGGAATGGGAAGAGGTGGCACCATTGCCGCCGCCGGCCGCCCATCCGGTGCCGGCCGCCGAGGCGCGCCGCCGGCTGGCCGCCATGCTCGGACCGGAGGCCGAGCAGCGTCCCGGCCAGTCCGACTACGCCGCCGCCGCCGCCGCCGCGTTCGCCCCGCGCGAGGTCCGCGGCGACCCGCATTTCGTGCTCGCCGAGGCCGGCACCGGCACCGGCAAGACGCTCGGCTACATCGCGCCGGCCAGCCTGTGGGCCGAACGCAACAAGGGGCCGGTGTGGATTTCCACCTTCACCCGCCACCTGCAACGCCAGGTCGAGGCGGAACTGGCCCGGCTGCACCCCGATCCGGCCGAGCGGCGGCGGCGCGTGGTGGTGCGCAAGGGGCGCGAGAATTATTTGTGTCTGCTTAACTTCGAAGATGCGGTGAACGGCGTGGCGGTGGCGGGGGAGTCCGCCATTGCGCTGGGACTGGTGGCACGCTGGGCGCTGTTCACCAGCGACGGCGACATCCAGGGCGGCGACCTGCCGGGCTGGTTTGGCGAACTATTCGGCGCCGGATTGGTGGCGGGGCTGGCCGACCGGCGCGGCGAGTGCATCCACGCGGCCTGCCCGCACTGGCGGCGCTGCTTCGTCGAGCACACCATCCGCCGCGCCCGCACCGCCGAACTGGTGGTGGCCAACCATGCCCTGGTGATGGCGCAGGCGGCCTGGGGCGGCATCGACGACAACACGGTACCCGTGCGCTACGTGTTCGACGAGGGCCACCACGTTTTCGACGCGGCCGACGGCGCCTTCGCCGTCGAGTTTTCCGGCATCGAGGCGGCCGAGCTGCGGCGCTGGCTGCTTGGCGCCGAGGGCGGGCGGTCGCGGGCGCGCGGACTGCGTCGGCGGCTCGAGGAATTGGTGGCGGCGCGCCCGGCGCTGGAGGCGCCGCTGGATGCCGCCCTGCAGGCCGCTCGCGCCCTGCCCCCGCCCGGCTGGTCGGGGCGACTGCACGAGCAGGCCGCAGCGCTGGCGATTCCCGAATCCGGCCGGCAGAACCCATCGGAGGCATTTCTGCGGCTCGCCCGGACGCAAGTGCTGGCGCGGACTCGCGGAGCGGCCGAGCCGGGGGCGCGCAGCAGCGACGAATGCGATCTGTTCCCGCCGGGACCGGGGCTGGCCGAGTCGGCGGAAAATCTGGTCCGCGCGCTGGCCCGTCTGGCCGCCCCGCTGCGGACGCTGACCGACCGGCTGGCGGCGCGGCTGGAGGACGAGGCCGAGGAACTCGACGCGGCGATGCGCAACCGCATCGAGGCGGCCTGCCGCTCGATCCGCCGCCGCGCGCTGGACCGGCTGACCGCCTGGCAGGACATGCTGCGGGCGCTCGCCGCCGAGCCGCCGGAGCCGGGCGCGCGGCCGCGGCACGTGATGTTCCTGCGACTCGACCGGCGCGACGGGCGGGAGGTGGATGTCGGCCTGCACCGCCACTGGCTCGACCCGACGGTGCCCTTCGCGATCACACTGGCCCAGCCCGCGCAGGGAATGCTGGTGACCTCGGCCACGCTGCGCGACGCCGAGGCGGGCGAGCCGGAGGCGGAGTGGGCGGCGGCGGAGGCGCGGGTGGGCGCGAGCCACCTGCCCTCGCCGGCGATCCGGGTGACGGTGGCCAGCCCCTTCGACTATGGCGCACAGACCCGCGCCTTCGTGGTCACCGACGTCAACGCC
>CAYWOW010000219.1:0-5044 GCA_964459005.1 uncultured Acetobacteraceae bacterium
CCGACCAGCAGGTGCTGATGTTCCGCAACAGCACGACCGGCGAACTGAACGTGGTCTACCGCCGCAGCGACGGCCACATCGGCTGGATCGACCCGACCGCGCCCGGCTGATCGCCCGCTCCGGCCGGCCTGTTCGCCAGCATCGTGGCGATGCGGTCGGCGAGCGCGGTTGCGGTGCCGCGCCAGGCCGCCCGGGGGTCGCCGGCGGGCGGCGGGTCCGGCGGGCTTTCGAGCAGGACCCGCAAGGCCGCCGCCAGACTCTCCGGCGCCGGGTCGCAGAATCGCGCCAATGGCTCGCCGGACAGTTGCTCGGTGAAACCGCCGACCCGGGTGGCGACGACCCAGCGGCGCGCCGATACCGCGGCGGCGGCGACGCCGCTCTGGCTGGCCTCGGTGTGCGACAGCACCAGCGCGTCCGCCCAGGCCAGGAGGGCGCCCACTTCGTCCTCCGGCACCCAGCGGTTTTCCACCGTCACGCCATTGAGCCGCCGCAGCGCGTCCAGCGCCGCGGACGGCGGGCCGCTGCCGACCACCCGCACGCTGAGGTCGGGCCGCGCGCCGAGCCGGGCCAGCGCCGCGGCCAGCAGGTCGAGCCCCTTGTAGGGCAGCAGGCGGCCGAACGAGAGCAGCCGGAGCGGCCCGCCATGGGTCCGCGGCGGCGGCGGCGGCGGCCCGAACACGAAGGGGGGATGGGCGGCCATGATGAGCGGCTTGCCGGCGGCGAGCCCCTGCGCCCGCAGCCGCCGGGCGACATGGCCGCTCAGGGCGATCACGCCGTCGGCGCGGCGCACCAGCCAGCGTTGCAGCGTCATTTGCAGCGGGAAGCCGTCGCCGGGATGGGCATCGGCGTCGTGCACCACCACCAGGAACGGCACCCCGGCCCGGCGCAGCGCCGCCGCCATGACCAGGTCGAGCGCCGCCGGCATGGCGCAGATCGCGACGTCCGGCGCCAGCGCCCGGATCCGGGCCGCCAGCGGTGCCACCTCGAACGGCGTCATGGGCAGCCGCAACAGCAGGCCGGCGAGACCGGAATAGGTCGAAAACGGCAGGTCGCAGCGCGGCGGCGCGGTCCCCCACAGCAGCTCGGCCTGGGCCGACAGCGACAGCGCGCCGTCGTGCCCGGGCAACTCGCGCAGCGCAGCGGCGAATTCGGCGGCGAGCCGCGGCCCGGCGCCCCGCCGCCCCCATTGCCAGACCAGGGCTTTCATGGCGCCACCAGTCCGAGCGCCCGCAGCGCGGCGGCGAGCGGCCCGGCCCCCAGCCGCTGGCGTGCCAGGGCCTGGCCGCGCGCACCCAGCGTCGCGCGCGCGGCCGGGTCGTCGGCCAGGCCGCGCAACGCCGCCGCCGCTTCCGCCAGATCGGGCTCCGCCCAGACCGCGCCCGGCGCCTCGAACACGCCGCGCGGGTCGCGGGCCGCCACCAGCCGATAACCGATCAGGGCGGCGCTGTCCGCGTCCATGAAATCCATGTTGCCCGACCACCCCGTGGCGACGACGGGTCGGCCCAGCAGCATCGCCTCGGCCGGCACCAGGCCAAAACCCTCGCTGCGATGCAGGGACAGCACGATGTCGGCGCAGGCCGTGAGCGCATGGTTGTCGGCGCGCGGCAGGGTGCGGGTTTCCAGGCGGACGTTGGAATAGCCGGAAACGGCATCCCGCAGGGCGGCGAACTCGGCGGGAAAATGCCCCGGATTGCCCACCTTCAGCACCAGGATGCGGTCGGCGCGGTCGCCGAAGGCGGTGCGGAAGGCCCGCACGGCACCCAGCGGATTCTTGCGCACGTTGCTGGAGGCCAGGCTGAACGACACCAGCACGATCACCGCCGCCTCCGGCAGCCCGAAGGCGGCGCGGTCGAGCAGGGCCGGTTCGGGCGGCGCCGCCGCGATGGGAATCGGCACGGTGCGGACCAGGATACCGGAGCCGGCCGGCAGCCAGCCCCGCAGCGCGTCGGCGGTGAAGCGGGACGGCGCCCAGATCTCATGGACGAAACCCAACCCGATCCGCCACGATCCCGGCACCACGGGCAGTTCCCAGGCCCAGTAGCCGATCACCCGCCGACCCCGCACGAGGCGGCGGGGCAGGTGCAGCAACGCCCACGGCAGCACCGGCGCGTTGGCATGCAGCAGCAGCGGCACGCCGACCGGCGCATCATCGGGCAGCCCCGCGGAAAACCGGTTGGAGGTATCCACCTGCCAGGTCGCCAGGCCGAACCCGGCGATCACCCGCGCCATCAGGCGCGCCGCCTCGCCCAGACCGGAGGCACGCGCGAGCTCGCCGCCCACCACCATGCCGGCCCGCGGCGGCGGCGGAGCGTGGTCCGGGCGCGGCGCCAGCAACGCGGTGCCGCGCGCCAGCAGCGCCCGCCGCCCGCGTGCCGGCAGCAGACGCCAGAGCCGGTGCAGCGGATGGAGGGACGGCGGCGACTCCGGATTCGACATACCGAAACGAACGTGACGGGTGGAACGTTCCGGTGCAAGAGGCTTGATGCGCCGCAGACCCGCGCGAGCGCCCGGGCCGCGCGCTTCACTTCACCGTATGGACATCCACCGCATAGGTCTGCTCGTCGGCGCGCGCCCGATAGGTGAGACCGGTCCGCCCGGCCCAGGGATTGACGATGTGGAACAGCGGGATCACCGCCACGTCGTCGGCGATCATCTGGGTGGCCTGGCGGAACAGCGCGGCCCGCCTGGCATCGTCCAGCGTTGCCAGGGCGCGGTCGGTCAACGCATCCAGGGCGGGGTTGGCATAGCCGGCGACATTCGCCACCCCGCGCCCGCTGGCGGCATCCTCGGTGCCGAAGATGTTGATCAGCGCCGATCCGGCCTCGGCGGTGTTGTTGCTCCAGCCCCACAACCCCATCGCGTACTCATGGTGCACCCCGCGCGGCGCGTAGATCGCGCCCGGCAGGACCTCCACCGTGGTGGCGACGCCGATGCGCGACCACATCTGCCCGATTGCCTGCGCGGTGGCGGCGTCGTTCGGGTAGCGGTCGTTGGGCGCGTGCAGGGTCAGCCGGAAGCCCTGCGGGAAGCCGGCCTCCGCCAGCAGCTGGCGGGCGCGCGCCGGGTCGAATGCCGGTGGCGGACTGTCCGGCAGATAGCCCGGCGTGCCCGCGGGCATCCACTGGCCGGTCGGTGTCGCCTCGCCCTGCATCACCTGGTCCACCAGACCATGACGGTTGATGGCGATCGACAGGGCCTGGCGCACCCGCAGGTCGCGCAACGGGTTGCGCGCCAAAGGATGGCCGGCATTGTCGGTGATGTCCGGCTCCTCGCCCGGGCGGGTGTAATCCGGACCGAGGAAGATCACCCGCAAGCCCTGCGCCTCGAACACCCTCGCCCGCGGGTCGGCCTTGAGCTGCTGGAGGTTGGCCAGCGGCGGCTGATCGATCAGGTCGACATCGCCCGCCAGCAGGGCGGCCACCCGGGGACCGGCGGTGGGAATGGCGCGGAAGCTGACATGCCGCCATTCCGGCGGCGCGCCCCACCAGGCATCGTTGCGGACCAGCTCGACGGTGTTGCCGCGCTCGAAGCGCACCAGCCGGTAGGGGCCGGTGCCGATGGCGGCGCGGCCGGTGTTGTAGTCATCGGTGCTGGCGTCCTGCCCGGCGTGGCGGGACACGATGGCGATCGAGGCCAGGTCGATCGGCACGTTCGGCGCCGGCGCATCGGTGTGCAACCGCACGGTCAGCGGATCGACGACCTCGACCGTGCGGATGGCGCGCAGGAAGCCGGCGAAGCTGCTCGGGCTGTTCGGCACGTTGCGGGCGCGGTCGATGGTGAAGGCGACATCGGCGGCGGTGAACTCGCTGCCGTCCGACCAGGTCACCCCGGGCCGCAGCCGGAACTCCCACACCGTGTCGGAGATCGCCTGCCAACTCAGCGCCAGGTCGGGCGACAGCGTCGAATCCGGCGCGCGCTGGACCAGCCGGTCGAAGATGTGCAGCGACAAGGTGATGTTGGCGGCGAGGTTGTAGAAATGCGGATCGACCGAGGTGGATAGCTGGGCAACGCCGATCCTTAGGTCCTGCGCGTCGGCCGGCGGCGCGACGGCGGCCAGCAGCAGCGCGCATCCCCCAGCCAGTGCGCCGCGCCCGGGCCGGCCGATCCATGACACCATCGTTGCGATTCCCCATGCTCGGCCAAGCCCTAGCACAACCCGCCGCCGCGTCACCCCCTCAGACGAAGGTGGTGCGCGACGGCGCCATATCCGCCGGCGGCATCGCCGGCACCCAGGCTTCGTGCCCCGGCGCGTAGCGGTTGTTGTTCTGCCCGGCGTTGCGGTTGGTCAGCGCGCGCGCATACATCGGATGGCGCATGCTGCGCACCTCGTGCTCGATCGTCACCAGCACGTCGCCGCTGGCCGGGTCGACCACGTCCTGGAAGCGGTACTGGTGCTGGTTGCTCTCCTCGCTGACCAGCCCGCGCGCCAGCAGCCGGGCGTGCGGCCCGGAGAAATCGGCGAGCGCTATCTGGATGTGGTTGCCGTCGTAGTCGGGCTGCTCCCGGTCGGTCTCGCGGAACACGATTGCCCCGGCGAGCCCGGCCGCGACCCGGGCGAAGCGGCCCCGCGCATCCTCGCCGGGGCTGGCCAGCCCGTGCAGGATCTCGCGGTAGAACCGCGCGATCGCCGGCGAACTGCCGGGCGGCGAATCCAGCTCGACATAGGGCATGCCCAGGGTGATGCGGCCGAACCGCACATCCGGTGCGTGCAGGCGCAGCCGGTTGCCCCAGGGGCAGGTGACGTCGATGGCGTCGACCGCATCGTGCCAGGCGAAGCAGGTGCCGGCCAGCCGCGGCGCCACCGCATCCAGCCGGGCGCGCAGCGCGGCGAGGTTGGGCACCACCAGCCCGATGGTGCCGCGCAGTACCTGCGCCGGCCCGGTGGGCAGGTGGAACTGGCAGGTTCCGGCGTTCACCCACATGTTGTCGATGCCGACCACCAGGTAGGGGTCGCGGGTCAGGCCCAGCCCCATGACGTAGAACAGCGTGGCCAGCCGCTGGTCCGGCACGCGCACGTTGACATGGCCGAACTCGACGATGTTGC
>CAYWOW010000220.1:0-5007 GCA_964459005.1 uncultured Acetobacteraceae bacterium
TCCGATCCGGCTTCTGCTGCTGCAGCGCCGACAGCGTCTCCCAGACGTCGTGGTAGATCAGCTCGCGGGCGTAGCCCATGTGCTGGGCGACCTCGGTCTCGAAGTTCGCGTAATTGATGTCGAGCGCGATCCGGCCGAGGCCGGCGGCCAGATCGCCCTTGGTGACGCGGCCGCGCCAGGCATAGTCGTGATCCGGGGTCGATTCGATCTCGCTCAATCCCGGCAGGTACTTGGCGCGCAGCGATTCGATATCGCCGCGCACCCGGGCGCGCACGGTGACCATGCCGGTCCCGCGGTCCTCGGGTTTCTCCACGATGCTGAAGAAGCCGAAGGTAGTCAGCAGCCACATGGTCACACCTCGCACGCAACGGCACCGGCCGGGACGACCCCGGCGGGATGCGCAGTATAGCACCGTTTCGCCGTTGTGCCGCGGGGGGGGGATGATCGGGGTCGAACGACTCACCCGATCTTTCCTTCCCCCGGACGGGCGGCATCGCTACCTGTCCTGCATGCGTCGTGCGCTTCGCGTCCTCCAACGACTGCTCGGCCTGGCCGCGGTCCTGCTGCTGCTGGCCGTCTCGGCCGTGGTGGGGCTGCTGTGGATGAGCCTGCCCGGCGGTGACCTCACGGCCGCACTCCCAGGGTTGGCGGGGCCGGTTACGGTGGCGATCGATGGCGACGGCATCCCGCGGATTCGCGCAACCAATGCGTTGGACGCGGCCGCGGCGCTGGGTTTTGTCCACGCGCGCGAGCGTTTGGTCCAGATGGACCTGATGCGCCGCGCCGCGGCGGGCGAGTTGTCGGAAATCGCGGGTCCGGCGACCCTGCCGCTGGACCGCATGATGCGCACGCTCGGACTGCGCGTCCGGGCGGCGGCCGACTACCCCGACCTGCCCGCCGAAACGCGGGCGATGCTGGAGGCTTATGCGCGTGGCGTGAATGCCTGGATTGCAGCGCGCGGACGCTTCGCCGCCGCCGAATTCCTCCTGCTCGGCGCGCCGCGCCCCTGGACGCCGGTGGACAGCCTGCTGTGGGGCCGCACCATGGGCGTCTGGCTGTCCGGCAACTGGCGGACCGAGCTGGCCCGCCTGTCGCTGGCCGGAAGGCTCCCCGGTCCGGTGATCGAGGCCCTCTGGCCCCGCACCGCCGGTGGCGCCGGTGAGCCCCAGGCCGCCCTGGACCCGGCCCTGGCCGGGGAGGCCGCGCGCCTGGCCGCCGTGCTGCCGGACTTTCCCTCACCCTTCACCCTGCCCGCGACCGCCAGCGACGAATGGGCGGTGGACGGACGGCACAGCACCAGCGGCGCGCCGCTGCTGGCCGGCGACCCGCATCTGGGCTTCGGGCTGCCCGGCATCTGGTATCTCGCCCGCATCGATACCCCGGACGGCACGCTGGTCGGCGCCACCGCCCCGGGCGTGCCCTTCCTGGTGCTGGGCCACAACGATCGCATCGCCTGGACCTTCACCACCACCGGCGCCGACACCCAGGATCTGTTCGTCGAGACGCCTGCCGGCCCGGACGCCTACCTGACGCCCGACGGCCCGCGCCCCTACGCCGTGCGCGATGAGCGCATCCAGGTGCGCGGCGCCCCGGACGAGGTGCTGCGGGTGCGCGAAACCCGGCACGGGCCGGTGATCAGCGACCTGGTCGGCCGCCCGGACGTGGTGCTGGCGCTGGCGGCCGCCAACCTGGCACCGGGCGACGCCTCGCCGGGACTGCTGGCATTGAACCGCGCGGGCAGCGTCGCCGAGGCCGGCCGCGCCGCGCCCTTGATCGTCGCGCCGGTGCAGAATCTGCTGGTGGCGGACCGCCAGGGGATCGGCCTGTTCGTCACCGGACGGGTGCCGCTGCGCCGTGCCGGCGACGGCAGCCGGCCCGTGCCCGGCGCGGATGGCAGCCATGACTGGACCGGATACGCCACCGGCGACGCCCTGCCGCACGTGGTGGCGCCGGCCAGCGGGCGGCTGGTCAACGCCAACGAGCGTATCGCACCGCCCGATTTTTCCCCCTATCTCGGCCGCGATTGGTTCGACGACGCGCGGGCCCGGCGGATCCGCGCGTTGCTGGACCGGCCCGGCCCGTTCGCGCCCGCCGACTTCGCCGCCATGCAGACCGATACGGTGGACCTGGTGGCACGCGACCTGCTGCCCGGCCTGCGCAGGGTGGCGGCTCCGGCGGGACTGCCCGCCCAGGCGCTCGCCCTGCTGGCGGACTGGGACGGCAATACCGCCGCCGACCTGCCGCAGCCCCTCATTTTCAACGCCTGGATGCGGCAGTTGTACCGCCAGATCATGGCGCGGGTGAACATGCCGACGAACGCCGAGTCGGCGCCGTGGACGACGCTGATCCCGAGCGCGCTGACCCCCGAGGGTGGCGTGCTGTGCGGCGGCGACTGCCGCGCGCTGCTGCCCGGCGCGCTGGAGGCGGCCACGGCCGAACTGGCGGCGCGGTTCGGCCCCGACCCCGCGGCCTGGCGTTGGGGTGCGGCGCACCAGGCGGTGTTCGCTTCTCCGCTGATCAGCGCCATTCCGTTGCTCGGCCCGGCCAGCGAGGTGCGGATTGCCGTCCCCGGCGACGATTCCACACTGTTCCGGGCCGGCATGCCGTTCGGCTCGTTCGAGGCGGCGCACGGGGCCTCGTTCCGCGGCGTCTATGACCTCGCCGACCTGGAGCGCAGCCTGTTCGTGGTCGCGCCAGGACAATCCGGCCACGTGTTGAGCCCGCTCGCCCGGAATTTCGTGCAACTCTGGCGTGACGGCGCGATGATCATGATCCCCGCGCAGACCGGCGCGGTGGCGGTGCGGCTGACCCTGATGCCCGGAGAAACGAAATGAGCGTGCCGCATTGGCCGCCTTCCCCACCGACCGGGGCGCTGGTGGATGACTGGCTCACCCGCGGCGTGCTGACCCGCCGGGTTTTCGCCTTGCTGATCGACCTGCTGCTGATCGGGGTGATCGTGGCGGCGCTGTGGACCGGGCTGTTCCTGTTCGGCATGCTGACCCTCGGTCTCGGGTTTCCGCTGCTCGGGCTGCTGCCGGCGGTGCCGCCGCTGTATCACTTCCTGTTCCTGGCGAGCCCACTCTCGGCCACGCCCGGGCAGGCGTTGCTGGGCCTGGTGGTGCGCCGCAACAGCGATTTCGGCCGGCCCGACGTGTTGGAGGCGCTGGTCAGCGTGGTCGGCTTCTACGTCACGATCGTGCTCGGGGCGGTCTGGCTGGTGGTGGCGCTGCTGACCACCCGCCGGCGCACCGTGCACGACATGGTGGCCGGGCTGGTGGTGGTGCGGACCGACGCGCTGGCCTCGCTCACGCCGCCATTGACGCCGCCCGGAGCGGCCTGGAACATGCGCTCAGGAGGGGTTCCGCCCGCATGAGCTACAGGCCGCCGCGCCGTCCGCAGTTCTTCTACACCACGGCGCCGTTGCCGTGCCCGTACGTGACCGGGCGGATCGAGCGCAAGGTGGTGACGGAGATCACCGGGGCGGACTCGGACGTGCTGCACGACCGGCTGTCGCGGGCGGGCTTCCGGCGCAGCCACAACATCGCCTACGCGCCGGTCTGCCCGGGGTGCAGCGCCTGCATTCCGATCCGCGTCCCGGCCGCCGACTTCCAGCCCGACCGCACGCTGCGGCGCATCGGCCGCGCCAACGCGGGGCTGGAGAGCTTCGAGCTGCCGGCGCGCGCCACCGCCGAACAGTTCCAGCTCTTCCAGCGCTATCAGCAGGTCCGCCACCACGACGGCGACATGGCCAGCATGAGTTTCTACGACTACCGCGCCATGGTCGAGGACACGCCGATCGAGACCTTCATGGCGGAGTTTCGCGACGGCGGCGACCGGCTGGTGGGCGCCTGCCTGACCGACCGGCTCGGCGACGGATTGTCGGCGGTCTATTCGTTCTTCGCCCCCGACCAGGAGCGGCGCTCGCTCGGCACCTACACCATCCTGTGGCTGATCGAGCGCGCGCGGCGGTCCGGCCTGCCTTATGTCTATCTGGGCTACTGGGTGCCGGACAGCCGCAAGATGGCCTACAAGGCGCGCTTCCGTCCCAGCGAGATCCTCGTCGGCGGCACCTGGCGGACGCTGACCGAGGCGAACGTCGCCGCCCGCCCGGGGGCCGAGGCGTTGGTGCCGCAGACCGCCGGATAGGTCCGGCGGTGTCGTGGCATGCGATGGGCGCATGTCGCGACTTGATTTAGGTCAATGAGGTGGACTCGGAACAAGGACATCGCTGGTGACCACATGGCGCAAACGCCGCGCCGTGCGGCGTGCCTCGTGACGAGGGAGGAGGCGTTTAATGCCCAAAACCGAGATCGCCGCCGGATTCGAAATCGTCCGGCGGGAAGACTTCTCGGCGGTCACCTACCTGCTCGCGGTGCGCCACCCCATGATGGCGCGGGCCGCGCGGCCCGGCCAGTTCGTCATCGTCATGTCGCACGCCGAGGGCGAGCGCATCCCGCTCACGATTGCCGATTTCGACGCCGACGAAGGCACCATCACCCTGGTCGTCCAGGCCGTCGGCAAGACGACGAAGGAAATGCAACAGACCTGCCAGGTTGGCACGCACCTCTACGCCATGGTCGGACCGATGGGCGTGCCCACCCATCTGGGGGACGCCCGGAAGGTGCTCTGCGTCGGCGGCGGCCTCGGCGTTGCCCCGGTCTATCCGCAGGCCCGCGGTTTCAAGCAGAAGGGGGCGACCGTCATCGGCATCCTCGGCTTCCGCACCGCCGAGCTGGTCTTCTGGGAGGACCGCTTCCGTGCGGTCTGCGACGACGTGATCCTGTGCACCGATGACGGCTCGGCCGGGATGAAGGGCTTCGTCAGCGACGGCGTCGAGCGTGCCATCGCCGCCCACCCCGACATCGACGAGGTGGTGGCGATCGGGCCGCTGATCATGATGAAGTCCTGTGCCGAGGCCACCCGGCCGCACCGCATCCACACCACGGTCAGCCTCAACCCGATCATGGTGGACGGCACCGGCATGTGTGGCGGCTGCCGGGTGAAGCT
>CAYWOW010000221.1:0-4981 GCA_964459005.1 uncultured Acetobacteraceae bacterium
ACCTCGTCGATCACGTCGATCGCCTTGTCGGGCAGCTTGCGGTCGTGGATGTACTTGGCCGACAGCTCGACGGCGGCGCGGATCGCCTCGTCGGTGTAGCGCACCTTGTGGTGCTTCTCGTAGTTGGCCTTGAGCCCGCGCAGGATCTTGACGGAGTCCTCCAGGGTCGGCTCGTTGACGTCGATCTTCTGGAACCGGCGGACCAGGGCGCGGTCCTTTTCGAAGTAGTTGCGGAACTCTTTATACGTTGTGCTGCCGATGCAGCGGACGTTGCCGGACGCGAGCGCCGGCTTCAGCAGGTTCGACGCGTCCATGGCACCGCCGGAAGTGGCGCCGGCGCCGATGACGGTGTGGATCTCGTCGATGAACAGTATCGCGTTGGCCAGCGCCTCAAGCTCCGTGACCACCGCCTTCAGCCGTTCCTCGAAGTCGCCGCGATAGCGGGTGCCGGCCAGCAGCGCGCCCATGTCGAGCGCGTAGATGGTGGATTTTGCCAGCACCTCGGGCACATCGCCCTCGACGATGCGCTTGGCCAGGCCCTCGGCGATGGCGGTCTTGCCCACCCCGGGGTCGCCGACATAGAGCGGGTTGTTCTTGGTGCGCCGGCACAGAATCTGGATGGTGCGCTCGATTTCGCTCTCGCGCCCGATCAGCGGGTCGATCTTGCCCGCCATGGCCTTCTTGTTGAGGTTCACGCAGTAGTTGGTGAGCGCGTCCTGGCCGCGGCGCGACGGCTTTTCCTCGCGCTCGTGCTCGGTGTGGCCCTCCGCCGGCGGCCCGCCGTTCTGCACGGGGCGCTGCTGGCCGCGGCCGGGGGCCTTGGCGATGCCGTGGCTGATGAAATTGACCGCGTCCAGCCGGGTCATGTCCTGGGTTTGCAGGAAATACACGGCGTGGCTCTCGCGCTCGCTGAACAGCGCCACCAGCACGTTGGCGCCGGTGACCTCGTCGCGGCCGGAAGACTGGACGTGAATGGCGGCGCGCTGGACCACGCGCTGAAAGCCCGCCGTCGGCTTCGGATCGCCGGGACGGTCGGTGGCCAGGCCGGCGAGGTCCTTGTCGAGAAACTCGGTCAGGTCGGCGCGCAGCTTGTCGAGATCGACGCCGCAGGCACGCAGCACGGTGGCCGCGTCGGTGTCGTCGGTCAGGCCGAGCAGCAGGTGCTCCAGCGTCGCGTATTCATGGCGGCGCTCGCTGGCAAGCGACAGGGCCCGGTGGAGCGTCTGCTCGAGGTTTCGTGACAGCATGTGGCAACGCTCCTCAACTCAGGGTCGTCGGTGGCTCCGCATCTTCCCGCAAGTCATCGGAATACGCGGATCGGGCAGGGACGATGCGACCGCGGCGGCCGCGATGTCTCGTCATTCTTTCTCGATTGGCGTCCGGCCGCACCATTAAAATGGGCACGTGCCGACTTAATTCGAGGAAAGGTCGAAACGCCGGTCATCGGACCGGATGAAACGACACCGCGATTTCCCCGAACGCGGCCTATTCCTTCTCGATCGTGCATTGCAGCGGGTGCTGGTTCTGGCGGGCCAGATCCATCACCTGCGTCACCTTGGTCTCCGCCACTTCGTAGGTGAACACGCCGCACACACCGACCCCGCGGCGATGCACGTGCAACATGATGCGGGTCGCTTCCTCGCGCGATTTCTGGAAGAACCGCTCGAGCACATGGACGACGAACTCCATCGGCGTGTAATCGTCGTTGAGCATCAGCACCTTGTACATGGCGGGCTTACGGGTCTTCGGCCGGGCCTTCACCACCACGCTGGTGTTCGGCCCTTCGCCACCGCCGTCGTCGTTGCCGCGCCCACCGTCGCCCGGCGGAACGGCCATCGTCCAGTGCTGCTCGTTCTCGCTCATCGCCTACGACCGCCCAACCTCCGGCAGCGTCCGGGTCGCCCAGTGCAGCCCCGACGCCTCAACATATCGGAAAGCACGGCGCGGATAAAAGGGCATCGCGTGGACTGGCGGCAAATGACGCCCGTCCGGCGAGGCCGGCCCCCAAACGAACGAAGGCCCGGGTGGGGTCCCGGGCCTTCCTTCACCGCCGTCCCGCGCGCGGGACGGATACGGCACGACCAGCCGCCGATCAGGCGGCGTGGCTGAACTTCTCGACGGCCAGGCTGACCCGGGCGGTCAGCGGGGCCAGCGTCTGCTCGGTCAGCTTCAGGCTGGCGTCGGTCAGCTTGCCGGCCTCGGTGACAACCTTCTCCACCGACGTGCGCGCCAGCGTGGTCTGCAGCTCCACGGCCTCCTTGAAGGACTTCACCCCGGCCAGTGCCTTCACCGTCGCCAGCGTCTCGTCCAGCTGCGCCTGGGCCGTCGCGGCAACCGCCTTCGACAGGTCCTGCACGCCGGCGGCCCAGATCTGACCCGCCCTGAGGAACGCCTCGAGGTTGCCCTGGCTGAATGCCACCAGCTCTTCCGTCGCCTTGATCGCCTTGTCCATGTTCGCCTTCACCTTTGCCTGGGTCTGTTCAAGACCGGCCACCGGGCCGGCCGCGGTCGCCTCGCTCGTCGTCTCGATCGTCTGCAACGCCTCCGGCGCGGCAGCCACGGTCTCCCCGATTTTCTTCGCCATTCCGCTCTCCACTGTTCGGGCCGGACCGACTGGTCCTGGCCTGTCGCGACCCGGACAATCCGCGGGTCTGAATTTTTGCTGCACTGCAGCATGGCCGATATAGGGAGGCCCTCCCCACCCGGTCAAGGCGTTTTTTGTGCAGTGCACAAAAAATCCGGGCGCCCCGTTTACGCCCCGTTCACGAGGATGCATGAGCAGTGCGGAATAACCCCTTCAAAACGGCCGCGCTTTCGTGCGGGCACATCGCTGGACAGGGGCACGAAACGGTCTGTATGGTCGCCATGGCCGAGCTTGGAGACACGCCTGCATGCCTGCTACGCGCCGTATTCGCGACTCAGTGTTGGCCGTGAGCCTGCGCCTGGCCGCCGCCCTCCTGGCCATCGCCTTCGTGGCAGGGCCGGCCCGGGCGCAGGTCGGCTCGGACCGCTACAGTTCCATCGTCATCGATGTCGCCACCGACAACGTGCTGTCGTCGGTGAACGCCGACGAATCCCGCTACCCGGCCAGCCTCACCAAGATGATGACGCTGTACATGGTGTTCGAGGCGCTGCGCGACCGCCGCATCACGCTGAACCAGTTCGTGCCGGTGTCCAGCCATGCCGCCTCGATGAGCCCGTCCAAGCTCGGGCTGACGCCGAGCTCCCGGATCACCGTGCTGCAAGCCATCCTCGGCATCGTCACCCGCTCGGCGAACGACGCCGCCGCCGCCCTTGGCGAACTGCTGGGCGGCAGCGAGGACCGCTTCGCCCAGATGATGACGCTGCGGGCCCGCGCGCTGGGCATGAGCCGCAGCACGTTCCGCAACGCCTCGGGGCTGCCCGACCCGGAGCAGGTCGTCACCGCGCGCGACATGGCGACCCTGGCCCGCCACCTGGTGCGCGATTTCCCGGCCGAGTACCGCTGGTTCTCGACCCCCAGCTTCACCTGGCACGGCTACACCATCCCCAACCACGACCACATGCTGCAAAGCTATCCGGGCGCCGACGGCATCAAGACCGGCTATATCGAAGCCTCCGGCCACAACCTGGTCACCTCGGCCGTGCGCGGCGACGTGCGCCTGGTCGGTGTGGTGCTCGGCGCCGGCTCCAACGGCGAACGCGACGTGCACATGACCGCCCTGCTCAATCAGGGTTTCGAGCGCATGGGCGCGCCGGCTGACCCGGAAGGCCGCCCGTCGGGCGGCCATGCACGCGGACTGCCCAGCATGGTGTCGACCGCCAACGCCGCGCCGGCGCCGCGCCGTGTCGCGCCGGCGCGCTGGAGCGTCCAGGTCGGCGCCTTCGCCAGCGAGGCCGCCGCCCGCCAGGCCGCCAGCCAGGCCCGCCGCACCGCCGAGGATGGCGACGTGCGGATCGAACCGGTGACCGTGCACGGCCGCACCACCTGGCGCGCCCTGCTCACCGGCTTCAGCCCGTCGGAAGCCCACCAAGCCTGCGCCGCCCTGGCCCGCCACAAGATCCCCTGCACGCCGGTCCGGTCCGAAGGCGGCCAACTCGCGAGCCGGTAGGAAAGCGGGGTCAGCGCCCCTGGTCTTCCCCCGGTCTGCTGCTTGCCCTTGCACCGGCCCCGCGGGATGCGCATGTTGGCCGGTCAGGATCGCAGGAACTGCCGGACCGGGCCGAGCCCGTCACGCGGCGGGCGGAGAGTGAAGAGCATGGACGGCGGGGCCGACGCGCGCAGGATCACCATTCACCAGCCCGAGGATTTCGCCGGCATGCGCGCCGCCGGCCGGCTGGCGGCGGAGACGCTGGACATGATCCAGCCGCACGTCCGGCCCGGCGTCTCGACCGGCGAGCTGGACCGGCTGTGCGACGACTTCATGAACGCCCACGGCGCCATCTCGGCGTCGCTGAATTACCGCGGCTTTCCGAAGTCGATCTGCACCTCGATCAACCACGTCGTCTGCCACGGCATCCCCGGCGAGCGCCGGCTGGAGGACGGCGACATCGTCAACATCGACGTCACCGTCATCCTGGACGGCTGGCACGGCGACACCAGCCGGATGTATGTGGCCGGCACCGCCTCGACGCGGGCGCGCAACCTGATGGACGTGACCTACGAGGCGATGATGCGCGGCGTGCGGGCGGTGCGGCCGGGCGCCACGCTGGGCGACGTCGGCCATGCCATCCAGAGCTATGTCGAGGCGCACCGGTTCAGCGTGGTGCGCGACTTCTGCGGCCACGGCATCGGGCGGAGGTTCCACGAGGCGCCCAACGTGCTGCATTTCGGCCAGCCCGGTCAGGGGCCGGTGCTGAAGCCCGGCATGTTCTTCACCATCGAGCCGATGGTGAACGCGGGCCGTTACGAGGTGAAGGTGCTGGACGACGGCTGGACCGCGGTGACCCGCGACCGCAGCCTGTCGGCGCAGTTCGAGCACATGCTGGGGGTGACCGAGGA
>CAYWOW010000222.1:0-4950 GCA_964459005.1 uncultured Acetobacteraceae bacterium
GCCGCGCTTGAGGTCCATCGGGTTCATGCCGGCGGCCACCGCCTTGGCGCCCTCGCGGACGATCGCCTGGGCCAGCACCGTCGCGGTCGTGGTGCCGTCGCCGGCGATGTCGTTGGTCTTGCTGGCGACCTCGCGCACCATCTGCGCGCCCATGTTCTCGAACTTGTCGGCCAGCTCGATCTCCTTGGCGACGGTCACGCCGTCCTTGGTGATCCGCGGCGCGCCGAAGCTCTTGTCGATGACGACATTGCGGCCCTTCGGGCCGAGCGTCACCTTCACCGTATCGGCAAGGATGTCGACGCCGCGCAGCATTCGTGCGCGGGCGTCGGTGCCAAAACGTACGTCCTTGGCAGGCATTGAGTGTGTTCCTTTGGTTCAGTCAGTGTGAGGACAGGGACGGAGAGGGTTACGCGGCTTTCTTCTTGGCGGCACCGCCCTCGATGATCCCCATGATGTCGGACTCCTTCATGATCAACAGCTCTTCGCCGTCGATCTTGACTTCGGTGCCCGACCACTTGCCGAACAGAATGCGGTCGCCCGCCTTCACGTCGAGCGTGACGAGCTGGCCCTGCTCGTTGCGCGCGCCTGGCCCGACGGCCACGATCTCACCCTCCATGGGCTTCTCTTTGGCGGTGTCGGGGATGATGATGCCGCCCGCGGTCTTCTCTTCGGCGTCGAGCCGACGGACCACGACCCGGTCATGCAGGGGACGGAACTTCATTCGGATCGCTCCTGGATATTTTCCTGTGAAACCCCCGGGCCGGGCGGGTTGTTAGCACTCCCGGCCAAGGAGTGCCAGCGATCTAGGGTGTGCCGCCGCCAGTGTCAAGCGGCGGCGGCAGCAGTCCAGGCAAATGAGTGCCAATCTGCTGATAACACTCGCTTTTTTCTTGCATCTCCGGATAGGCCCAGACCAATACTCCAGCAACCCGGGCAACCGACCCGGTGTTCATGCCGCGGGGGAAGCCAGCGCTCGGCAAAGACCGACACTGGAACGGAGGGGTCAATGGCTGTCGATAGCCGCCTGCAAAAGCAGCTGCACGGATACCGCCTGACCACGGCGGAAATCCTCTACCATCTGCCCGACCATCCCGCGGTGCTGCAATCATACATCTGGCAGGACCTCGATATCGCCCCGCGCTTTCCCGTGCTGCACAGGTTCCTCGATTTCTGGAACCGCGAGATCGAGGGCAAGCTGCATTCCGTGCGCATCGGCTCGGTCGACCTGATCCAACCGGCCCGCTGGGGCCACGCCGCCCATCTGATGCACCTGCACTGAGCGGCCTCGACCCGGGCTATTTCAACCCGCGACTTTGTTGGCGGGGTCGTGCGCCTTATATGGGGGCCATGCCCTTCGACGTCCGGGATCTCCAGGCCACCGGCGACGCCGCGCCCGAAGCCGTCCGCCGCCGCCACACGGTGGCGCTTTGGCTGTTCACGGTCTGCGGCATGATCCTGGTGATGATCGGCCTGGGCGGTGCCACCAGACTGAGCGGATCCGGCCTGTCGATCATGGAATGGGCGCCGTTCCGCGGCACCCTGCCGCCGCTGTCGGAGCCCGAGTGGCAGCGCCTCTATTCGCTCTACCAGCAGATCCCCCAATACGCGCTGCTCAACCAGGGATTCGGCATCGACGGGTTCAAGCACATCTTCTGGCTGGAATACCTCCACCGCCTGTGGGGCCGGCTGATCGGGCTCGCCGTCCTGCTGCCGCTGCTGGGGTTGTGGTGGCGCGGGGCGATCGAGCGGCGCCTGCGCGGGCGCCTGCTGCTGCTGTTCGTGCTCGGCGGGCTGCAGGGCGCGGTGGGGTGGTTCATGGTCGCCTCGGGATTTTTCCCCGACAGCACCGCCGTCTCGCCCTATCGGCTGGTGATCCACCTCGCCCTGGCCCTCATCCTGTATGCCGCCGTGCTGTGGACCGGGCTCACGACGTTGCGGCCGTCGCCGGTTGCCGCCGGCCCGCCGGCGCTGCGGCGCGCCACGCTGGCATGCTGCGTGCTGGCGGCGCTGACCATCCTGGCGGGCGGCTTCGTGGCCGGGCTGAAAGCCGGCTTTACCTACAACACCTTTCCCCTCATGGATGGACGGCTGGTGCCCGAAAGCTACGCCGCGCTGCACCCGTTCCTGCGCAACCTCACCGAGAACATCGCCGCCGTGCAGTTCGACCATCGCCTGCTCGCCAGCCTGACCGCGCTGGCCGTGCTCGCCACCGTGGCCTGGGGCATGCCGTACGCCGGCGCGCCGGCGCGCCGCGCCCTGCTGGCGCTGGGCGGCGTGGTGGCGGTGCAGTATGCGCTGGGGATCGCCACGCTGCTGGCGGTGGTGCCGGTGGGGCTCGGTACCACGCATCAGATGGCGGCCGTGCTGGTGCTGACCGCCGCCCTGGTGGCGTTGCACGCGTTGCGCCCGGCCAGACCCGGCACCGCCTTCGGCGTCCGCGCAACAAGGGGACAAATGTCGTGAGCGACGATCTGTCACGGCCGAACGGCGTGGGCTTCGCGGTGTTCGATCCCGCCCTCCGCCTGCGCGCCCACACCAGCGACCTCCCTCGCCTGCTTGGCCTGCCGGCTGAATCGCTCGCGCACGGACGAGATTTCAGCTCCCTGCTTGGCGAGTTGACGGCGGCGGCGGTACCTGCACCGCCCTGCTCCCTGCAACATCGCACCATCGACGACCGCCTGCTCACACTGGCCGTCGAAGGGCTGTCCGATGGCGGCTGGACGCTCGAAGTGGCCGATATCACCGGCGTCCGTGCCACCGCCAAGGCCATGCAGGACGCACGCGAAATCGCCGAGGCCGGCGCGCGCGCCACGTCGCGATTCCTGGTCACCATGAACCACGAGTTGCGCACGCCACTGAACGCGGTGATCGGCTTCGCCGAGACGCTGGCGCTCGACGCGGTGCGGCCCGGGCCTCGGCCTGACCCCAAGGAAACCGAGGAATTCGCGCTGCACATCCGCGATGCCGGACGGCACCTGCTGGCGCTGATCGACGACATCCTCGACCTGGTTCGCATCGATTCGGGCGCCTACGAGCTGGCCGCCGACACCGTCGATGCCAGCCGCCTCGTGCAGGCCGTGGTGCTGCGGGGCGAGGCGGCGGCGCAGAAAGGCGGACTGACGCTCACTGGACGCGACGAAACCGGCGGGGCGAGGCTGCGCGTCGATGAACGCCGGCTGCGCCGGCTGCTTGGTCATCTGCTCGGCAATGCGCTCAAGTTCACCCGCAGCGGCGGCAGCGTGTCCGTCACCGCCCGGCCGGATGCAGCCGGCAACATCCGCATCGAGGTGCGCGACACCGGTGTCGGCATGGCGCCCGATGACCTGCAGCGTGTTCGGCAGCCCTTCCATCAGATCGATGCCCGCCTCGCGCGGCGTACCGGAGGGGCGGGCATTGGGCTGCACCTCAGCCGGGCCATCGCCGAGGCGCACGGCGGCGCGTTGCTGCTGGACAGCGCCCCGGACCAAGGCACCACCGCCACACTCCTTCTTCCCCGCGCCCGCGTGGTCGAAGCCTCACCGTCCCTCCAGCTTGCGCAGGAACCGCCCTGATGGCCGACGCGACCCCTCTCGACACCCCGCTCGCCGTCACCGACGCGCTGTTCTTCGCGCGCGAGGGTGCCACGCTGGACCAGGACAGCGCCACCAGCCTCACCCGCTCGGCGCTGGCGGCCAGCGACGATGGCGAACTGTTCCTGGAATACCAGGAGAGCGAGACGATCAGCCTGGACGACGGCCATATCCGCAGCGCCGGGTTCGACACCACGCTGGGTTTCGGCCTGCGCGCGGTTGCCGGTGAGGCCACGGGCTACGCGCATTCCGGCGAGCTGAGCGAGGCGGCACTGCGCCGCGCCGCCGCCACCGTTGGCGCCGTGGCCGCCGGCCATGCCGGCACCGAAGCCGAATCCCCGCGATCGACCAACGCCAGGCTGTATTCCGATGCCAATCCGCTGGCCGGCATGGCGTTCGGCAAGCGCACGTCGCTGCTGGCCGAGATCGATGCCTATGCGCGCGGGCGCGACGGCCGGGTCAAGCAGGTCATGGCCTCGGTCGCCGGGTCGTGGCAGGCCGTGCAGATCATCCGCGCCGACGGGCAGCGGGTGGCCGATCTGCGGCCGCTCGTGCGGCTGAACGTCTCGGTCGTGGTCGAACAGGACGGGCGGCGCGAGACCGGCAGCTACGGGTGCGGCGGGCGGTTCGGCTACGATCGCATTCTCGGGGAGGCGCAGTGGCGCGGCGCGGTGGATGAGGCGTTGCGCCAGGCCCTGGTGAACCTGGACAGCCGGCCGGCGCCGGCCGGCGAAATGCCGGTGGTGCTCGGCCCGGGCTGGCCCGGCATCCTGCTGCACGAGGCGATCGGCCACGGGTTGGAAGGCGACTTCAACCGCAAGAAGACCTCGGCTTTTTCCGGCCTGATGGGTCAGCGCATCGCGGTTGCCGGCGTGACGGTGGTGGACGACGGCACCATCGCGGACCGGCGGGGCAGCCTGACCGTGGACGACGAGGGCACGCCGACCAGCCGCACCGTGCTGATCGAGGACGGCGTGCTGCGCGAGTTCCTGCAGGACCGGTTGAACGCCAGGCTGATGGGCGTGCGCGCCACCGGCAACGGCAGGCGCCAGTCCTATGCCCACGCGCCGATGCCGCGCATGACCAACACCGTCATGCTGCCAGGGCCGCACGACCCCGCGGACATGATCCGCTCGGTGCAGCACGGGCTCTATGCGGTCAATTTCGGCGGCGGTCAGGTGGACATCACGTCCGGAAAATTCGTGTTCTCCGCCAGCGAGGCCTACCTGATCGAGGACGGTCGCGTGACCGCCCCGGTGAAGGGCGCGACGCTGATCGGCAACGGCCCGGATGTGCTGACCCGGGTGGCCATGATCGGCAACGACATGGCGCTGGACCCCGGCATCGGCACCTGCGGCAAGAACGGCCAGGGCGTGCCGGT
>CAYWOW010000223.1:0-4930 GCA_964459005.1 uncultured Acetobacteraceae bacterium
CATGGGGATGAACGCCGATCTCGACCTGGCGATGAAGCAGGCGCTGCGGGAAATGATCGCCTTCATCTCGGCGCGCAGCAATCTGTCGCGCCAGCAGGCCTACCAGTTCTGCTCGCTGGCGGTCGATTTCCATGTCACCCAGACCGTCAACGGCGAAAAGGGCGTGCATGGGTTGCTGCGCAAGGGGTTGCTGTTCTAGCGCGGCGGGCGCGCAGGGACGCCCAGCGCGCCCAATCATCACGCCAAGGCCTCGAAAACCACATATTGGGGTCATCGGCGCTGTTATCCACAACTTTTTGGGTCGGCCGGCCCTTGGGTGATTGACCCAGTCGGCGATGGCGCTACCGTATATGGTGGTCGATGGAAAAGGACCCACGAGATGGAGTGGACTGACGAGACCATCGCGCGCCTTCGCGAACTTTGGGCGGAGGGACATTCGACCGCCGAAATTGGCCGGCGCATGGGCATCTCGAAGAACGCCGTCGTGGGCAAGGCCCATCGGCTGAATCTGGTTGCCCGGCCGTCGCCGATCCGCCGCGACGGCGAGGGGGTGCCGCACCGCCCGGCCGCTCCGCGCCGGGTCACCGGCCCGACGTTGCCGCCGCTCACTGCTGCCGCACCGCTGGCGCCGGTCGCCCGACCCATACCGGTGCCGGCCCGCCAGGAACCGCCGAAGCCGCATGTCGTGCGACCCGTGGCAACCTACACGCCGCGCCCGCAGTCCTGCTGCTGGCCGCTCGGCGAGCCCGGCACCAGCAGCTTCCGCTTCTGTGACGCCGTGGCGATGCCGGGCAAGCCGTACTGCGCCGAGCACGCGGCGATCGCCTACGTGAAGGTGCGCGACCGGCGCGAGGAAGCGGCGGCGTAAGCCACCGCACTCAAGCGTCCTACAGGTCCTCGACCCGGTCGATACCGGGCAGGACCTTCAACGCCTGCGCCAGGCGCGGCGACACGTTGAAGCCGCCGGGCAGCGTGATTTCCACATCCTGCTCGGCGTCCAGCCGCGGCACCAGGACGACGCGGCCGCGGCCGCGGCCCTCGCGGTCCAGCAGCGCGCGGATGTGCGGCACCGCTTCCATCCGTTGCAGCCACACCCGCATGCCGGCGCCGGCCTGTGCCGCGGCGGCGTCCAGCGGCGCGACATCCTGCGCGGTGATGCGCAGCGCCTCGCCTTCCAGGCGGATGTCGGCGGTGACCAGAACCGACGTGCCGGCGATGAGCAACTCGCGCGACCGCCCCAGCACCTCGGAGAAACAGGTGATCTCGTACGAACCGCCGGCATCGGACAGGCGGATCCAGGCCATGCGGCTGCCGGTTCGGGTGATGCGTTCCTTGCTGCCGATGACGCTGCCCGCGAGCTTTATGCGCGCCGCCCCGGCCTGGGCGCGGGCTTCAAGCTGATTGCTGGGCACCACGCCGAGCCGGCGCAACGCCGCGCCGTAGGCATCGAGCGGATGCGCGGTGAGGTGGAAACCGATCGCTTCGGCCTCGGCGGCCAGCCGGTCCATCGGATCCCAATCGGGAAGATCGGGCACTCCCAATTCATCCATGCAGTGCTTCAACGCATCATCAGGAACGGCGGACTGCCGGCGGCCGGCCCCGTTCCCGTCGGCCGAACCGAACAGCGGCTGCTGGCCGCTCTCCCGCTCCTGTGCAGTCGCCGAGGCGCGGCGCAGCACAAGGTCGGCAGCGTCGAAAGCGCGCCTTCGGTTTTCGTTTGGAACGAGTTGATCGAAAGCGCCGGCGCGAACGAGGTTCTCCAGCTGCATCCGGTTCAGATGCCTGGGGTCGATGCGCACCGCGAAGTCGACCAGATCGATAAAAACACGATCGCCGCGGGCCGCGACAACCGCTTGCATCGCCGCCATGCCGACCTTCTTCACCGCGGCCAGCGCATAACGGATGCAGAGCCGGCCATCGGCATCGTCCTCGAGCGAAAAATCCGCGGCGGAGCGGTTGATGTCGGGCGGCAGCACGCGGATGTCCATGCGCGACGCCTCCTGGCGCAGCGCCGCCAGTTTGTCCGTGTTGTTGATGGCGAGCGACATGCAGGCCGCGAGGAAGGCGGCTGGGTGATACACCTTCAGCCACGCGGTCTGGTAGGCAACCAGGGCATAGCCGGCGGCGTGCGATCGGTTGAAGCCGTAGTCGGCGAACTTGGCCATGAGGTCGAACACTTCCTCGGCCTTGACGTCGGCGATGCCGCGGGCGGTGGCGCCGGCGACGAAAATCTTGCGCTGGGCTTCCATCTCGGCGCGGATCTTCTTGCCCATCGCCCGGCGCAGCAGGTCGGCGGCCCCCAGGCTGTAGCCCGCCATCTTGCGGGCGATCTGCATGACCTGTTCCTGGTAGACCATGATGCCGTAGGTCGGTGCCAGGATCTCGCGAATGTCCTCGTGCGGCGGCTCCCATTTCTCGCCGTGCTTGCGCTGGCAATAGGCCGGGATATTGGCCATCGGACCGGGACGGTAGAGCGCGTTCGCCGCGATCAGGTCCTCGAAATGGTCGGGGCGCATCTGCCGGAGCACGTCGCGCATGCCCTGGCTTTCGAACTGGAACACCCCGCCGGTGTCGCCGCGCTGGAACATCTCGTAGATCGGCTTATCGTCGAGCGGCAGGCGATCGAGATCGACCTCGATGCCGCGCGCGTGCACAAAGCCGACGGCGCGTTTCAGGATGGTCAGAGTGGTCAGGCCAAGAAAATCGAACTTCACCAGGCCGGCCTGCTCGACGTATTTCATCGAGTACTGGGTGACCAGGAAATCGGATTTCGGATCGCGATAGATCGGCACCATTTCGGTCAATTTGCGATTGCCGATGACGACGCCGGCGGCATGCGTGCTGGCGTGGCGATAGAGGCCCTCGATCTGCAACGCGATTTCCAGCAGGCGGCGCACCGCCTCGTCGTCCTCGCGCATCTGCCGCAGCTTGGGCTCGCCGTCCACGGCCTGCTGCAGGGTGACCGGCCTGGCCGGATTGTTGGGGATCAGTTCCGCCACCTTGTTGACCTGGCCGAACGGCAGGCCGAGCACCCGGCCGACGTCACGCACCGCCGCGCGGGCCTGCAACTTTCCGAAGGTGATGATCTGCGCCACGCGATCGGCACCGTATTCGCCACGCACATAGGCGATCACTTCGTCGCGCCGCTCCTGGCAGAAATCGATGTCGAAGTCCGGCATCGACACGCGCTCGGGATTGAGGAAACGTTCGAACAACAGCTCGAACCGGATCGGGTCGAGGTCGGTGATCGTCAGCGCCCAGGCGACCACCGAGCCGGCCCCCGAGCCGCGGCCGGGACCGACGGGAATGTCCTGCGACTTCGCCCACTGGATGAAATCGGCGACGATGAGGAAATAGCCCGGAAATTTCATCCGGGCGATGACATCCAGCTCGTAGGCCAGACGTTCACGATAATGCTCGCGCGTCGGCTCATCGACCTGCATGGTGTCGAGCCGGCGTTTCAGGCCTTCCGTGGCCATGGCGCGCAGCGTTTCTTCCTCGCTGCTGCCCGGCCGGACTTTTGGGCAAACGGGCAGCTGGGGTTTGCGGGTTTCCGCCATGACCGCGCAACGGCGCGCGATGGCCAGCGTGTTGTCGCAGGCTTCCGGAAGGTCGGCGAACAGGGCGCGCATCGCCGCCGCCGGCTTGAACCAGTGCTCCGGGGTGACGCGGCGGCGCTCGCGCTCCGACAGCAGGCGGCCCTCGGCGATGCAGAGCAGCGCGTCGTGCGCCTCGTACATCGAGGGTTTCGCGAAAAAGCATTCGTTGGTGGCGACCAGCGGCACCCCGGCGACGTCGGCGAGCGCGATCAGGCCGGGCTCGATGGCTTTTTCCGCCGCCAGGCCGTGGCGGTGCAGCTCCATCGCCGTGCGGTCGGGAAAAGCCTCGATGATGCGGGCCAGCAGGCGCTCGGCTTCGTGCCTTTGGCCCTCGGCCAGCAGGCGGGCGAGCGGGCCCTGGGTACCGCCGGTCAGCAGGATGAGGCCGGCGGACAGGTCGCACAGGCGGCCGAGCGGAAGCTGCGGCTTCAGGCCGGGATCGGTCTCGAGAAAGCCGGCGGAGGACAGGTTCTGGAGGTTGGCGAAACCTGCCGCGTTCTGGGCGAGCAGCACGACGGGGTCGGGGGGCAGGCGCGGGTTGTCCTCACGCGCGATGGCGATCTGGCAGCCGATGATGGGCTGCACGCCGCGGCCGGCGCAGGCCTGGGAGAATTCGAGTGCGCCGAACAGGTTTCCCGAGTCGGCGATCGCGACCGCGGGCATGGCGGCGTCGCGCGCCAGGGCGGCGATCTTGTCGGCCTTGATGGCGCCTTCGCTGAGCGAATAGCTGGAATGGACGCGGAGATGGACGAAATCGGCGTGCGGCATGGGTGGGGTGTATCGCGTGGCGCGAGTCCACGGAAGCGGACCTTGCGCGCGGCGGGGCTGCCTGGTAAATTAAACTAGTTAGAGACTGGTTGATATGACCTCGATTGGCGCATTCGACGCGAAAACTCGCCTCTCCGCGCTGCTCGAGCGTGTGGAAAAGGGCGAACGCTTCACCATCACCCGCCACGGCAAGCCGGTGGCGGAACTGGTGCCCGTCCGCCCGCGCGATCCCGCCAGGATCGCCGAGACCATCCGGCAGATCGAAGACCTCACGCGCGACTGGACGCTGGGCGGCAGCGTCCAGGACGCGATCGACAGCGGCCGCAACCGATGACCGCCTGCGTGCTGGATGCCTCGATCACCGGCGCCTGGCTGTTCGCCGAGGAACGAACCGAGGGCGTGCTGACGCTGTTCCGCGGCCTCAGCGACGGCCCGGCCGTGGTGCCTGCCTTGTGGCATACCGAGACCGTGAACCTGTTGCTGGTCGCCGAGCGCCGCCATCGCATCACCGCCGATACCGGTGCGGCCTTGCTCGACCTGCTGGGCGGCCTGGACATCGAGAC
>CAYWOW010000224.1:0-4923 GCA_964459005.1 uncultured Acetobacteraceae bacterium
GCAGATGGTCGCGCCGTCGCCTTACTGCAACCTCGGGTCGGGCACGCGGGCGGCCGCCAGCACGTCCACCCCGGCCGCTCCGGCGTCCAGCAGAACGCGGGTGCAGGCGCCGCAGGTGGCGCCCGAGGTGAGCACGTCGTCGACCAGCAGCACATGCCGCCCCGCGATCCGGCCGATGCGGCTGGGCCGCATGGCGAACACGCCCTTGACCGTCTCGGCGCGCGCCGCCCGGTCGAAATTGCCCAGCGGCACGGTCGCCCTGGTGCGCCGCAGCGCGTCGGGCACCGCGGGCTTGCCCGACAGGCGGGCGAGCGCCTGGGCGAGCAGCGCGGCCTGGTTGTAGCGGCGCGCGATCAGCCGGCGCCGGTGCAGCGGCACCGGCACGATGACCTCGGCCTGGCGCAGCAGCGCCGCCCCGGCGCGCGCCATCAGCGGCGCCAGCGCGGCGGCGTATTCGGTGCGGTCGCCGTATTTGAACGCCAGCACGACGCGCCGCGACAACAGATCATAGCGCAGCGCCGCGCGGGCGCGCCCCCACGGCGGCTCCTCGGCGCGGCAGTAAGGGCAAAGCCGGTCCCGTCCGCCCTGGCCGGCATGGGCGAAGGGGGCGCCGCAACGGTCGCAGAATGGCTCCGAAATGAAGCCGGCCCCGCGGAAGCAGTCCGGGCAGAACCGTCCCGGCGCATCCACCGGCGCGTCGCAGGTCAGGCATTGCGGCGGCAGCAGCAGGTCGAGCGTGGCGCGGGCGGCGCGGCCGAAAACCGAGAGGACCGTCATCAGGCCGGCTCGGGTACCCCGAACGCCACCGTGCCGTCGCGTTCGATTTCACGCACCAGGTCGATTTCCCAGGACAGATAGGCCCGCATGGCCGCCTCGATACCGGAATTGCGATCGTACGGCCGCAGGTAAAAGTCGATGCACGCCTCATCCGGGGGCTCCGTGCGGTCGCGCCGCAACGGTTGCGCGGCGCGGACCCAGGCGGCGGTGCCGCCCTCCAGCACCCGCACCGGCGCCCGGGTCAGCGCCGCCGCCTCCGCCACCGCCAGCCGGGCCAACGCTCCGTCCGGCGAGGTCAGCACCACCATGCCGGCCGCCGCCAATTTTTCGCCGAGCGCATCCAGCCGGCTGCGCACGCCCCACAGCGCGCCGGGAATGTGACCGTCGCGGAATTCGACGCTGCGCGCCAGGTCCACCACCGCGGCGTCCGCCGCCGCCGCCAACGCCCCGGTGGTGATCGTCGCCACCTGGTTCCGCAGCTCCGGCACCCCCACCGGAGCACCGCCCGGCTCGGTGGCGTCCTGCAACCCGCCCTCGACGACGAACACGTTGCGGTGGCCCATCTGGCGCAGCCAGGCCGCCGCCATGCGCGCCCGCACCCCGTCGTCGTCCACCAGCGCGATGCGGGCGTTGCGCACGCCGATCCAGCCATCGGTAGCCTGCACCAATTGCCCGCCCGGCGCCGACAGGCTGCCGGGCCGGTGCCCCGCGGTGAATTCGGCGGGGTCGCGCACGTCCAGCACATAGCATGTGCGGCTGGCGTCGGCCTCGAACCGGGTCAGGTCGAGCGGCCCGATCACGCCGACGCCGGAGGACTCGGCGAATGCCTTGGCCCGCCGCAGCGCCAGTGCCGCGCTGGCCGGACGGCCCGGCGGAAACCGCTCGGTGCGGCCGCGCTCCAGGGTCAGGCCGGCCAGCTCCCAGCCCATGGTGCCGTTGCGCAGCGCGACCACGCGATTGGGCACACCGGCCCGCCGCAGGCTTTCGGCGCCGAGAATGGACCGGGTGCGGCCGGCACAGTTCACCACGATGAGCGTCGCCGGATCGGGCGCCAGCTCGGCGATGCGTAACACCAGTTCCCCGCCGGGCACGCTGATGCCGGTCGGGATCGCCATGCGGTGGAACTCGTCATAGGTGCGGCTGTCCAGCACCACCATGTCGCGGCCGTCGTCGAGCCAGGATTTCAGCTCGGGCGCCTCCACGCTCTGGGTGCCGTAATGGTGTTCCACCCATTCGCCGAACGCCTTCGACGGCACGTTCACGCCGGAGAACAGAACGTAGCCCGCCGCCGCCCAGGCCGGCGTGCCGCCCTGCAGGACGGACACGTTGCCCCCACCGATGCCTTCCAGCCAGGCCGCCAGCTTTTCCGCCACGCCTCGCCCGTCATCGACGCAGACGATGCGGGTGGTGAGCCGTGGCAGCAGCGCGCGGGCGCGGATCTCGCGGCGCGACAGCGGGCACGGCACCGCCCAGAAGAGATGCGAGGAGCCGAATTCGCCCTCTTCGCGGGCGTCCAGCACCGCGAGCTCGTGCCCGTCGGTGATCCAACCCCGCAGGGTGGCGGCGTCGATCTGCTGCATGGCTCAGCCCGCCGGGGCCGCGCTCGGATTCATGAAGTTGCGATTATACGGAATCGCTTGGCCTGTCGCCGGGTCGTAGGCCATGCGGTTGTCCAGCACCTCCAGCGCCAGCCCGTACATGTGCAGGTGGCGCGTCGGCGTCGTGCCGGCGGTGTGGATGGAGTGGATGTCGTCCGGCATCAGCGCGATGCCGCGACCCGGTTCGACCATGACCTCGTGATCGACCACCAGCCCGCCGCCGCTGTGGCGGTAGACCTTGTTCAGTTCCTGCCCCTCCACCGCCACCACCACGGCCCAGGTGGTGTGGTCGTGCGGCCGGGTTTCGTTGCCCGGGTTCAGCGCGTTCAGGTAGAGCGCGAACCGGCGATCCGGATCCTCCGCCAGCAGATAGCGGTTGGCGCCCTTCTCGCCGGCGGCCGGCGCGGGGAACTCGGCCGGGGAAAACAGATGCTCCCGCGTGGCCAGCGCCAGCAGCTCGGCCTTGATGGCCTCCAGCGCCGGCCGGGTAACGCCCTGTTCCGCCTCAATGGCGCGCACGCGGCTGATCGTGGCGGCGATCGCGACCGCTCGCGCGGCCTTTCCGTCGGGAGAGTTCATTGTTGCCTCCTTCTGCCCGGGCGGAGACTAGGCGGGTTGCCGCCTTGGCAGCAACGTCCAGCGGGGGCACATGCAGCCGCATGAGCATGCACGTGTTCGACCGCGCCGCCGTGCGCCACCATCGCGACCGCGCCGCCGCGACGGTGGCGGGGGTGGCCGCCATCCTGGCCGATGCCGCGGACCGCCTGCTCGACCGGCTCGACGACACCACCCGGACCTTCGAGCGCGCGCTCGATGTCGGCGGACGCGGGGTGGTCGCGCCGCTGCTGCGGGCTCGCGGCATCGCGACGGTCAGTTGCGACCTTTCCGCGCGCATGGCCGCCCGCTCGGGCGGTCCCGCGGTCGCCGCCGACGAGGAATTGCTCCCGTTCGCCCCCGCCAGCTTCGATCTGATCGTTGCCAGCCTGTCGCTGCACTGGGTGAACGACCTGCCCGGCGCGCTGATCCAGTTGCGCCAGGCGTTGCGGCCCGATGGGCTGCTGCTGGCCAGCCTGCCGGCGCTCGGCTCTTTCGCCGAGTTGCGCGCCGCCCTCGCCCAGGCCGAATCGGCGCTGAGGGGCGGCGCGGCGCCACGGGTCGCGCCGTTTCCCGACCTGCGCGACTGCGCTGCCCTGCTGCAACGCTCGGGCTTCTCCTTTCCCGTGGCCGATGTCGAGGAAATCCGCCTGCTCTACGCCACCCCGTTTGCCGTCCTGCGCGACCTGCGCGCCGCCGGCGAGACCAATGCGGTGGCGTTGCGCGACCGCCGCATCCCGCCGCGCGCCCTGTTTCCCGCCGCGCTGGCGGCGCTGCCGGAGGAGGGGGGGCGGGTGCGCGTGACCCTCCATTTGGCGGTGCTGACGGGCTGGGCGGGCGGCTGACGGCCTTGTCCTTGCGCCTTTCTTCTCCCACTTGCCCTAGGGACCGGTTTGCGCGGCGGCATGCAAGCGGGCATGTTGCGCGGCGAATCCCTCCACCCGGAGCGTTTTTCCATGAGCTATCGCCCGTACCAACACATTGAGCGTCGCCGGTCGCGTCAGATCCATGTCGGTCCGGTGGCCGTGGGCGGCGACGCCCCGATCACCGTGCAGACCATGACCAACACGCTCACCAGCGACGTGGCGGCCACGGTGGCGCAGATCCGCCTTTCCGAGGCGGCGGGGGTGGACATTGTCCGGGTTTCCTGTCCCGACCAGGAGAGCACGGCGGCGCTGCACGACATCGTGCGCCAGGTGAACGTTCCGATCGTGGCCGACATCCATTTCCACTACCGCCGCGCCATCGAGGCGGCCGAGGCCGGCGCGGCCTGCCTGCGCATCAACCCGGGCAACATCGGCAGTGCGCAGCGCGTGCGCGAGGTGGTGCAGGCCGCCCGCGACCATGGCTGTTCGATGCGCATCGGCGTCAACGCGGGCAGCCTGGAAAAGCACTTGCTGGAGAAATACGGCGAACCCAACCCCGAGGCGATGGTGGAAAGCGCGCTCGAGCACGCGAAGATCCTGCAGGACCATGACTTCCACGAATTCAAGATCAGCGTGAAGGCGTCCGACGTGTTCCTCGCCGTCGCCGCCTACCGCCAACTGGCCGAGGTCTGCGACCATCCGCTGCACATCGGCATCACCGAGGCCGGGGGGCGGCGCACCGGCACGGTGAAAAGCGCGATCGGCCTGGGCAACCTGCTGTGGGACGGCATCGGCGACACCGTGCGCGTCTCGCTCTCCGCCGAGCCGGAGGAGGAGGTGCATGTGGGCTGGGAGATCCTGAAATCGCTCGGCATCCGCCATCGCGGCGTGAAAATCATCTCCTGTCCGTCCTGCGCCCGGCAGGGCTTCAACGTGATCGACACGGTGGCGCAACTGGAGGAGCGGCTGGCGCATATCGAGACGCCGCTGACCCTGTCGATCATCGGCTGCGTGGTGAACGGCCCGGGCGAGGCGCTGATGACCGATATCGGCGTGACCGGCGGCGGAGCGGGGCGGCACATGGTGTA
>CAYWOW010000225.1:0-4874 GCA_964459005.1 uncultured Acetobacteraceae bacterium
CGCCATGTCAACCCGAATTCGCCGATTCCACGCGAAATCCCCGCGTGATATTTAGGCGGGGCGGGCAGGGCTCGGGGCAGCGCCCCGGTACGGTCAGGCCGCTGCGTCGAGCCCAAGCCGGTGGCGCATGGCGGTTTCGATCGCCTCCGCCAGCACGCCCCGTCCCATGGCCAGCGAGTGTTTCTCGGCCACCCGCGCCTGCCCGGCGGCCGACAGGCGCTGCCACAGCGCCTCGTCGCGATAGGCGCGCAGGCAGGCCGCCGCCAAGGCGGCGGGCGTATCGGCCACCAGCACGTGCTCGCCGTCGATCAGCTCCATGCCTTCCGCGCCGACCGTGGTGGTCACCACCGGCACTCCGTACGACATCGCCGTGGCAACCTTGCCCTTCACGCCGGCGCCGGCGCGCAGCGGGCAGACGAACACGCGGGTGGCGTCGAACAGCCCGCGCAGATCCGCCACCATGCCGGTGACGATGACATCGTCCGCCGCCAGCGCCTTCACGTCCTGGGTTGGATTGGCGCCCGCGATGATGAAGCGGATGCCGGGCTCCGCCCGCTTCACCAGCGGGAACACTTTCCGGACGAAAAACCGCACCGCATCGACGTTGGGGCTATGGCCGTAGCCGCCGAGGAAGCAGATGTCGCGGCGCGGCGCGAAGCCGACCGCCGTGCCCGCGAAATCGAACATGAAGGGCAGCACCCGCGCCGGCGCCGCCGGGGCAAGCTCCGCGATCACCTGTTTCTCGAAGGTCGAGGGGGTGATGGTGCAGTCGACCTTGCCGATCACCTCCAGCTCGCGCCGCTGCATCGCCGCGGCGGCGGCGATCCCCGCCGCGTCACCGGCAAGCTCCGCCTCGCGCCGCAGACGCAGGAAGTGCAGGTCCATGTTGTTGAACAGGATCGATGCCTGCGGTGCGTGGCGGCGCACCATCGCGATCGTCTTCTCGGCCACCGTGGCGCGGAACACCAGCACGACATCGAACAGCGAACCATGGCGGCTCATGTACGATTCGAAGCCGGTGTCGTACGGCGCATAGGCGCACTCGATGCCCTCGCGCTGCAGGTCGGTGATGTATTTCTTCTGGTACAGGAAATTGTCCTGCGGCACGAAATGCACCTTGTAGCCGAGCTGTTGCAGCAGCCGCAGGTTCAGCACCGTGGTCACCGAGCCGGCGTCCTGGTCGGGCGTCGGCGCGGTCGCGTCGATCACCAGGGCGCGCCGGTGCACGTGGCGCTCACGCTCGAAATACGGCGCCTCGCCGTTCGCCCGGTGATCGGCCAGCGTGTCGTGCCAGCGCATCAGGAATTTTTTGGCGTTGACCTCCTGGTACGACTTCACGCCGGCCCGCGTATCGGTCCCGGCGGTCCGGCCCTCGTAGTGGATCACCCTGGACTGCGGCTGGAACCAGGTTTCGTAGCCGGCCGCGCGGATGCGGAAGCACAGGTCCGAATCCTCGTTATAGGCCGGGGCATAGAGCGCATCGAAGCCGCCGAGCTGGTGCCACAGCGCCGCCGGCACCGCGATCGATGCGCCGGAGACGAAATCGACCTGGCGGGCGTGGCAGTATTGCGGCCGGTTGGGATCGTCGCTGCGGCCATAGTTCCAGGCCGAGCCGTCGCGCCAGATGATGCCGCCCGCCTCCTGCAGCGAGCCGTCCGGATAGAGCAGCTTGGAGCCGACCAGGCCGGCCCGGGGGAACAGCGTGAAGCCGCCGACCAGTTCGTCGAGCCAGCCCGCGACGACGCGGGTGTCGTTGTTGAGCATCACCAGGATGCGGCCGCGCGCCAGGGTCGCGCCGGCATTGCAGCTCGCGATGAAGCCGCGGTTCGCCGGTTGCCGGCAGTAGCGGATGCCGGTCACCTTCGGCAGCTTCTTGCCGGTGTCGTCGGGCGAGTGGTCGTCGATGACGATGATCTCGGCGCTGTGGCGCGACACCTGGCGGAACAGGCTGTCCAGACAGTTCAGCGTGTAGCCGAGCTGGCCATGCACGGGAATGACGATGGAGACATCGGGGAGGTCGCCGGTGCCGGCGCAGCGCAGCCGCCGCGGCATCGCGTTCAGCGCGGCGATGGCGGCGGCGGTCGCGGGTGCGTGGCCGGTGAGCTCGAACCGCTTGAGAAACGCCTCGCCCGCGCGCCCTTCCAGCACCGCGTCGTCATCGACCCGGCGGTCGTAGACTTCGAGCGCCGCGGGCAGCATGTCGGGATGGTCGGCGAGCGGCCAGCGGTGGCGGGCGGGCGTCGCCTCGACCCGGTCGCCACGCGTCGGCGCATCCTCCAGCTGGCGGCGGAGATCCGCCGCCTCGGCGACGAGATCGAGCATCCGCTCGTCACGCTCGAGCAGACGCTCCGCCAGCGACACCGCGCGACGGCGCAGCTCGGCCACGCTCTCCTCGCCCGGCACTTCCTCGGGCAGCTCGACCGGATTGGCGGACACGACGGCCGGGCGGTCGGGCACCGCGACCGGACGGGCGGCGTATTTCATGCCGGCGACCACGCTCCCGGGCGGGGCCGCGAACACGCCGCCGGCGAGATCGGGCAACGGCTCGGCGGAGCAGACATGCACCATCGCGCTTGCCGGCGTGGGGTCGTCAGCCAGCGCGACGACGCGGCTGCCCTCGCGGCGCGCGTCGGCGAGCAGCGTGCCGGCCACGGCGCATTGGCGGAAGGTGACGACGTGGCGGAAGCTGCGGGCGAGCGCCGCCTCGATGGCCGAGCGGCCGCCGTCCGGCGTGCCGTCGGGGCGGCTCACCATGACCAGCACGCCGCCGCTGCGCAGGGCCTGGGCAAGCTCGGGGGCGGCGGCCAGCACGGCCTGCGGCGGCACCGGGTCAAGCGCCAGCACCACGTCGGCGCCGACCCCGGGGGCGGGGAGCAGGCCGGCGGCGACTTCGCCCAGCAACCCGGCGGCCGCGCCGCCGCCGCTCAGCGCCACCTGGCGCCCGGCACAGAGCGGGCGGAGGAAACGTGCGCGGTGCAGAGCGGCAATCCGGTCGGCCTCGCCGGCATCCGATGCGCGCGGCCTGCCCTGATGGACGGCAAACCCCTCCACCGCCGGCGCCTCGCGCAGGGTGCGCGGGGCCTGGGTCGGCGCGGGCGTCTCACGGATCGCTGGGGTCGGGCGTGCGAGCATGCGTTATTTTAGCAGAAATAACCCACCGTGCGATACTTTGGCAGGCCAATGATCGATATTTTAGGCACCACGCGTGACAGGCAACACACGGATATATCCCAACCCACTGATTCAAACTCTACCTCGGCGCGCCCTGCTCCCCTGTCGCTGCAATCGGAACGCACGATCTTATTCTATTTTGCTACTTCCGGTTGAGGACCATCGTCAGGGAATTAGCGCTGCGCCCGTCCCCGCTGCCCGGCGTGGACCGATATTTCACCTGGCCTGCCCACGTGCCGGCTGCTTAATTGTTCTGCAATGGCGCCGCTCCTGCCCAGCATGACCTCCCACCGCGTCACCGGCGACCTGGAACTGAAGCCCGACGGCAGCGTCGAGGGCTGGGTCTGGTCGTCCGACCGGCCCGACCAGCGGCTGGTCGCCGAAATCCTGGTCGATGACGTTTGCGTCGGTGCGGTCGCCGCGGCGACTTTCCGCCGCGACCTCGTCGCGCAAGGCATGGGCGATGGCCAGCACGCCTACCGCCTGAGCCTGCCCCCCGGCACCATCCCGGCCGACCGCCCGGTGGTGATCAGCGCGCGCGAGCAAGCCTCGCAACAGGTATTTGCGCGCATCGCGCGGCAGGGTCCGGCGCTCGCGGCGAAGCACCGCGAGGCGCTCGAGGCGGCCGCCCAGCAGATGCAGGGGTTGTGGGCCGGGCTGGAAACCCTGCTCGCCGGCCAGGCCGGCGCCAGCAAGGCCGACCAGCTGCGCGGCGCCTTCCGGCAACTCGCGGCGTTGCTCGCGGCGCGGGCCCGGGTCCGCGACGGCACCGCCCCGCTGGCGCCCGCCGTTGCGCTGGACAGCCTGCGCCGCGTCGCCGGCCGGCTCGACTTGCCGCTGATCGGCGCCCCGGCGTTCAGCCTCGTCATGCTGGCCGGGCGAGACGCCACCGCGACGCTGCGCCGGATCGCGGCGCTCGCGCCGGCGCTGACCGAGGCAAAAGCCGAGATCGTGCTGATCGACGACGGCGCCGATCCGGCCACCGCCCTTCTCCCCGCCCTGGCGCCCAACCTCGTCTATCTGCGGGCCGGCAGCCCGGACCAGGTCGCCGACACCCTCGCGGAGGCGGCCCGCGCCGCGCGCGGTACGGTCGTCGCGGTGCTGGACGCTGAACCGCGGGAGCCGTCCGCCACCGCCGTGCTGGCCCTGGCCCAAGCCACCGCCGCGGCGCCGCGAACGGTGGTACTCGGCGCCACGGCGCTGGCGGCCTGCCGCCGCGTCGATGCGCTCGACGCCCCCCCGCCCCCCTGCCCGGCGCCCGGCCGGCTCGGCCTGCGCATCGCGCTCGCCCGCGACCTGCTGGTCCGGGCGGGCGGGATCGAACCGGCCATGGTGGACGGCGCCGCCCTGGAAAGCGCGGAGCTGTGGCTGCGCTGCCGGCTGCTCGGCGCGGATGCACGGGCATGGCGCGAGCCGGCCGGCTCGCCCGGCGAAGCGCCCGCGCCTCGCGTGCCGCAGCAGACCGCGCTCCGGGCACTCGCCGCCTTTCGCCACCGCTGGCCCGCGCCGGGGCGATCGGGCTTACCCGCCGAGTGAGGCGACCCAGGCCCGTGCGACGGCTTCGAACAGGACGCGCTCGGCCGCGCCGAACCGGGCTACTTCGGGGCTGTCGATGTCGAGCACGCCCAGCAGCGCGCCGGCACGTACGAGCGGCACCACGATCTCGGAATTGCTGGCGCCGTCGCAGGCGATGTGGCCGGGAA
>CAYWOW010000226.1:0-4839 GCA_964459005.1 uncultured Acetobacteraceae bacterium
GCGTCGAGCTGATGGCCGACAAGGCCACCCGCACCCCCTTCCCCGCCGCGGCGAAGGCCGGCGCGCTGGTGGAAGCCAAGTGCCACGAGGCCGGGCTGGTGGTGCGCGCCATCGGCGACCGCGTCGCCTTCAGCCCGCCGCTGATCATGACCGAGGAAAACCTGCGCGAGATGGTGGCGCTGTTCCGTCAGGGGCTGGACGCCGCCTATGCCGAGCTGAAGGGGTCGCACGGCCTGGCCTGACCGCGCCACCCAGCGGCTGTGGTGCCTGCGGAAAGGAGAAGATTGCACAGGGAGACGGAGAGAAGGATTTCTGGCGCGAAGCGCCCATTCCTGACTTCTCTCCGTCTCTCCGTCTCCCTGTGTGACTTTCTTATCCGCCCGCGCCGAGCAACTCCGCCAGCGTCAGCGCCACCACCTCGGTCGCCTTCGCGAGGTCGCTGAGCGGCAGGCGCTCGTCGGCGCGGTGCGCGTTCGCTTCCTCGATCGTGTGCGGCCCCGCGCCATAGAGCACGGTGGGAATGCCGCGCGCCGCGTAATGCCGCGCATCGGTGTAAAGCGGCACGCCGCTGGGGACGATCGTCTCGCCCATCACCGCGCTGGCATGGCGGCACAGCGCATCCGTCAGAACGGCGCTGCCGTCCACCGGCCGCAGCGGCTCGGCCAGCAGGATGCGGCGCACCGCCAGCCCGGTATGCGGCACGGCGCGCGCCGCTTCGGCGATCACCGCGCGCAATTCCGCCTCGACGGCGGCGGGGTTTTCCTCCGGGATCATCCGCCGGTCCAGGCGGAAGACCACCCGGTCCGGCACCACGTTGGTGTTGATGCCGCCCGCGATCAGCCCGATCGTCAGTTGCGCGGCGCCGATGCCGGGAATCGCGGAGACCCGCGCGGCCAGTTCCGCACGCCAGCGATACAACGCGGCGAGGATATGGGTCGCCGCCGCCAGCGCATCGACCCCCGTGAAGGGTTTGGCCGCATGCGCCGAGCGGCCCCGTACTTCCACTTCCAGGTGCAGGCAGCCGTTGTGCGCATTCACGACGGCATAGGAAAATCCGGCGCTGATGACCAGGTCCGGCCGCGTGATCGCTTCGCTCAGCAACCATGCCGGCCCGATCTCGCCGCCGGATTCCTCGTCATAGGTCAGATGCAGCTCCACGGTGCCGGCCAAGGGCGCCGGCAGCGACCGCAGCGCCAGCAGCGCCCAGGCATAGGTGGCGAAATCGCACTTGGAGACGGCGACGCCGCGGCCGTACATCCAGCCCCCGACGATCGCCGCACCATAAGGGTCCTGCGTCCAGCCCTCGCCCGGCGGCACCACGTCGCCGTGCGCATTGAGCGCGATCACCGGACCGTCGCCGAAGCGATGGCGCACCACCAGGTTCGTCACGCTGACCATGCCGCGCGCGCGCGCGAGGTCGGCGGGTACCGGATGGCGTTCGACCGCCAGGCCCTGCGCCTCCAGCAATGCCGCCGCCGCCGCCGCGTGCGGGGCACAATCCCCGGGCGGATTGTCCGACGGGAGGCGCACGAGTTCGGCCAGAAACGTTGTCTGTTGCTGCCGGGTTGTCGCCAGGAAAGCCCGGATGCACGAGGCGTTGTCTGTGCTCATAGTGTCTCCTTCGCCGCGCCGGGCGCATGGCGAGAGGCAATAGCAGGGTCGCAGCCCCACAGAAAGTCAGGCAGGCCCCGTCCAGGCCCGGGGGATGCCATGCACCTTACGACTGTGGCGGTCGATGTTCTTGCGCCGCGGTCACGAAATGGATCGGCTGTAATTAAGGTCCTACCGTCACGCTAAACCGCCACAGCACATCTCCGGGCTGCCACTTGATTTCGAATGTATCGGTTCCAGTATAGCCGTGCACCGCACGATACCCAAGGATGGATGCGTTACTTGATTTCGTAACAAATACCTCACCATGCTCAGGCGCGGACGCCAATGTTGCGCTGTCCCAGGGCCGGTGACCCTTCATCCAAACTGTATAAGGGCACCAACCATCGCTGGTCGTCATAAAATCAAGCAATTGTACCGTACCAGGCCCCCCACTGCCAAACTGCACAGGCGAACGCACGCACTTCGTCGCTTTTTCGGTTTGGAACGACGCGGGCGGTCGCGCAACGTTGATGTCCGGGGCAGGAGGACTCGCGGCGGAACACACAACCGCCATCGGAACAAACAGGGCGGTAGCTGCTATCAACCTGTACATATGGCCTCCCTTGGCATTGGACGGATTGATTTGTGGCTATTTTGCGAAGCCATTACGGAACGTTCCGTATGCCGACAAAGGCCGACCGTCAAGAGAGCGTTTTTTATCAAGCCGTCCGAGTGCCCTGCTTGACGCTGTTCCCGCCCCGGTTCAGGTTCCCGCCTCTTTCTCCGTTCCAGGTTTCCCATGCCCGTCCCCCCTGCCCGCGCCGGCGCCGCCGCGACCGGCGTTTCTCGTTATGTCGGCCTGCTGCCCGGCCTCGTCGTGTGTTTCGTCATCGCCGAGGCCGCCATCCTGATCAAGAACGCGACCGGACTGAACGCGCTCAACCCCGTGGTGGTGGCGCTGCTGGTCGGCATCGCCATCCGCGCCACCGTCGGCATGCCGCGCGGGGTCGCGCCCGGCGCCGCCTTCGCGGTGCGCCCGGTGCTGCGGGCCTCCATCGTGCTGCTCGGCCTGCAGGTCACGCTCGGCCAGTTGCTCTCGATCGGCGCCGGCGCGCTGTGCCTGGCGGTGGCCGCGGTGGCGCTGACCATGGTGTTCACCATGTGGCTCGGCAAGCTGCTGGGGGTGGAGCCGGCGCTGGCGCAACTGATCGGCACCGGCACCGGCATCTGTGGCGCCAGCGCCATCGTCGCGGCCAACCAGGTGGTGCGCGGCAAGCAGGAGGACGTGACCTACGCGCTCGCCATCATCACCCTGTGCGGCACGGTGGCGCTGGTGATCTACCCGGAACTCAGCCCGCTGATCGGGCTGTCCGCGCGCAGTTACGGGCTGTGGGCGGGGTCGAGCATCCACGAGGTGGTGCAGGCCGTCGGCGCGGCGGCGGCGGGCGGCCCGGTGGCCACCCAGGTCGGCGCCATCACCAAGCTGGCCCGCGTGGTCATGCTGGCGCCGGCCGTGCTCGGCCTGGGGCTGTGGGTTCGCCGCGGCGAGGCGAAGGGCGGCGTGAAGACGCCGGTGCCGTGGTTCGCCTTCGGCTTCCTGGCGCTGGTGGTGATCGGCAGCACCGGGGTGGTGCCGAAGCTGGCGGTGGACGCCTCGCGCTGGCTGGTGCCGCTGATGATGGCGGCGGCGGTCGCGGCGCTAGGCCTGAATACGGAGCTTCGTGCCCTGCGGGCCAAGGGGCTGCGCCCACTGCTGCTGGGCGTGGGTGCGTCGATCTTTATCGCGGTTCTCGGCCTCGCCGGCGCTCTGCTGCTGGTCTGAGGCATAGCGCTCGGCCGCGCCGGGGCTGCGGCGCGCGGCCGGCACGTAGTTGAACGGCAGCGCCGCGAGATCCGGGCTGGACGGGCCGGCGCAACCCGCCTCCAGCGCCGCGGGGAAGAGCGGCGAGAAGGTCGTGCGTGCGGTCTCCCCGCCCTTCAGCGCGAGCAGGTGGAGGCTGCCGAGGTCGATGCCGGCGGCTTCGAACAGGGCGGGCTCGGCGGCCATGGGCCGGTTGGCCACCAGGATGGCGACCGGACCGGCCTGCAGCACGGCCATGTCCGGCAACAGGCGGCCGACGCGCAGCCGCGCCGTCACCGGCCGGCCGTAAACCGGGGTGAGGCAGGCCCCGAGCGGATGGGTGAACTCGGCGCCTTCGCCGGCGGCATGGGCGGCGGCGAGGGCGCGCGGGTCGGCCAGCACGCCGAAGGCCGCGGCGGCCGGGCCGGCCGCCAGCAGGGCGCGGAGCAATTCAGGCGTATCGCCGAGACTGCCCGCGGCGGGGTCATCGGCGGGATCGAGCACCAGGGTGCGGCCCTGCGCGGCGGCCTGGGCCAGCGCCTCGGCCGCCGGGGGCAAGAACTGGCCGGCACTGTCGTCGTGCCCGCGCGCCAATTGCAGGGCCAGCTCGGAGGCCGCCTCGCGGGCGGCGCCCGCATCGCGGTCGGCCCACACCAGGGCGGACGGGCCGGCCCAGTGGTTGTCGCACCAGGGAAAGCCGGAAAAGACGCTGCGATCGAGCAGCGGGATCCGGTTGTCGGCAAGCTGGCCGCCCCACAGCGAGGCCATCACCGGCCGCAACTGCACGGGCGGCACGACGGCGAGGACTCGGGCCACCGCGCCGACCGGGCGGAACCGCCGGGTCAGGATGCCCTCCAGCAGGCCGAGCGCGCGACAGGCCGCGGCGGCGCCGTCGTCCGGCCCGCGCAACGCGCTGGCGCCGTCCAGCAACAGCGGCATTTCGTCGGAGATGTTGGCCAGGCTGTCGAAGCTGGCCACGATGGGCAGGCGCCGCGCCGCCATGCGCAAGCGCCGCAGCACCGTGAGGTCGGCCCCGGGATCGCCCTCGGCCTGGCAGGCGCCGTGCAACGACAGGTACAAGGCATCGAAGCGCCCCGGCCGCAACGCCGACTCGACGTCGGCGAGCCAGGCGCCGAACACCTCGGCGGCCAGCGGCCCGCCCGGCGGGGCGGCGGCGCAGCGCAGCATCCCCGCCTCCCAATCCGGATGGACCGAGAGGAAGGCGGCGAGTCCATCGAATTCGGGGCACGGCGCGCCGGGCTGGCTGAGCGCCGGCGGTCCCTCGGTCCAATTGTGGTGGTGCAGATCCGCCAACCGGGTGCGGCGCGGATTGAAGCTGTTGGAACAGCACCAGAGGCGTGCGACCGCCAGACGGATCATGAAACCTTCCGATGAGCACGCGGCCC
>CAYWOW010000227.1:0-4823 GCA_964459005.1 uncultured Acetobacteraceae bacterium
TCGGGAATCGGTTCCTGCATGTCGATGGCGTTGGCATCGAAGCCGACGCTCATGGCGCCGCCGCGGGCGAACGGACCGCGCACCCATCCCCACACGCCGGCGATGGAAAAGTTGTAGCCGAAGCACGGCACGCCAGCGCGGCCGGCATCGCGGATCATCTGCTTCATCTGCGCGATCTGCTCATCGCGCCGGGGGCCGGCGAGCAGGACGTCGGACCACTGCTTGACCGCGAAATTCTCGATCGCCGCCAGCTTGAGGCCGTATTCGCCGAGCCGGTCGATCAGCGACTTGAACGTGTCATAGGTCCAGTAGCCGTCGATCGCCCGGCCCCAGCCGTCGCCTTCTCCGCGCGACAGCATCACCTTGCCGTCCGCTTCGGCGGCCAGGTAGTTTTCCAGGTGCACCACGATCTGCTCGGCGCCGAGCTGATTGGCGAATTTGAAGTTGTCCGGGGTCAGCTGGTGCCGATAGAGTCCGAGACCGATTTGCATTTCACTCCCACTCCTGTTCGCGAATTACCTACACATCCGTCTTGCGGTGCGATACGCACAGGCCGTCGATTTCGTCCCAGTCCAGCGCCACGCCGAGCCCAGGCTCCTGCGGGACATGCGCCATGCCGGTCGCGTCCACCGGCAGCGAGCCCTTCATCGGAAAGCGGAACGGCTCTTCCGGCACGAAAAGTTCAAAATACTCGCAATTGCGGATCGCGCACGACACATGCAGGTTGGCGACGTCCATGTACGCCATGGTCGTGGTGTGGATCTCACAGTTCAGACCGAAGGCTTCGGCGAGGTGCGCGATCTTCATCGTGCCCGTGACGCCGTCCTTCCAGGAGACGTCGGCGCGCACGATATCGGCGGCCTTCTGCATGATCGCCTGCGCGACACCCCAGTGGGCGCCACGCGTCGTCTCGGTCGCCGCGACGGCGATGTCGAGTGCCGCGCACAACGACTGGTACTTGGACAGTTCGAAGTCGCGGAACGGCTCCTCGAACCACTCGTAGTTCAGCCGCTCGAGGTCGCGGCCGACACGAATCGCCTGGTCCAGCGTGTACTCGCCCACCGGATCGGCGAACAGCAGGAAATCCGGTCCGACTGCTTCGCGCAGCGCCCGATGCACCTCGATGTCGCGCCGCCACGGACCCGGCCCATGCACCTTGTAGCCAGCCAGGCCGCAGCGCTGGTAGTCGAGCGCCTCGGTGACGTATTCCTGTGTGGTGTCGTGGAACAAACCGCTGGCATAGGCCGGAACGCTGTCGCGATAGGCGCCAAGATAGCGGTACAGCGGCAACCCCGCTGCGATCGCCGCGATATCCCACAACGCGACATCGACGGGACCCGGAAGATAGACCGGAAAGAACGTCAGGTGGCGGTCGAGCGTCCACAGATCGTGCCAGATACGCTCACGGTCCGAGACGTCGCGGCCGGCCAGCACCGGGGCGATGTTGTCGTGCAGATACGCCTCGGTAACGCGGCCCGATCGGGCGGCGAGAGCGGAGGCATGGCCGCTCACGCCGGCATCGGTGTGCACCGCGAGCACGACCACATCCCACGGCATGTGCGTCCCCGCGCGGCTGGCCGGGAACAGCGACAGGTCGCGCTTGCAGTGCCAGGTCTCCAGCGCGGTTATCTTCATGCGACCCTCGGCAGGCAGGCCGGTCCGATCGGGGTGAAGTACTTGTACGACAGGATGAATTCCTGGTGCCCCAGCTTCTCCGACTTGGTCGGCGTTCCCGCCGCGACGTCCTGGATCAGCGCGAAGATGCTCTGGCCGACTTCGTCCAGCGTGGCCTCGTTTTCCAGGATCGCTCCGGCATTGACGTCCATGTCGTCCGTCATCGCGCGATAGGTGCGGGGATTGCCGCAGACCTTGATGACCGGCGAGATCGCCGATCCCACCACCGAGCCGCGCCCCGACGCGAACAGGATCAGATGCGAACCGCAGGCGATCAGTTCGGCGATCTCCATGTTGTCGTTGATGTTCGGAAAGCCGAACCGGACCTCGCCGTCGGGAATCACATCGAGCAGGAACAGCCCGCCGTATGGCGGTATGTCGCCCGGCTTGATCAACCCGGCAATGCGCGACTGGCCGCTCTTGGCGTAGGCGCCGAGCGATTTCTCCTCGATGGTGGTGAGCCCGCCCTCGGCATTGCCGACGGCGAAACTGCTCTGGCCCATCGTGCGGTAATAGTCCTCGGTCTTGCGCATGCAGGCCAGGATTTCCTCACCCAGGGCCGGCGTCACGGCGCGCTCGGCCATGAAGTGCTCCAGCCCGATCAGCTCGCCGGTTTCCTCGAAGATGGCCCGCCCGCCGGCGGCGACCAGCAGATCGAAGGCAACCCCCATGGCCGGGTTCGCCGCCAGCCCGCTCGTCGTGTCGGAGCCGCCGCAGACCGTGCCGACCACCAGATCCGCAGCCGTGATCTCCACCCTTGGCACGGCGGCGATCTCGGAGATGGCGTTCTCCACCCACGCCGCGCCGGCCTCGATCGAGCGCAGCGTGCCGCCGCTGGACTGGATGACGATCAGCTCCGCCGGGCGGCCGGACGCGCGCACCTCGGCCAGCAGATTGTTCCGGTCCATGCTTTCGCAGCCCAGGGAGACCAGCAGAACCGCGCCGACATTGGGATGCGTGGTCAGCCGGCGCATCATCATGCTGGCGTAATCGTTCGGATAGCAGCCCGGGAAGCCGATCATGTGCACGCACTGGCCGCGGAAGCGGTTGGTGATTTCCTGGGCGACGTGGCGCGCACATTCGACCAGATAGGCCACGATGACCGTGTTGCGGATGCCCTTGCGGCCGTCCTGGCGGAGATAACCGTTCATCATCTTTGCCCTTGCGCTCACGTTCTTTCGCGTCGCGTGGCGATGTAATCGCTGCGCAGATTGTTCAGGTGAACAACCTCGCCCGGCGCGATCGCCTGCGTCGCGGTGCCGATCGGAACATTGTATTTGAACACCTTCTCCTCCGCGGCGATGGCGCGGATGGCGACCTTGAAGCCGAACGGCACACGGGTGCGCGTGACGATCCGGCTGCCGTCGGGCAAGGTGACCGTCTCGCCCGGCTCGATGTCGCGCACGGCGACCGCGATCTGGTCGGTCGGCGCCAGCACCAGCAGTTCGTTCATGCGTGCAGTCCTCCCGCCACCCAATGCATGTCGCGCGCGGCCGCCACGGATCGCGGCAGGAACACCGCGACCCCGAGCGCCGCGACGACGCCGATGCCGCCGGCCAGCACGAAGGCGCTGGTGTAGGAGCCGGTGGCCTGGATGATGAAGCCGGTGATCACCGGGCCGGCGAGGCCGCCGAGATTGGCCAGCATGTGGTTGAATCCGCTGACGCTGCCAACACGGTCCGGCTCGACCAGGTCCTGCACGATGACCCACGGGGCCGAGGCCGAAAGATACATGAACAGCACGGACAGCGACATCAGCACGACCGCGCCGGTCAGGCTGTCGACAGTGCCGCCGAAGCCGATGCAGAGCGACGACAGGGCGAGGAACCCGCCCAGCATGACCTTGCGCGAGACGAAGCGATCCATGTGCTGCGCCGCGTAGTCGGTCAGGAAGCCGCCGCCGGCCATGCCGACGATGCCGAGCACCCAGGGGATCACGGTGGTGAAGCTCATGCTCGCCATCGACAGATGCCGGGCGGTGACAAGGTAGCTCGGGAACCAGGAGAGGAAGAAGTAGAGGATGTAGTTGATGGCGAAGAAGGCGAAGGCGGTCGCGAGGATCGGGCTGCGGGTGATGTAGAAGCGCAGCGGCGGCGCGTCCGACTTCGCCATGGCGGGACTGGCGAGAGCGGGCGCCGGCCGGACCACCCGCTGCCCGCGCGTCCAGCCGCCCATCCGGACGACCCATACCAGCGCCATCACTAGGCCGAGGGCGCCGAACACGATGAAGGACCAGCGCCAGCCATAGGTGATCGCGATGTAGCCGACGATCGGGCCGGCCACCGCGGCGCCGACCGGATTGCCCGCATTGCCCACGCCGACCGCGGCGGCGGCTTCCTCGGGCTCGAAGCGGTCATTGGAGATCTTGTTGATCAGCGAGCCGAACGGCCCTTCCGCGGCGCCGAACAGGATGCGCACGACCAGCATGGACGCCATGTTGAACGCACCCGCGATCGCGGCGCAGAACACCGACCACATCGCCAGCGCGACGGTGAAGACGCGATTGGCGCCGAACTTGTCCGAGGCCCAGCCGCCGACGAAGTTGAACGGCGCGTAACCAATCGAGAAGGCGCCGAACAGCAGGCCCAGCTCGGCCGGCCCGATGCCCAGCTCCTTGCTGAACAGCGGCGCGGTGATGCCGAACGCGGACCGATCAGTGTAGTTGATCGCGCCGCACGCGGCGAGAAAGAGGATGACGCTCCAGCGTTTCGATTTCATGGTTTTTCTCGGGCGTTTTGCATGTTGTTGCGGTTTTGACGGGGCAGCCGGTTGCCGGCGTTTCACATGATTCCGGTCTTCTCGTAGATCGCCTCGGTGCGTTCGCCGCGCGTGATCATGTCGCGGACCGTGGCCTCGCCGCGCACTTTCGCCAGCGCGTCGGCGACGATGTCGTGCAGATGCTGCTGCGGAATGACGACCACGCCGTCAACGTCGCCGACGATGACGTCGCCGGGGTTCACCCGCACCGCGTTGGCAAACTCGATCGGGCAGCGGAAATCGATCACGCGCCCGCGCAGCCTTTGGTCCTGGGCGTAGGCGCCCTGCGAGAAAACCGGAAATCCGAGCGCCTCGATCTCGCGCGTGTCGCGGTGGTAGCCGTCCACCACGGCCCCCGCCGCCCCCAGCGCGGTGGCGCGCCGGCTCATCAG
>CAYWOW010000228.1:0-2953 GCA_964459005.1 uncultured Acetobacteraceae bacterium
TACCACGACGTCTGGGAGACGCTGTCGGCGCTGCAGCAGCAGAAGCCGGATCGGATGGGCTAACCGCCAAACGTAAACGAAAAACTCGCCATTGGGCCGCTAGGCTGCCGGGTCATGCGCAAGCTGGCCCTCTGGAGTGTCGCGCGGTCCCGTTGCCTGGTCGCCGACCGGCGCGGCGCGGTGGCGGTGGTTCTGGCGCTGATCGTGCCGGCGCTGATGGGCACGCTCGCGTTGGCGCTGGAGGTAGGCAGCTGGTCGGTCACCAAGGTCGAGTTGCAGCGCCGCGCCGACCTGGCCGCCTATGCCGCCATCATGCGCTACAACTCCGGCGACAACGCGCAGACCGCCACCGGCGTCGGCGTCGACATCGCCGCCCTGAACGGCGCGACCGCCGGCTCGCCGACCTGGTCGGCGGCCACCAACACGACGACCGCCAGCGATGTGCGCGTCGCGTTCGTCTCCGGGGTGCGCACCGCTGGGGACCCGGCGATGCAAGCCGTGGTCACGGCCAGCATGCCGCTGTCGTTCGGCGGGCTGGTGGCGGGGCTGTCGTTCAACAACATATTGGGCACGCGAACCGCGGTGACGGTCTCGGCAACGGCCTATGCGGAGATCCAGACGACCGGCGGGACCCCCGGGACCGGCGGCCAGCCCTGCCTAGTGGCGCTGAAAAGCGGCGGCACCGGCATCACGGTCCAGGGCGGCGCGGCCGTCAACCTGTCGAGCTGCAACGTCCGGTCCAACGCCGGCGTCAGCGTCACCAATGGCTCCAGCGTCACCAGCCCCTGGGTGTACGGCACCTCCATCACGATATCGGGCGGCAGCGAGATCACCAACGGCACCAACACGGTAACATCAAGCCCGACCCCACCGGACACCACCGCTCCGATCGACATAACGAGCTCCCCGATAAGCGATCCCTATGCCGGCAACACGGCCATCCAGACGGACTTCGCTGCGCTGAGTCCCGGCTCGGGCACGGCGTTCAGCGGGACCTACCAGCCGTCCACGCTTAATCCCGGAACCTACTCAAGCATCACCAGCGGCAGCGGCAATATAACCCTGAATCCCGGGCTGTACATCGTCAACGGCAACATCAGCGTCGGTCAGGGCGCCACCGTCACCGGCGTCGGTGTCACCATCGTCACTTCCGGCACGGTGAGCTTCGGCGGCGGTTCCACCGTGACGCTGTCCGCCCCGCTTTCCGGCACGACCTCCGGGGGCATTCCGGGCGTTCTGATCGCCGGCAACTCCACCAGCACGGACACGCTCTCGAACGGCATGAAACCGACACTGACCGGGGTGCTCTATTACCCGAACGGCACGATGGCGGTCTCCGGCGGGGTGAGCGTGGGCAATGGCTGCCTGGAAGTGATCGCCGGCACCTTGTCGATCAGCAACGGCGCGAGCTTCGGGTCCAGCTGCTCGAGCTATGGTGCCGCCACGTTCCCGAGCACGCCGGGCACGCCGGGCACGTCTTCGTACGGCTTGGTACAGTAGCGCGACATTCCGGCCCCGCTTGTCGTTCCGGCGCTCCATGCGTAGCGTGCCAATCGCGCAACACGGGAGGAAACCCAATGGCCAAAGCGCCCAAAATCCGCCCTGAGTTCGATACCAAGCGGTTCGCCAAGGGGCTGGAGGTGCGCCGCGCCGTGCTCGGCGCCGATCACGTGGACAAGTCGCTGGCCAGCGTCACCGACTTCATGGTCGACTTCCAGAAGCTGGTCACCGAGTACTGCTGGGGCGAGATCTGGACCCGCCCCGGGCTCGACCGCAAGACGCGCTCGATGCTGAACCTGGCCATGCTGACCGCGCTGAACCGGCCCCACGAACTGCGCCTGCACGTCCGCGGCGCGCTGACCAACGGGCTCAGCCGCAACGAGATCAAGGAGATCATGCTGCAGGCCTGTATCTATTGCGGCATCCCGGCGGGTCTCGATGCCTTCCGGGTGGCCGCCGAGGTGTTCGCGGCAGTCGAGGCCGAGGAAAAGAAGTGACGGCGCAAGAGGCGCCAAAACCCTCCGTCGGCTTCGTCGGGATCGGCAACATGGGCTGGCCGATGGCGGCCTGCCTGGTGCGCGCCGGCTACGCGGTGGGCGTCGCCGACGCTCGCCGCGCCCGGGCCGTGAGCTTCGCCGAACAGGTCGGCGGCCACGCGGCCCCGGACCTGCGCGCCCTGGCCGAGGGCTCGGCGGTGGTGATCACCATGCTGCCGACCAGCGCCGAGGTGGCCGAGGTGCTGCACGGCGGGGCGGACAACCTGCTGGCCGGGTTGCAACCGGGCAGCGTGGTGATCGACATGACCTCCGGCGTGCCGTCGGCCACCCAGACCCTGGCCGCCCGCGTGGCCGCGGCAGGCGCGGCGCTGATCGACGCGCCGGTCTCCGGCGGGGTGTCGCGCGCCGTCACCGGAGAACTCGCCATCATGGTGGGCGGCGCCGCCGAAACGCTGGAACGGGTGCGGCCGGTGCTGGCCGCGATGGGCGGCACCATCCGCTATTGCGGCGGCGTCGGCGCGGGTCAGGCGATGAAGGCGCTGAACAACCTGGTCTCGGCCGGCGGCTTCCTGATCGGCGTCGAGGCGCTGCTGATCGGGCGGAAATTCGGCCTCGATCCGGGCCTGATGACCGATGTGCTCAATGCCTCCACCGGCATGAACAACAGCACTCAGAAGAAATTCCGCCAGTTCGTGCTGGCGCGGAATTTCGCCTCCGGCTTCGGCCTCGACCTGATGGCGAAGGATCTGTCGATCGCACTGGAAATCGCGCGCGAGGCCGGCGTGCCGAGCCCGTTCGCGGCGGAGTGCCGGGAGCTGTGGGCGGCGGCGGCGAAACTGCTCGGACCCGGGCAGGATCACACCGCGATGGCCCGGTTCTGCGAGGCCCTCGCCGGGCTGGAACTGGGCGGGCCGGACTGAGACAGGCGAGGGCGCTGCCCTCGACCTGCCAGGGGC
>CAYWOW010000228.1:3053-4796 GCA_964459005.1 uncultured Acetobacteraceae bacterium
CACGGCGAGCACGAAGTCCAGCGCCTCCCAGCCGGCCGCCTCCAGGATGTCGGGTCCGGCGCCGCGGGGCTGGCGGATCGACAGGAAGAGGGTGCGGAGCGCCCCGAACGCGGGATCGCGGATGGCGGCCAGCGCGCGGCTGCCGGCCTCGCCATGCGCCAGTTCGCCGCCGAGCAGCAGCGTTCCGCCGCCCGCGCGTTCGGCGGCGATGAGGCGGGCCAGCGCCGCGTCGTCGGGGGCGGCGGGCGGCGGGCAGAGCACCAGGCGACCGGCGCGCAGCGCGGCCTCGGCCGCCTCGGGGCCGGCGGAGCCGAGCAGCAGCACGGCGGCGAGCGAGGGGTCCCCCGCCACCGCTTGCCAGGGTCGCGGCGCGGCGCCGGCGCGCACGGCGCACGCGGCGGCGGCCTCGGCATCGCTGCCGTCGGGGCTGGCGGCCCAGGCGGCGAGGCGCAGCTGGCCGAACGCGGTGGCGTGGTCGAGCAGCGCGCTGGCGTGGCGGCCGGCGCCGATGACGCCGACGGGCAGGACGGACATCATGGCGCGGCTCCGTCGCCAAGCCGCACGGTTCGCCCGGTCCGGGCCGACGCCACCGCGGCGAGCGTCAGTTCCAGCGCGGCGCGGGCCTCGCGGGGCGGCATGCGGACCGGCCGGTCCTCGCGGATGGCCTCGATGAGTTCCGTCAATTCGCGCACGTAGGCCGGCTTGTTGTGCAGCAGCATGTCGTAGGTGCCGGGAAAATCAGCGCCCTCGGCGGCAAAGCGGGTCAGCCCGATCAACTCGTGGTCGCGGGCGCGGATGGCGCCTTCGGTGCCGTACAGCTCCATCTGGTGGAACGCGGGGTAGCCGGGCGGGGCGCAGTTCAGCACTTCCGCCGAGCCGATCGCGCCGTCGTCGAAGGTGACGGTGAAGGACAGGAAGTCGACCACGCCGGCGGTGTTCTCCGGGATGGTGACGGCGAGTTCGGCGCGCACCTCGCGCGGCGCGGCGCCGGTGAACCAGCGCAACAGGTCGGCCTCGTGGATGGCGTTCATCAGCGGCGCGCCGCCGCTGACCCGGGGATCGCCGGTCCAGTGGCGGGGCGACCACCAGAGCTGGTCCAGCGCGCGCGGGCGGCGCTCGTTCTCACGGATCAGCCGCAACCGGCCGATCTCGCCGCGGTCGAGGGCGGCGCGGATCTGCTGGTAGCGGCGGGTGTAGCGGCGGGAGTGGCCGACCAGGAAGCGCACGCCGGCGCGCGCGCAGGCGTCGATCATGGCGTCGGCCTCGGCGAGGCTGCGGGCGAGCGGCTTCTCGCACAGCACATGCTTGCCGGCCGCCGCCGCGGCGCTGACCTGTTCGCAATGCAGGTATTCGGGCGTGGTGATGACGACCGCCCCGATGTCGGAGCGGTCGAGCACGGCGCGCCAGTCCGTGGTGGCCACCGCACCCCAGGGCGCGGCGGCCTGGGTGGCGGCCTGCGCATCGATATCGGCGGCGGCGCGAAGGGATACGCGGCCGGCAAGGGTGGCCATGGCGGGCAGGTGGGCGGAGCGGGCGATGGCGCCGCAGCCGATCAGTCCGAGACCCAGGCGGTCCATGCGCACCTCTTGCTGTGGGTGGACCAAATCTAACCCAACACGCTAGATACGGCCATGAGCACGCAGCCCGACTCCGCCCCGCCCCCTGGTCCCCTAGCCGGCCTCAGGGTCCTCGATCTCACGCGCGTGCTGGCCGGACCGACCTGCACCCAGATGCTGGGCGACC
>CAYWOW010000229.1:0-4775 GCA_964459005.1 uncultured Acetobacteraceae bacterium
TCCTTGATCAGGCCCATGGCGATGCCGGCGCAGGGATTCTTCAGCGGCACGCCCGCATCCATCAGCGCCAGCGAGGAGCCGCACACCGTCGCCATCGACGACGAGCCGTTGCTCTCGGTGATTTCGCTGACCACGCGCAGCGTATAGGGGAACTGATCCTTGCTGGGCAGCAGCGGGTGGATGGCGCGCCAGGCGAGCTTGCCGTGACCCACCTCGCGCCGCCCCGGGCTGCCCATGCGGCCCGTTTCGCCGACCGAGTAAGGAGGAAAATTGTAGTGCAGCATGAAGTGCTCGCGGTAATCGCCGGCGAGCGCGTCGATGATCTGCTCGTCCTGTGCCGTGCCCAGGGTTGCGACCACGAAAGCCTGCGTCTCGCCGCGGGTGAACAGCGCGCTGCCATGCGCGCGCGGCAGCACGCCGACCTCGCCGACGATCGGACGGACCGTCCGGGTGTCGCGGCCGTCGATGCGCAGGCCGGTATCCAGGATGGCGTTGCGGACGATATGGGCCTCGAGGTCGTCGAACAGACCCTTGGCCTTGTCGACATCCAGGCCTTCCGCGGCCAGCGCCGCGCAGGCCGCCTGCTTGGCGGCCGCGACCTTGTCCTGGCGCACCAGTTTTTGCGGCTCGCGATACGCCTCGGTCAGCGACGCGCGGGCCAGCGCATCAAGGCGCGAGCGCAGCGCGCGCTCCGCCTCGCTCGGCTCGGGCAGCGGCCAGGGCTCCTTCGCCGCCACCTCGGCCAGTGCGATGATCGCCTGGATCACCGGCTGGAACGCGCTGTGACCGAAGCTCACGGCGCCGAGCATGACCTCCTCGGACAGCTCCTGCGCCTCGGACTCGACCATCAGCACGCCTTCGGTGGTGCCGGCCACCACCAGCTCGAGCTGGGACGTCTTGGCCTGCTCGGCGGTCGGGTTCAGCACGTATTCGCCATCGACGTAGCCCACGCGAGCGGCGCCGACCGGGCCAAAGAATGGGATGCCGGACAGCGTCAGCGCCGCCGAGCACCCGATGAGGGCAACGATGTCGGGATCGTTCTCAAGGTCATGGCTCAGCACGGTCGCGATGAGCTGGACCTCGTTGCGGAATCCCTCGGGGAAAAGCGGGCGGATCGGCCGGTCGATCAGACGCGACTTCAGCACCTCGGCCTCGGACGGACGGCCCTCGCGCTTGAAGAACCCGCCGGGGATCTTGCCGGCGGCGAACGCCTTCTCCTGGTAGTGCACGGTCAGCGGAAAGAAGTCCTGACCCGCCTTGGCCGTGCGCAGGCCGACCGCCGTGCACAGCACGATGGTGTCGCCGTAGCTGCACAGCACCGCGCCGTCGGCCTGGCGCGCGATCTTGCCGGTCTCCAGGACGAGCTTGCGCCCGCCCCAGTCCAGTTCCTTGCGATAGTAGTTAAACATCGTATCGTCGTTCCCTTGCGGAATGCCGGCCGGACGGGCGTCAGCGGGAGCGATCCGTAAGCTTTCCGGTGCGGGGAGACGGCGTCTCGGGCGGCATGGAGGCGGTCTGCGCGATCAGGTGCAGCCGCGGGCGAACGCCGGAGCGTCCACATCCATGTGGCCGGAAACGCCGTCGCGACTCCCAAGCAGGCGGAGGTGCCGGATCGGCCGTCTGTCGTCCCGCCGCGATCACGGCGGCCGGGAGCCACTCCCCCGGCTAGCGTTTCCCCGCGCCACCATGGCGCGGAGCTTTGTCGGCGCCTCTATAGAGGGCTAACCCTTATATAGATGGGGGCGCCGGCGGAGCCATGCCAGTTCTGCGCCTGTCAGCGGCGCAGATTGAGGCGGCCGATCAGGGCCTCGTAGCGGCCCTGGTTCTTCTTCTTGAGGTAATCGAGCAGGCGGCGGCGGCGGCCGACCAGCATCAGCAACCCGCGCCGGCTGTGGAAGTCCTTGGCGTGGGTCTTGAGGTGTTCGGTCAGGTTGCCGATCCGCTCGGACAGCAGCGCCACCTGAACTTCGGGGCTGCCGGTGTCGTCCTTGCCGGTGGCATAGTCGCTAATGAGCGCCGTGCGGCGCTCCGCGGTGACCGACATCGCACGTACTCCTGAATCGGGTTGCGGGACGCGTGGGTCGGATGCCGTCAGAGCATCCGTTCGGGTTTGAGCCAACCATCCTCCAGCCGGCATAGCCCGAGCACGCGGCCCCCCGCCATGGCGCGGGCCAACCCGCCATCGGGGTCGGCCGCCCGTGGAATGCGGCCCATCAGCGCCACCAGGCTGATTGCCTGGCCGTGCGACAGACCAAAGGCCTCCGCCTCCGTCAAGGCCAGCGCCGGGATGTCGGCCAGCGCGGTCGCGACGGGAAGCAGAAGGTCCGGGGAAGCGCGCGGGGTATCCTCCGTGGGCTGCAATTTGTCCAGCGGAATCGCCTCGGCGACAGCAAAGGGCCCGACGCGCAGGCGGCGCAGCGCCGCGATGTGGCCAAACGCACCGCAGACCCGGGCGAGGTCGCGGGCCAGGGCGCGCATGTAGACGCCCTTGCCCGACTGCACCTCGAACAGCGCGTGGTCGGGGTCGGGCCGGCCGATCAGCTCGAAACGGTCCACCCGGGCCGGCCGCGGCTCCAGCACCGGCGGGGTGCCGGCGCGGGAGAGGTCGTAAGCGCGCTCGCCGGCCACCTTGACGGCGGAAAAGGCGGGCGGCACCTGCATGATGTCGCCGGTGAAGGCGGGCAGGGCGGCGCGGATCGCCGCGTCGTCCGGCCGCACGTCGGAGGTCGCCGTCACCTGGCCGTCGGCGTCGTCGGTGTCGCGCGCCTCGCCGAAGCGGAGGGAAAACTGGTACAGCTTGGTGCCGTCCATGACATAGGGAACGGTCTTGGTGGCGCTCCCGAAGGCGATCGGCAGCACGCCGGTCGCCAGCGGGTCCAACGTACCTCCGTGGCCGCATTTCTGCGCGTCGAACCAGCGCTTCAGGCGGTTGACGACGTCGGTGCTGGTCAGCCCCTGGGGCTTGTCGATGACGAGCCAGCCATCCAGTGGACGGCCGCGTTGCTTACGATGGCGCATGCGGTTCTTTGTACAGTCCGTTGCGGGCCGAGGGGGATGGGAACGGGCGGTCGCACCAGCGGCCCGGTGACCGGCTCAGCTCCGCTCCGGTCCAAGATCGCGCCGGACTTCCGGCGCCTGCAGCAAGGCATCGATGTGCATGGCGTTGTCGATGCTGGTGTCGGCCTGGAAATGCACGTCGGGCGCGTAGCGCAGCCGCAGCGCCCGTGCCAGCAGCGCCCGCAGGAACGGCGCCGCCCGCCGCAGCGCCGGCAGCTTCTCGCCGATGTCGGAGCGGCCGAGCCGGGTCACGAACGCGGTGGCGTGCTTGAGGTCCGGGCCGATCCGCACCTCCGTCACGGTGATCAGCACGCCGGCCAGGTCGGGGTCGCGGATCTCGCCGCGCGCGAACACGCCGGCCAGCACATGGCGGATCTCTTCCGCCACGCGCAGTTGCCGCTGGCTGGGGGCTTTCGGCGCAAGGCCGGCAACCCCCTGCTTCAAGCCGGCACCATCTCGGTTTCGTAGCACTCCACCACGTCGCCCTCGCGCAGGTCCTGGAAGTTTGCGAAGGACAGGCCGCATTCGTAGCCGCGAGCCACTTCGCGGACGTCGTCCTTGAAGCGCTTGAGCTGGGTCAGTTCACCGGTGTGAATCACCACGCCCTCGCGCAACAGGCGCACGCCGGCACCGCGCTTGACGACGCCGTCGGTGATCATGCAGCCCGCCACCTTGCCGGTCTTGGTGATCTCGAAGACCTTCCGGATCTCGGCATAGCCGAGGAACCTCTCGCGGGCCTTCGGCGCCACCTTGCCGCGGACCATCTTCTCGATGTCGTCCGCGACGTCGTAGATGATGGAGTAGTAGCGGATATCGACGCTCTCGCGCTGGGCGAGCTCGCGCGCCTGGCTGGTGGCGCGCACGTTGAACGCCACCACGGCCGCGGCCGACGCGTGGGCCAGTTGCACATCGCTCTCGGTGATCTGGCCGACCCCGGCCAGCAACACCCGCACTTTCACTTCCTCGTGAGCCTGCTTCAGCACGGTCGCCTGGATCGCCTCGGCGCTGCCCTGGACGTCCGCCTTGATGAGGATGGCGACTTCCTTCTGATCGCCGGCGGCGATACGGGCCAGCATCTGGTCCAACGTGCCGCGCGCGGCGGTGGCGACCCCGGCTGCCTTGTCGCGCAGCTTGCGCTGGCGGAACTCGCTGATCTCGCGGGCTCGTCCCTCGCTGTCCACCACCACGAAGGGCTCGCCGGCGCTCGGCACGGCGGCGAGGCCAAGCACCTCGACCGCGGCCGCCGGGCCGGCGGATTTCATCGGCTGCCCCTTGTCGTCCAGCATGGCCCGCACGCGGCCCCACTCGGCCCCGGCGACGATGATGTCGCCGGTATTCAGGGTGCCCTTCTGCACCAGTACCGTTGCCACCGGCCCCCGGCCGCGGTCCAGCCGGCTCTCGATCACCGAGCCCTCGGCGGGGCGGTCCGGGTTCGCCTTCAGGTCCAGGATCTCGGCCTGCAGCAGGATCGCTTCCTGCAACTTGTCGAGTCCGGTCTTCTTCAGGGCCGAGACCTCCACATCCTGGGTTTCGCCGCCCATCTCCTCGACCACGATGTCGTGGCTGAGCAGTTCCTGGCGCACCCGGCCGGGATTGGCGTCCGGCTTGTCCATCTTGTTGATGGCCACGATGATCGGCGCGTTGGCCGCCTTGGCGTGGCGGATCGCCTCGATGGTCTGGGGCATCACGCCGTCGTCGGCCGCCACCACCAGCACCAC
>CAYWOW010000230.1:0-4774 GCA_964459005.1 uncultured Acetobacteraceae bacterium
GGCGCTGAAGATCGCCGCCAGCAACTCCGCGTAGTCGCGCGTCGTGCGCGCCAGGTCGGGCATCTTCGGATTTCTCCGGACGATCGTGCAGCCCGACCTGGCCAAGCCATCGGTCAGTCCCTCGAGCGCCTTGGTGACGCTCGCCGCCGTCGGGCACAGCGGGTGCGTCGTAAGGACCAGCACACGATAATCCGCCAACCTGTCGTGCCGCGGCGGCGGCAGCGCGAGTTTGTAGCCGATGCCGTCCCACAACTCGTCCGGTCCGGCCAGAACGCCGAGTTCCAGGTCAAGGTCGGCGGCGCTGCGGGCCATTGGACCGGCCACCGCCATGTCGCCGCGAACCGGGATCGCCGGCGTGTCGGGATAACCCGCGCCACGCTGCGGGACCAGGTCGAGGCTGGGCTTGTGGGCGAAGATGCCGCAGAAATGGGCGGGCGCGCGCAGCGAGCCGCCGATGTCCGAGCCCAGCTCCAGCGGCACGAAGCCGGCCGCCAGCGCCGCCGCGGAACCGCCGGAGGAGCCGCCGGGGGTGCGTTTGACATCCCAGGGATTGTTGGTGGTGCCGTAGACCGGGTTGTAGCTCTGCCAGTCCGACAGGTTCTCCGGCACGTTGGTCTTGCCGATGATGACGGCGCCGGCGGCTTTCAGGCGCTGCACGGCAAGGGCGTCCTCATCGGGGCGCCAGTCGTGGAATTTCGTGATGCCCCAGGTCGTCGGCAGGCCGGCGACGTTGAACTCTTCCTTGACCGTCATCGGCAGCCCGAGCAGCGGGCGGCGATCGCCGCCGGCCAGGGCCGCATCGGCGGCATCGGCGGCCGTGCGCGCCCGGTCGAAATCGCGGACGACGACCGCGTTGATGGTGCCGTCGAGCTTCTCGATGCGGGCGATGGCGGCGTCCAGCAGTTCGCGGGCGGAAATCTGCCGGGCCGCCAGCGCCTGCACCAGGTCGACCGCGGTGCGGTAGGTCGGAACCGCGGCGTCCTCGCCGGCGGCCAGGCCTGGCGAAGCCAGCATGGTTGTCGCCGCCGTCGCGCCAAGCCCGGCGATAACATGGCGTCGGCTTGCGTTCATGGCCATCGGTTGCTCCCGTCCGGATCACGCCGCTTCTATCGTGGCAAGGAAGCCTGGCAAGCGACAAGTCATCGTGAGGCCGAAAGGGGAGGCTTCCGGCTAGCCCGCCCGCAAGGTCCGGAACGCCTCACGTTTCTCGAACAGATAGAGCAGCACCCGCACCGCCCGGCCGCGCTCGCTCTCCAGCTTCGGGTCGCGCTCCACCAGCACCTCGGCGTCGCGGTCGGCCATGTGCAGCAGCCCTTCGTCGCCCACCGGATCGGCCAGCCGCCAGCCCGGCATGCCGGCCTGCCGCGTGCCCAGCAGGTCACCACCGCCCCGGATGCGGAAATCCTCGTCGGCGATGCGGAAGCCGTCCTCGGTGTCGCGCAGCAGCAGCAGCCGCCGCTTGGCGACGTCGGTCAGCCCGTCGGCGTGCAGCAGCAAACAAAAACTCGCCTCCCGCCCGCGCCCGACCCGGCCGCGCAACTGGTGCAGCGGGGCGAGGCCGAACCGCTCGGCGTGCTCGATCACCATCACGCTCGCTTCCGGCACGTCGACGCCGACCTCGATGACGGTCGTGGCCACCAGCAGTTGCGTCCGCCCGCTGGCAAAATCCGCCAGCGCCGCCTCGCGCACCGCGCTGTCCTGCCGTCCGTGCGCCAGCCCGACCCGCGCGCCGAAGCGCGCATGGAGGTCGGCGAACCGCTCCTCGGCGGCGGCCAGGTCGATCAACTCGCTTTCCGCCACCATGGGGCAGACCCAATAGACCCGCGCGCCGCCCTCCAGCGCCCGCGCCATCGCCTCCACCACGTCCGGCAAGGTCGCCAGCGAGTGCAGGGTGGTGCGCACGGGCAGGCGGCCCGCTGGCTTGCCGGTGAGCCGGCTCACCTGCATCTCGCCCCACTGCGTCAGCAGCAGCGTGCGCGGGATCGGCGTGGCCGTCATCACCAGCACGTCCGCGGCCACGCCCTTGCCGCCCATGCGCAGGCGCTGCTCCACCCCGAAGCGGTGCTGCTCGTCGATCACCGCCAGCCCGAGGTCGTTGAACGCCACCCCCTCCTGCACAAGCGCGTGGGTGCCGACGACGATCGGGATGCTGCCGTCCGCCAACCCCTCCATCACGACGGCGCGGGCTTTCCCCGTCACCGAGCCGGTCAGCAGGGCGCAGGGCACCGGGCAGATCCGCTCCAGCGTGCGATGGTGCTGGCGGGCCAGGATTTCGGTCGGCGCCATCAGCGCGGCCTGGGCGCCGGCCTCCACCGCCCGCAGCATGGCCAGCACAGCGACCAGGGTCTTGCCGGACCCCACGTCGCCCTGCAGCAGCCGCAGCATCCGCCGCGGCGCAGCCAGGTCGGCGTCGATTTCCGCCAGCACATCGCGCTGCGCCTCGGTCAGCGGCAGGCCGAAGGCGGCCAGGGCTTTCGCCCGCAGCACCCCGTCGCCCGCGAGCGGGCGGCCGGGACGGTCGCGGATGCGCCGGCGCACGAAGGCCAGCGCGACCTGGCTCGCCAGCAACTCGTCATAGGCCAGCCGCCGCCGCGCCGTCGGTGGCGGCGGTTCCTGCGGGGCGTGCAGCAGGCGCAGCGCCTCGGCGAATCCGGGCCACTTCTCGCGCGCCAGCAGCGCCGGGTCATGCCATTCCGGCAGCGCAGGGATGCACGCCAGGGCCTGCGCCACCGGCCGGCGCAGATGCCAGGGGAACAGCCCCGCCGTCAGCGGCCACACCGGCTCGATCCAGGGCAGCCCCTCCGCCCGGTCGGCCGGCACGATATGGTCGGGGTGCACGATCTGCCGGCGCTCGTCGAACTTGCCGGAGACCAGCACCCGCCCGCCGACCGGCAGCTTGGCCGCGGGGAAGCGCTGGAAAAACACCAGTTCGGCAAAGCCGCTGCCGTCACCAACCACCGCCTTGGTCGGCTGGCGCGCGGTGGCCGGCGGCTCGATGCGCAGCACCTCCACCTCGATGGTCGCCAGCGCCCCGGGCAGCGCCGCCGCGATCGTCGTGCGGGCGCGCCGGTCGATCCAGCTATCCGGTAAATGGAACAGCAGGTCGATCACCCGACCCCCGCCGGTGGCGCGCGCAATCAGCCCCGCCACCGTCTCGCCCACCCCGCGCAGGGCGGTCAGGGGAGCGAACAACGGAGCGCACAGGCTGGCCGGTATGGGCGACGGTGGTTGCACGGCTGACACTGTCCAGGCCCGCGTCTATATGACCCTCTCGATGACCGAACCAGCCCCGCCTGCTCTCGACCCGCGCCGCCGCCGTCTGCTCTACCGCGCCAACCACCGCGGCACCTGCGAGAACGACCTGATGATCGGCGGCTACGTCAGCCGCCATATCCACACCATGACGGAGAGCCAGTTGGACGCGCTCGAAGCGGTCATGGACCTGCCCGACAACGACCTCGCGGACTGGCTGACCGGCCGGCTGCCGATTCCGCGCGAGCGCGACTCGGCGGTGCTGCAAGCCATCCGGGCCTTCGCGCTTGACCTGGGGCGCCGCTGATGGCCGTGCGGCACGCGAAGGCGGCGGTCACCCAGGTCTTCGGGGTCCCCGAGGGGTGGGATGCGGTGCTGCTGGCCCGCCGGTCGGCGGAACACGCGGGGCCGCTGCTGCACGCCTGCCGCGACGACGCGCGGATGGCGGCACTGGCCGAGTCGCTGGCCTTCTTCGCCCCCACGACCGAGGTGCTGCGCTTTCCGGCCTGGGATTGCCTGCCCTATGACCGGGTCTCGCCCAATCCCGCCCTGGTGAGCGAGCGCATCGCCACCCTCGCGCGCCTGCTGGAAAAACCGGCCGCCCCCCGCATCGTGCTGACCACGGTGAACGCCCTGGTGCAGCTGGTGCCGCCCCGCTCAGTATTCCGCGGCGCCAGCCTGACGCTCGCCGAGGCCGGCACGGTCGATCCCGAGGCGCTGGTGCGCTTCCTCGACGCCAACGGCTATGGCCGCGCCGGCACGGTGATGGAGCCCGGCGAGTATGCGGTGCGCGGCGGCATCATCGACATCTTCCCCTCCGGCCAGCCCGATCCCGTGCGGCTCGACATGTTCGGCGACACCGTCGAGAGCATCCGCGCCTTCGACCCGGCCAGCCAGCGCAGCGGCGTCCGCCTGCGGCGGGTCGCGCTGCGGCCGGTGTCGGAGGTTTCCCTCGACAAGGACTCGGTCGCCCGCTTCCGGACGAGCTGGCGCGAGCTGTTCGGTCAGGCCGCGACGGAGGACCCGCTTTACCTTTCAGTTTCCGAGGGCAGGCGCCATCCCGGCATGGAGCACTGGGTGCCGCTGTTCCATCAGAGCATGGAGACGCTGCTGGACTATCTGCCCGGTGCTTCGTGCAGCCTGGACCATCAGGCCGGCGACGTGCTGACCGCCCGGCTGGAGATGATCGCCGACCACTACGACGCCCGCCGCGCGGTGCCCCGCGAGGGCGAGGTGCCGTATCGCCCGTTGCCGCCGGATCGGCTCTATCTCGACCACGCCCAGTGGGACGCGATGCTGGGGGGCGGTCCGCTGTTCGGCTTCGGGCCGTTTGCCCGCCCGGACGGGGCGATCGGCGTGGATGGCGGCGGCCGGCCGGGACCGATATTCGCGCAAGCGGGGGCGGGGCCAGGCGTCGGGGTGTTCGACCAGTTGCGGGTGCAGGCCGAGCGCTGGACCGGCGAAGGGCGGCGCCTGGCGGTGGCCGCCTGGACCCGCGGCTCGCGCGACCGCATCGGCCACC
>CAYWOW010000231.1:0-4770 GCA_964459005.1 uncultured Acetobacteraceae bacterium
CGCAGCGCGATGCCGTTGGGCTGATGGCGCAACAGCATCTTGGACTCGTAGTTGGCCGAGGGGTTCATCTTGATGATCTGCTGCGCGATGTGGATGCCCGCGCCGATGGCGTCGACCTGACCGGACAGCATGGCCTGGGCGTTGGTCGCGTCGTCCTCGAAGCGCATGATGCGCGTGCCCGGCGGCGCGATCGCGCTGAGCACGGCGTCCTGCCCGCTGGCGCGCGGCACGCCCACCTTCAGCGTCTTCAAATCGTCCACGGTGACGATCCTGGTCGCCCTGGGGGCCAGCAATTCGATGTCGAGGCTGCTGTAGGGAATCGAAAACGCCACCTGGCGGGCGCGCTCCGGCGTGATGCCGAAGGTGGCGATCAGCATGTCGACCTTGTTGGCCAGCAGGAACGGGATGCGGTTGGGTCCGGCGACCGCCACCAGCTCGAGGTCGACGCCCAGGTAGCGGGCCATCAGCCTGGCCACGTCGGGGTCATAGCCCTCGTACTGGTTGTTGCCGGTGGCCAGGCCGAACGGCGGCAGGTCGATCAGGATGCCGACCTGAAGTTTCTTTCGGGTCAGCAGGTCGTCGATGCTCTGCGCCGCGGCGGGGGCGGCGGCGCCGATGGTGGCGAGGACGGCGCCGGCGGCGCCGAGCAGGCCGAGCGGCCGGCGGGGCAGGCTAGGAATGCGATCAGCGGGCATGGCGGGATTCCTGGGCGGACGGGGGCCACGACGGATCAGAACACCGGCAGTTCGGGCAGCGGGATGCCCATCCACTTGCGGCAGATGGCGTCCAACTCGCCGTTGTTCTTGACGTAGTAGATGAAGGTGTTGGTCCACTGCAGCAGGTCGAACTGGCCGCGGCGCAGCGTGATGCCGTTGGGCTGGTGGCGCAGCGCGAACTTGGCCTCGTAATTGGCCGCGGGGTTCATTTCGATGAACGCCTTCAGCGTGGTCGTGGCGAACCCGGTGGCGTCGATCTGGCCGGACAACAGCGCCTGCGCGGTGGTGGCGTCGTCGTCGAAGCGCATGATGCGGGTGCCCGGCGGCGCCATCGCGGTCACCGCGGCGTCCGGCGTGCTGGCGCGGGGGACGCCGATCCTGAACGCCTTGAGGTCTTCCGGGCCGGTGATCTTCTTGTCCTTGGTGGCGACCAGCAGGATGTCGATGCTGCTGTAGGGGATGGAGAACATCACTTGGCGGGCGCGCTCGGGCGTGATGCCGAAGGCGGCGATCAGCATGTCCACCTTGCCGGTCAGCAGGTAGGGAATGCGGTTGGGTCCGGTGACCGGCACCAGCTCGAGCTCGACGCCCATGTACTTCGCCATCAGGGTCGCCACGTCGACATCGTAGCCCTCGAATTTGTTGTTGCCGATGGCCAGACCGAACGGCGCGAAATCGGCCAGGAAGCCGACCTGCAATTTCTTCTTGTTCAGCACATCGTCGATGCTCTGCGCCGCGGCGGGGGCGGCGGCGCCAAGGGTGGCGAGGACGGCCCCGGCGGCGCCGAGCAGGCCGAGCGGCCGGCGGGACAGGCGAAGGGAACGGTCGGCGGACATGGACGATTTCTCCTTGCCAGGATTGGTGGCGGTGCCTGGTTTCACCGCGAAACGGTGCCGAAGCGCAGTTCGAGGCGGCGGCTCAGCATCGACAGCGGCCAGCACAGGACGAAGTAGATCGTGGCGACGATGCTGAACACGAGGAACGGGCGGAAGGTGGCGTTGTTGATGATCTGACCGGCCCGGGTGACCTCGACGAAGCCGATGATGGAGGCCAGCGAGGTGCTCTTGAGCAGCAGCACGAGGAAGCCGACGGTGGGCGCGATGGCGATGCGCGCGGCCTGCGGCAGCACGATGTAGATCATCCGGGCGGGATAGCGCATGCCGAGCGCGGTGGCGGCCTCCCACTGGCCCCTGGGGATCGCGTCGATGCAGCCGCGCCAGATTTCGCCGAGGAAGGCGGCGGCGTTCATGGTCAGCGCGATGGCGGCGGCGACCAGCGGATCGATCGAGCCGGCGAACAGGTTGGCGCCGAAGAAAACCAGGAAAAGCTGCATCAGCAGCGGCGTGCCCTGGAACACCTGGATGTAGCCGGCGGCGATCCCGCGCAGCCCCGCCAGCGGGCCGGTGCGGGCGAGCGCCACGATCAGCCCGCCGAGGCCGCCGCCGGCGAACGCAATCGCCGACAGCAGCAGCGTCCAGCGCACCGCCTCGACGATGAACAGCGCCTCGTTGGGGCCGAAATGACGGATCATCGGCGCTGCTCCGTCTCGGCGAAGACGGCGCGGTGGATCATGGCGAAGGCGCCGGAGAAGGCCATCGACAAGGCCAGATAGATGACGGTGATGACGATGTAGATTTCGAAGCTGCGGAAGGTGCGCGACTGCAGGTCGTTGGCAGTCGCGGTGAGCTCCTGCGCGGAGATGGTGGAGACCACGCTGGAGGACAGCATGAGCAGGATGAACTGGCTGCTCATGGCGGGGTAGACGACCTTCAGCGCCGGAAACAGGATGATGTAGCGGAACACCTGCAACGGCCGCAGCCCGAGCGCGAGTCCCGCCTCGATCTGGCCGCGGTGGATGTGCTCGATGCCGGCGCGGACGATCTCGGTGCCATAGGCCCCGACATTGACCACCATGGCGAGCAGCGCCGCCTGGTTGGAATCCATCCGCAGGCCGACCGCGGGCAGGCCGAAGAAGATCAGGAAAAGCTGCACCAGGAACGGGGTGTTGCGGATCGCCTCGACATAGGCGTCGACCGCCCAGCGCACGGGTTTCGGGCCCATGGTCTTGCCGAGCGCGCCGAGCACGGCGACCAGCAGGCCCAGCACCATGGCGATGGCCGAAAGCTGGATGGTGAGCCAGGTGCCCCAGAGCAGGTCGGGCCAGGCGGCCCAGACGTCGCCGAACTGGAACGTATAGTTCATCGCGCCGCCCGTTGCGGCGGGACCCGGCGAGGCCGGCGCGATCGGGTTCGATTGACCTGGCGTGTTTCCATCGTGCGTGTTCGTTGCGGTCGCACTACACCATCCGCCGTCCCGCGACCGGCGGCGGAGGCATCACGGTTTTGGCATCAACCGATCCAGTTGGCAAGCGGCGGCGCGGCGGGGGAACAGGATCGAGCCGGTACAAACGACCCAAGGAAGTAATGCCTGTATTGTTTCAATGGGTTTCTCTTAAAACGCGCCGTATTTTTTGTAGGCGTCTGTCATCGAAAGCCCCTGGCGCAATTCGCGGCGCATCCCGCCCTCGCGGACGAAGACATCCTCGGCGTCCGTGAGCACTTCCGTTATCATGTCCTTGGGCACGACAACCACGCCGTCGGTGTCGCAAAACACGAAGTCGCCGGGATAGATGGTGGTGTCGCCGATCTTCACCGGCACCTGCCACGCGCGGATGTTCCATCGTCCGATCGAACTGGCGACGCTCTTGAACCGGGCGAACACCGGGAACTTCATTTCGTCGATGTAGGGAACGTCGCGCACGCCGCCGTCCACGACCGCGCCCAGGCAGCCGCGTTCGCGCGCGGCGGTGGACATGATCTCGCCCCAGTGGGCGGAGCCGAAATGGCCGCCGCAGGCCCAGACCGAGACGGTGTGCGCGGTGATGCTGTCCAGCATCGCCAGCCGCTGGTCGGTGTCGTTGTCGGTGATGGCGGCGCAGGGGTAGCCCTGGCCCGTGAAGGCGAAGCCGCAGACGCGGTCGACCCGGGTGAACGGGGTAATGTAATAGGGCAGAATCTGGTTGCGGAACCCTTTCTTGTCCAGCATGTCGGCGACGGCGCCGGAATAAAGCCGGCCGTAGCGTTCGCAGATGTCCTTCAGGCCCGTGTCGTCCATCGTGTGCCTCCCGCGGCGTTCGACTCTTCCTGGCGCGTCCACCGTCCCTACCACCGCGCCATGAACTGTGCCAGAGCCGCCAAGCGCCGCGCCGCGCGGGCCGGCCTCACGGTGCGGCGGCGAATGCGTCTAGCATGGCGCGCGCGAATCGATGGGGCGGTCAGCCGTGAGCCAGTTGCTGGTCCAGAACTATCTCAATGAACTCAAGGACCTGCGCCGCGTGTCGGGATCGGGACGCGAATCGGTGGTCCGCGAGGCGTTCAAGGACCTGCTGAAGGGCTGGGGACGGTCGCGCGACCTCGTGTTCGTGCCAGAGCACGAGCACATCACGCCCGGCAAGGACCGCCGTTACGTCGATGGCGCGCTGCTCTACGAGTTGCGCGTGCCGTTCGGCTACTGGGAGGCGAAGGACGAAAAGGACGATCTGGACGAGGAAATCGCCCATAAATTCCGTCGCGGCTATCCGCAGGACAACATCATCTTCGAGGACAGCCGCACCGCCGTGCTGATCCAGCACCGCCAGGAGGTGATGCGCTGCCCGGTCGATGACCCGGCCCAGCTTGAACACCTGCTGACGCTGTTCTTCGCCTACCAGCGCCCGGAGATCGCCGAGTTCCGCAAGGCGGTGGAGCAGTTCCGGACCGATCTTCCCGCCGTGCTGGCGGCGCTGCGCGAGCGCATCGAGTCGGCGCAGCGCGCCAATGCGGCCTACCGCGCCGCCGCCGCCGCGTTCCTCGACCATGCGCGGGCGACGATCAACCCGACGCTGACCGAGGCCGACGTGCGGGAGATGCTGATCCAGCACGTGCTGACCGAGGAAATTTTCTCGAAAGTGTTCGGCGAGGACGATTTCCACCGGCAGAACAACGTGGCGAAGGCGCTGTATGCGCTGGAGGGCACGTTTTTCACCGGCGGGGTGAAGAAGGACACGCTGAAGGCG
>CAYWOW010000232.1:0-4732 GCA_964459005.1 uncultured Acetobacteraceae bacterium
ATCGCTCGGCCCCGGGCTCGCCTCGGGATGGTACTGGACGGAAAACGCCGGCCGGTCGTCGCAGGACAAACCTTCATTGCTGCCGTCGAACAGCGACACATGGGTCACCCGCACGCCCGCCGGCAGGGTTTTTTCGTCGACGGCAAAACCGTGGTTCTGGCTGGTGATTTCCACTTTCCCCGTGGTCAGGTCCTTGACCGGCTGGTTGGCGCCGCGATGGCCGCGCTCCATCTTGTAGGTCTTCGCGCCCAGCGCCAGCGCCAGCAACTGGTGCCCCAGGCAGATCCCGAACACCGGCGTTCCGGACTCCAGCACGCCGCGGATCGCCGGCACCGCGTACTGCCCGGTCGCCGCCGGATCGCCCGGACCGTTCGACAGGAAAACCCCGTCCGGCCGGTGCCCCAATATGTCCTCGGCGCTCGCCGTCGCCGGCACCACCGTCACCCGGCAGCCCGCCGCCGCGAGAGAACGCAGGATGTTGCGCTTGGCCCCGTAGTCCACCGCGACGACGTGGTGCTTCGGCTGGGTCTGCCGGCCATACCCCTCCGGCCAGGCCCAGCGGGTCTGGTCCCACTTGTAGCTCTGCGTGCAGGAGACCTGTTTGGCCAGGTCCATGCCTTCCAGCCCCGGCCAGGCCCGCGCCCGCTCGATCAGGGCGGGAAGATCGAACCGTCCGTCGGCGGGAAATGCCAGCACCCCGTTCGGCGCCCCGCCGTCGCGGATGCGCGCGGTCAGCACCCGCGTATCGATGCCGCCCACCCCGGTCACCCCCTGGGCGCGCAGCCAGACCGCCAGATGCTCGCTGGCCCGCCAGTTGCTGGGTTCCGTGACGTCCTGCTTCACCACCAGGCCGAGGGCCGCGATGGTCGTCGCCTCCACGTCCTCGGGGTTGACGCCGACATTGCCGATGTGGGGGAAGGTGAAGGTGATGATCTGCCCCGCATAGGACGGGTCGGTCAGGGTCTCCTGATAGCCCGTCATCCCGGTGTTGAAGCACACCTCGCCGACCGGCGGGACGGAAGTGTTGGCGCCGAAGCCGCGCCCCCAGAACACCGAGCCGTCCCCCAGCACGAGAACGGCGGTGGCGCCCGCGGGCGGTTGGCTGGGGTCGGGCATGGCGCTCTCCGGGGCGGGTTCGGGCCGGCCGGCGCCGGCAAGGACATCGAACGGCAAACCGGTGGCGGCAATCAACGCCGGCCAATGCCGGGCGGGAATGGCACGGCCCTGCCGCCATTTCCGGACCGCCTCGGTGCCGACGCCAAGCAGCCGCGCCGCCGCCTCCGCGCCGCCAAGCCGGTCGATGATGTCGTCCACACTGGCCATGCGGAGAGAATAAGGGAAATTTTTTCCCAGATCAACACCGCTCCGCGCAGGTGGGAAATTTCTTCCCGTCGGCCGGCGCGAATGGTTGCCTATATATAGAGGGACTTTTTTCTGGAGGATGGCGGGATGGCCCTGCGCGAGCAGTTCACCGGGCAATTGAAGGCCGCCATGCTGGCCGGCGACGCCCCGCGCGTCTCCACGCTGCGCATGGTGATGGCCAAACTGAAGGACGCCGACATCGCCGCTCGCCCGAAAGGCATCGCGGCCATCCCGGATGCGGAAATCCTCGCCCTGCTTCGCGGCATGGTGAAGTCGCGCCAGGAGAGCGTGGCGCTCTACCGCCAGGGCAACCGCCCCGAGCTGGCGGCCAGGGAAGAGGCCGAAATCGCCGTGATCGAGGCCTTCCTGCCCCGGCAGATGGACGATGCCGCGCTCGCCGCCGCCGTCGCCGAGGCGATCGCCGCCACCGGGGCGGTCGCCATGAAGGACATGGGCCGCGTCATGGCCGAGCTGAAGGCGCGGCACGGCGCGGCGCTCGACCTCTCGCGCGCCGGCCCCATGGTCAAGGCCGGGTTGGCGGGCTGATGGCCCTCCCGCCCAACTTCCTCGACGAGCTGCGCGCCCGCACCCCGCTGCCGGCGGTGGTCGGCCGGCGCGTCCGGCTGGCCCGCTCCGGCCGGCAATGGAAGGGCTGCTGCCCGTTCCACGGCGAGAAGACGCCGAGTTTCTACGTCTACGAGGACCACTACCACTGCTTCGGCTGCGGCGAGCACGGCGACGCCATCACCTTCGTCATGAAGAGCCAGGGTGCGGCCTTCATGGAGGCGGTGGAACAGCTCGCCGCCGAGGTCGGCATGGAAGTGCCCAAACCCAGCCCGGCCGCCGCCGAGGCCGAAGCCCACCGGCTCGACCTCTATGCCGTGCTCGCCGCCGCCGCGACCGCCTACCAGCGCCGCCTGTTCCTGCCGGAGGGCGCCCGCGCGCTCGCCTACCTGCGCGGCCGCGCCCTCACCGACGAGACCATCCGCCGGTTCGGCCTGGGCTGGTCCGGCGACGGCCGCGGCGCGCTCGCCGCCGAACTGTCGCGCGAGGGCATCGAGCCCGCCATGCTGTTCGACGCCGGCCTGATGAAGCCGCCCGAGGACGGCCGCCCTGCCTCGGATATGTTCTTCGGCCGGGTGATGTTCCCGATCCGCGACCGGCGCGGCCGCACCATCAGTTTCGGCGGCCGCATCCTCGGCGACGGCCAGCCGAAATACGTCAACGGCCCCGAGACCGCGCTGTTCTCCAAGCGCCGCACCCTGTTCGCGCTCGATTTCGCCCGCGAGGCCGCCCGCGGCGGCGCCCCCGTGCTTGCCGTCGAGGGCTACATGGACGTGATCGCCCTGCACCAGGCCGGGCTGGCCGGCGCCGTCGCCCCGCTCGGCACCGCGCTCACCGAGGAACAGCTCGAGGAACTCTGGCACCTCTCGCCCCAGCCCGTGCTGTGCTTCGACGGCGACCCCCCCGGCGCCCGCGCCGCCGCCCGCGCCGCCGAGCTCGCGCTCCCCCTGCTCACCGCCGAGCGCAGCCTGAAGCTCGCCACCCTGCCCGCCGGCGAGGACCCCGACACGCTGGTGCGCCGCCATGGCGCGCCCGCCATGCTGCAAGTGCTGAACGCCGCCCGCCCGCTCCACGAGGCCCTGTTCGACCTGCTGCGCGAGACCATCGGCGACCGTACCCCGGAGCTGCGCGCCACCTTCAGCAAGCAACTGGAGGCCACCGCCGCGCGCATCCGCGACCGCAGCCTGGCCTGGGAATACCGCGACGCCTTCCGCACCCGTTTTCGCGAGCTCTACCGCCGGCCCGCGCGTTCGCCGCGCGGCGGCCCGGCCCCCGTCCCCCGGTTGCGCGTGCCCGCCCGCCCCATCCTCGCGCCGGCCAACGCCACCGCCGAACGCGCCGGCAATCTGGTCGCCATCCTGCTCAACCATCCCGCCCTGCTCGCCGACGTCGAGGAGGCGTTCGGCGGCCTGGACCTGCCCGCTCCCCTCGCCCGCCTCCGGGCAGCCATGCTGGACTGGTCCGAATCCGCCGAACGCCTTGACTCCGCCTCCCTCATGTCCCACCTGACCGCGATCGGACTGGCGTCGGAAGCCACCCAGGTCATTGCGGCGTCATCCACGGAATGTGCCGCGCCCGGCACGATGCCGGCACAAGCCGGGGAGGTCTGGTGGCATTTCTTCGGTCTGATGAACGCCAGCCGCCTCGACGAGGAAATCGCGCAGGCCCAGCGCGACTTCGATCGCGAGCCCGCGGCGGCACAGCGCCGCCTGATCGGACTGGGAACGGCGAAGGAAGCCCTCACCCGGGACGAACAGGAAATGGAGGCCGAGCCGTGACACGCCGTCCCTCCGCCCGCAGCCGCGTCCTGCCGCCGACTCTTTTCTTCGATGGAGCTTACTGATCGATGGCCACCAAGCCCGCCACCCAAACCGACACCGCCGCCACCGAGGCGGATGTGGACACCACGCTGCTCGACGTCCAGTCGGCCGCGGTGAAGCGGCTGCTCGTGCGCGGCAAGGAACGCGGCTACATTACGTTTGACGAACTCAACACCGTCCTGCCGCCGGAGCAGAACAGCTCCGAGCAGATCGAGGACGTGATGGCCAACCTGAACGAGATGGGTATCCAGGTCGTCGAGGGCGAGGAGACCGAGGAAGCCGAGGCGCCGGTCGCCAAGGTCAAGGAAGAGGCCGAGGAAGAGGAGCCGACCGGCAACGTCGACGAGGAAAGCCTCGGCCGCACCGATGATCCGGTGCGCATGTACCTGCGCGAGATGGGCAGCGTCGAACTGCTCTCCCGCGAGGGCGAGATCGCCATCGCCAAGCGCATCGAGGCCGGCCGCGACATGATGATCGGCGGGCTGTGCGAGAGCCCGCTCACCTTCCGCGCCATCGTCGCCTGGCACGACGCGCTCCGGGCCGGCCGCATGCTGTTGCGCGACATCATCGACCTCGAGGCCACCCAGGGCGGCCCGGCCACGCCCAACGGCGAGGCCGACCCCGCCGCCGCCGCCGCTGTCGCCGTCGAGGCCGAACCGGCGCCCTTCGAGGCCCCCACCGGCGACGACGACGACATCGAGGAAGGCGAGGGCGCCGGCCTGTCGCTCTCCGCGCTGGAGGAAAAGCTCAAGCCCGAGGTGCTCGCCACCTTTGAGGAGATCGAGAACCTCTACAAGCGGCTGCACAAGATGCAACAGAAGCGCCTGGACCTCCTGACCTCGGGCGAGGACGTCAACGCCCGTTCCGAAAAGGCCTACGAGAAGCTGCGCGAGGAACTCGTCGGCAAGGTCGAGCAGGTCCGCCTGCACAACAACCGCATCGAGGAACTGGTCACCCAGCTCAAGCAGCTCAACCAGCGCCTCACC
>CAYWOW010000233.1:0-4723 GCA_964459005.1 uncultured Acetobacteraceae bacterium
GGCATGGGCAACCCGGACAGCCCGACGCCGCCGCACATCGTCGCCAAGCTGGTCGAGGCCGTTCAGGACCCGCGCACGCACCGCTACTCGGTCAGCCGGGGCATCCCCGGCCTGCGCCGCGCGCTCGCCGGCTACTACCGCCGCCGCTTCGACGTCGATCTCGACCCCGAAACCGAGGTAGTGGTGACGCTGGGCTCGAAGGAGGGCCTGGCCAACCTGGCCTCCGCGATCACCAGCCCGGGCGACACCATCCTGGTGCCCAACCCGTCCTATCCGATCCACCAGTTCGGCTTCATCATCGCCGGCGCCGCGGTGCGCAGCATCCCGGCCCGCCCGGATGAGGAGATGCTGCGCGCGCTCGTCCGCGCGGTGCATCACTCCGTGCCCAAGCCGACCGCGCTGATCGTCAATTTCCCGTCCAACCCGACGGCCTGGCTGGCCGATCTCGACTTCTACCGCGAGATCGTCGCCTTCTGCCGCCGCCACGAGATCTGGATCCTGTCGGACCTGGCCTATGCGGAGATCTATTTCGGCGACCGGCCACCGCCCTCGATCCTGCAGGTGCCCGGCGCCAGGGACATCGCCGTCGAGTTCACCTCGCTGTCGAAGACCTATTCCATGCCGGGCTGGCGGATGGGTTTCGCGGCCGGCAACCAGAAGCTCATCAACGCGCTGACGCGAATGAAATCCTACCTGGACTACGGTGCCTTCACGCCGATCCAGGTCGCCGCCACGGCGGCGCTGAACGGGCCGCAGGACTGCGTGCAGGAGGTCCGCGACCTCTATCGCGAGCGCCGCGACGTGCTGATCCGTGGCCTCCACGCCGCCGGCTGGGAGGTGCCCTGCCCGGAGGCCTCGATGTTCGCCTGGGCGCCGATCCCCGAGCGCTACGCCGCCCTGGGCAGCGTCGCGTTCAGCAAGCTGCTGCTGGCGCGCGCCCGCGTGGCGGTGGCGCCGGGCATCGGCTTCGGCGAGTACGGCGACGGCCATGTGCGCATCGCCCTGGTCGAGAACACCCACCGGCTGCGCCAGGCCCTGCGCAACATCCGCGCCTTCCTCAACGCCGACAGCAACGGACCCGCCGAGACGGCGATGACCTCCGGGGGAGAGCCGGCATGACGCGCCCGCTGTCGGTTGGCCTGGCCGGCCTGGGCACGGTCGGTGCCGGGCTGTTGAAGCTGTTGCGCGACAACGCCGCCGTGGTCGCCGCCCGCGCCGGGCGGCCGATCGCGGTGACCGCCGTCGCCGCCCGCGACCGCACCCGCGACCGCGGCGTGCCGCTGACCGGGCTGCGCTGGTTCGACGACCCGGTGGCGCTGGCCGCCGATTCTGCCGTCGATGTGGTGGTGGAGGCGATCGGCGGGGCGGAGGGGCCGGCGCGCGCGCTGGTGGCCGCCGCGCTGGCCGCGGGCAAACCTGTGGTCTCGGCCAACAAGGCGCTGCTCGCCGTGCACGGCGCGGAACTCGCCGCCGCCGCCGAGCGCGCCGGCGTGGCGCTGGGCTTCGAGGCGGCGGTGGCCGGCGGCATCCCGGTCATCAAGGCGCTGCGCGAGGGCCTGGCCGGCAACCACATCACCCGCGTCGCCGGCATCCTCAACGGCACCTGCAACTACATCCTCACGGTGATGCGCGAGCGCGGCCGCGAGTTCGCCGAGGTGCTGGCCGAGGCCCAAAAGCTCGGCTACGCCGAGACCGACCCGTCGTTCGACATCGACGGAGTGGATGCCGCCCACAAGCTGGCCATCCTGGCCGCGCTGGCATTCGGCCGGCCGGTCGCCTTCGACGCCGTCCATGTCGAGGGCATCCGCCGCATCTCCGCGCTCGACATCGCCTTCGCCGGCGAGCTGGGCTACCGCATCAAGCTGCTCGGCCTGGCGCGGCGCACCGAGGCGGGCATCGAGGCGCGGGTGCATCCCTGCATGGTCCCGCAAGGTGCTCCGATCGCCCGGGTGGACGGGGTCTATAACGCCGTGGTGGCGGAGGGCGATTTCGTCGGCCGGATCATGCTCGAGGGCCGCGGCGCCGGCGCCGGACCGACCGCCTCGGCGCTGACGGCCGACCTGATCGACATCGCCCGCGGCCGCACCACCCCGGTCTGGGGCGCCGCCTCGGGCGCGCTCAGCGACGCCCCCTCGGTGCCCATGAGCGCGCATGTCGGCACCTACTATCTGCGCCTGATGGTGGTGGACCGGCCCGGCGTCATCGCCGACGTCACCGCCGTGTTGCGCGATGAGGGGATTTCGCTGGAGAGCATGCTGCAACGCGGCCGCAGCCCCGGCGAGGCGGTGCCGGTGGTGCTGGTGACCCACGAGACGCGCGAGGCGGCGATGGTCGCCGCACTTGCCCGCATCGCCGCGCTGGACGCCGTATTGGAAGACCCCGCCGTGATCCGGATCGAACCGGCATGAAAAGGGCCAAGGGAGGAATGACGCCATGCTGAACCCGGAACGGTTTGCCACCGAACACGTCAGCGACCGCAACCTCGCGCTCGAGCTGGTGCGGGTCACCGAATCCGCTGCTCTCGGCGCCAGCCGCTGGATGGGCCTGGGCAAGAAGAACGAGGCCGACGAGGCCGCCGTCACCGCCATGCGCCGCGCCTTCGACACCATCGCGATCAGCGGCACCGTGGTGATCGGCGAGGGCGAGATGGACGAGGCGCCGATGCTCTACATCGGCGAGAAGGTCGGCTGCGGCGGCCCGGAGATGGACATCGCGGTGGACCCGCTGGAGGGCACCATCCTGTGCGCCAAGGGCGGCCCCAACGCGCTGGCGGTGATCGCGCTGGCCGAGCACGGCAACTTCCTGCACGCGCCCGACGTCTACATGGACAAGATCGCCGTCGGCGGCGGCCTGCCGCCCGGGCTGGTGGATCTCGACGCCCCGGTCGGGGAGAACCTGCGTAACCTGGCCCGCGCCAAGGGCTGCGCGATTTCCGACCTGGTGGTGTGCATCCTCGACCGCGAGCGGCACGCCGACAAGATCGCCCACAGCCGCGCCGCCGGCGCGCGCATCATGCTGATCAGCGACGGCGACGTCGCCGGCATCATGGCAACCACCCGGCCCGACAGCGGCGTCGACATCTGCATGGGCATCGGCGGCGCGCCGGAGGGCGTGCTGTCGGCGGCGGCGTTGCGCTGCGTCGGCGGCCAGATGCAGGCCCGCCTGATCTTCGCCGACGACGAGCAGGTCGAGCGGGCGCGCCGGATGGGCATCACCGACCCGCACCGCAAACTGGACATCATGGACATGGCCAGGGGCAACGTGGTGTTCGCCGCCACCGGCGTCACCGACGGCGCCATGCTGCGCGGCGTGCGCCTCTCCGGGCGCGGCGCGTCAACCCATTCGGTGGTGATGCGCAGCAAGTCCGGCACCATCCGCTTCATCGAGGCGTATCACTCCGCCGTGACGCACCCCTGGATCCAGCGTTGACCCTGCCGGCGGAGACGGCGGCGCCGGTACTCGGGGTCGCCAGCAGCCTGACCAAACGGCGCTGGATCTGGCGGCAGGGCGAGGACCGCGTCGGCCTGGGCATCGCCCAGCGCCTGGGCGTGCCGGAGGTCGTCGGCCGCCTGCTGGCGGCGCGCAACGTCGGGCTGGACGCGGCGGCTGATTTTCTCGACCCCACCTTGCGCGCCCTGCTGCCCGATCCCCTGGTTCTGCGCGACATGGACCGCGCCGCCGCCCGCCTGGCCGAGGCGGTGCGCGGCGGCGAGACGGTGGCGGTATTCGGCGATTACGACGTGGACGGCGCGTGCAGCGGCGCGCTGATGACCGGCTTCCTGCGCGGCCTGGGCTGCACTGTCATCCCCTATGTGCCGGACCGCATGGCCGAGGGCTACGGCCCCAACGTGCCGGCGCTGCAGGAACTGGCGGTGCGCGGCGCGACCCTGCTGGTTTGCGTCGATTGCGGCACCGCAGCGGGCGACGTGCTGTCCTGCCTGCGCGGCCGCGCCGACGTGGTGGTGCTGGACCACCACAAGTCCGAGGGACCGCCGCCCGACGTGCTGGCGACGGTCAATCCGAACCGGCTCGATTGCCCCTCCGGGCTCGGCTCGCTGTGTGCCGCGGGTGTCGTCTTCCTCGCCGCCATCGCCACGGTTCGCGAACTGCGCCGCGGCGGGTTTTTCGGGGGCACGCGCGAGCCCGATCTGCTGGCGCTGCTCGACATCGTGGCGCTGGCGACGGTGTGCGACGTGATGCCGCTGACCGGCCTGAACCGCGCCTTCGTCGCCCAGGGGCTGCGGATGATGGCGCGGCGCGAGCGGCCCGGCATCGCCGCCCTGCTGGAGGTGGCGCAGGTGAAGGACCGGCCGACCTCCGCCACGCTGGGTTTCGCGCTGGGGCCGCGCATCAATGCGGGCGGGCGGATCGGCGAGGCCGATCTCGGCTTGCGCCTGTTGCTGTGCGACGACCTGGTGCAGGCGCGCGGCCTGGCCGAGAAGCTGGACGCGGTGAACCGCCAGCGCCAGGCGGTCGAGGCGTCGATGGTGGAAGCGGCGATGGCGGCCGCCGAGGCGCAGATCGCCGCGGGCCGGGCGGCGGTGCTGGTAGCCGGGGTGGAATGGCATCCCGGCGTGGTCGGCATCATCGCGGGCCGCATCAAGGAGCGGTTCAACCGGCCGGCCTGTGTCGCCGCCCTGGCCGACGGCATCGCCAAGGGCAGCGGGCGTTCGGTGGTCGGGCTCGACCTCGGCGCGGCGGTGATCGCGGCGCGGCAGGCCGG
>CAYWOW010000234.1:0-4713 GCA_964459005.1 uncultured Acetobacteraceae bacterium
ACTCGCTGCGCACCCTGCCGCTCGCGATTTCGCTGTTCATGAGCAGCTACGGCACCGCCTGGGACCAGCTGATGGCCATCGCGGTGCTGGGCACCTTGCCGATGATCATTCTATTCTTCTTCCTGCAGCGTGCCTTCATCCAGGGCATTGCCATAACCGGACTGAAGGAATGAGCATGACCCAGCCGATGCGCGCCGTCGTGATCGCCCGCTATGGGGCGTCGCTGGAATTCACGCATTGTCCGGTCCCGCGGCCCGGCTTCGGCGAGGTTCTCGTTCACGTCCACGCCAGCGGCCTGTGCAGCACCGATCTGCATCTGCTTTCGGGCCGTCAGCCCCTTGGCGACCTGCCCCGGATCGTCGGTCATGAGCTCGCCGGAGAGGTGGTCGAACTGGGCGACGGCGTGGCGCACTGGCGCCCGGGCGATCGCGTGACGGCGGCCATCGACGTCACCTGCGGCCGTTGCCGGCACTGCCGGACCGGCGAAACCCAGCGCTGCCTCGCCATGCGGCGCATCGGGTTCGAAATCGACGGGGGGCACGCGGATTACGTGACCGTGCCGGCCGCCAACCTGGTCGCCGTGCCGGCGGAAATCTCCTACCCCGCGGCGGCGATCCTGCCGGACGCCATCGCCTGCATGTACCACAGCCTGATTCATCAGGGCAAAGTGGGGCTCGGGCAGCGTGTCCTGATCCTCGGCGTGGGCGGGCTCGGCATTCACGGCGTGCAGATCGCCCGCAGCGCGGGCGCGGCTGTCCTCGCCACCAGTCGCCGGCCGGAGCGCCTGGCGCTGGCGGAGCAGCATGGCGCGGTCGGCATCGATACGTCGCGCCAATCGCTGGAGACGGCGGCGGCGACGTTCACGCAGGGCGAAGGCGTCGACCTGGTGGTGGACAATATCGGCACGCGCGAAAGCGTCCGTCAGGGCCTGTCGGTGTTGCGGCCCGGCGGCAAGCTGCTGGTCGTCGGCTACCTCGACGAGACGCTTGAGATTCCCTCCATGCGTTTCTTCAAGAGCGAGTTGGAGATCATCGGCTGTCGCGGCAGCACGAAGCAGGATCTGATCGACGTCGTCCGCCTGGTCGGAGCTGGCCTGTTGACGCCGGTGATTGGCGCCTACTATCCGCTCGAACAGATCGGGGACGCCGCGGCGCGCCTTGAATCAGGCGACCTCGTCGGGCGCATCGTGCTGACGCGATCCTGAGCAGCGGTTCCCTGACATGCGGCTCGAACAAGGAGACTTCCGTGTCAACGACCCTCACCGCCCCGATGCGAGCCCAGGCGTCGCCGACCTGGTGACGCATGCCTTCCCGTTGGAAAATTTCGCAACAGCGCTCGACACCTTTGGCAACCGCCGCGACGGCGCGATCAAGGTCGTGATCGAGCCGAACTGAGGATGGCGACCCAGATGATCATCTATGTCGGAACGTACACCGAGCCGATCCGCTTCGGCACGGGTCAGGTTCTCGAGGGGAAAGGGGAGGGCATCTACGCCTTCCGGTTGGACCTGGCATCCGGCGCGCTCGAACCGGCGGGCAAGACGACCGGCGTCGCCAATCCGTCCTACCTCGCGTTCGATGCCACGCAGCGTTTCCTGTACGCCGTCAACGAATTGAAATCCTGGCAGGACAGGCCTGGCGGAACGGTCAGCGCCTTCGCCGTGGACCCGGCGACGGGAAGCCTCACCTTCCTGAATAAGCAACCGACCCATGGCACCGACCCGTGTCATGTCCTCGTGGATGGGCCGCGCAAGCACGTGTTCGTCGCCAATTTCATGAGCGGCAGCGTTTGCGTTTTGCCGGTGCGCGATGACGGCAGCCTGGGGGAAGCCAGCGATTTCATCCAGCACCAGGGATCGGGCATCGATCCGGCCCGGCAGAAGGGTCCGCATGCCCACTCGGTCACGCTCGACGCGGCGAACCGTCATGCGTTCGTTCCCGATCTCGGATTGGATAAACTGCTGGTCTACGAGTTTGACGCGCAACGGGGCATGCTGGAACCGAACGGCGTTCCCTGGCTCAAGATGAAACCGGGCGCCGGTCCGCGTGCCGTTGCGCTGCACCCCGGAGGTAACTTCGCCTACCTCATCAATGAGCTCAACTCGACGCTGGCAGCCCTGGCCTATGACGCAAAGAGCGGAGCGTTTCAGGAACTGCAAATCGTTCCCACCCTGCCCAAAGGATTCGGCGGCGACAGCACGTGCGCCGATGTCCAGATCTCCCCGTCGGGCGGCTTCGTCTACGCCTCGAACCGCGGCCACGACAGTATCGCGGCCTACCGGATCGATCAGCGCGCGGGAACCCTGACCTATGTCGATCACACGCCGACCCAGGGGCGTACGCCGCGCAGCTTCTGCATCGATCCCACCGGCACGTTCCTGCTCGCGGCCAACCAGGACAGCGATACGGTCGTCACCTTCCGCATCGACGCGCGAACCGGAAAACTCCGGCCGACCGGACATATCGCCGAGGTGCCGACGCCGGTCTGCGTGAAGGTCCGGCTGCCGGCCCCGGGTCAGTAGGCCGCCGGCGCGGCGATCCGGGCGGCGGCCAGCCGCTCGGCGTACTCGACCGCCTCGACCAGGCTGACTTCGTTGGCGATGCCGCGGCCGGCGATGTCGAAGGCGGTGCCGTGGTCCACCGAGGTGCGCACGATCGGCAGGCCGAGCGTGATGTTGACGCCGCTCAGCGCCTCCCAGGTGCCGGTCGCCGGATTGACATTGAAGCCCAGCAGCTTCACCGGGATGTGCCCCTGGTCGTGGTACATTGCCACCACGGCGTCGTACTGGCCGGCCCGCAGCTTGACGAACACGGTGTCGCCGGGCACCGGACCCACCACGTCCATCCCGTCGGCCACGCAGCGGGCGATCGTGGGCGCGCTGATATCGATGTCCTGACGGCCGAACAGCCCGCCCTCGCCGGCGTGCGGGTTCAGCGCCGCCACCGCGATGCGCGCGCGCGCCACCCCGAGGTCCCGCAACGCCTGGTGGGTGAGGTCGACGACCAGCCGCAGGCGAGCGGGCGTCAGCCTGGCCGGCACGTCCTGCAACGCGATATGCGTGGTCACGTGGCTCACGCGCATGTTGCCGTGTGCCAGCATCATGACCGAGCCGGAGGCCCCGGTCAGCGTGGCCAGCATGTCGGTATGCCCGGCGTAGTGGTAGCCGGCCTTGTTCAGCGCCTCCTTGTTCAGCGGCGCGGTGACCAGGCCGCCGACCCTTCCGGCCTGCGCCAGCCGCACGGCGCGTTCGACGGCGAGGTAGGCAAACCGGCCGCCGTCCTCGCTCAGCACGCCCGGCGTGATCGGGGCGCCCTCCGGACCCGCCTGCAGGCAGGCCAGGGCCGGCCATTCGTCGTCTTCCGCGACCTCCGGGATGGCGATGCCGGCGCCGAGCATCGCCCGCGCCGTGTGCAGTGCGGCGTTGCTGCCGATCACCAGCAGGCGCAGGTCGCCGCCCTGCAGCCGGGGCAGCAGCCGTTCGCAGGCCTTGACGATGATCTCCGGGCCGACTCCGGCCGGGTCGCCCATGGTGATGGCCAGGTGCGGCTTCATGTCGTCGTTCCTTCGTGCTGCGGGCCTGGCGCGCCTTCTACGACGAAACCGGGCACTCGAGGAGCATGATAGCACGCCGATCCCGCGCCACCTCGCACCCGATCAAACCGCCCGGAACCAGTCGCCAGGGCGCCCGGCATATCGATACAGACGATTGGTCTCGTCCAAGCCATAATGGACGGGACAGGGAGGTTGCCCCATGAACGCCGAAGACGCCGTCTATCCAAGCCTGCGCGGACGGGCCGTATTCATCACGGGCGGTGCGAGCGGCATCGGCGAGTCGATCGTCGCGCACTTCGCCGCCCAGGGCTCCCGCGTCGCCTTCGTGGATATTCAGGACGAGCCGGCCCGGGCGCTGTGCGCGCGCCTCGAAGCGGCCGGGCAGCCCGTGCCGCACTATGTCCATTGCGACCTGCGCGACATCCCCGCGTTGCAGGCCGCGATCGCCGGGGCGGCCCGCGCCGTCGCGCCGTTTTCCGTGCTGGTCAACAACGCCGCCCATGCCCGGCATCAGGCCTGGCAGGACGCGACGGTGGAATTCTGGAACGACCAGCTGGCCGTGAACCTGCGGCACCACTTCTTCGCCATCCAGGCGATCGCGCCGATGATGCGGGCCCAGGGCGGCGGCTCGATCGTGAATTTCGGCTCGGCTTCCTGGCACAAGATGCGGGGCGGCATGCCGGGGTACACCACCAGCAAGGGCGCCATCGAGGGCTTGACGCGGTGCTTCGCCCGTGAACTCGGAGGCGACAACATCCGGGTCAACTGCGTCATCCCGGGCCAGGTCATAACCGAGCGGCAGCTGGTGCGGCACACGCCGGAGTACCTGGCCGCCCGGCTGAAGGAGCAGTGCCTGAACCAGCAACTGCATGCGCCCGACATCGCCCGCATGGTGCTGTGGCTGGCGGCCGACGATTCGCGGATGTGCTCGGCGCAGAACTGGATCGTCGACGGCGGTTCGTTCTGAAGCGGCTTACGGAATCAGGTTCCCGGCCGTCGCGTCGAACAGACAGATCTTGCGGGTGTCCACGGCAAAGCGCCACGGCCCCCCGACCGCGGGCCTGACGTCGGGGGAGATGCGCCCGAGCACCCGCTCGCCGCCCAGGCGCAACAGCACGATCGTCTCGGCCCCGGTCGGCTCGATCATCTCCACCGGCGCCT
>CAYWOW010000235.1:0-4706 GCA_964459005.1 uncultured Acetobacteraceae bacterium
GGCGGCGACCTGGGCTGGTTCAAGAAGGGCGACATGCTGCCCGAGTTCGCCGACGTCGCCTTCGCGCTGCAGCCCGGCCAGATCACCGACAAGCCCGTGCACACCCAATATGGCTGGCATGTCATCCGGGTGGAGGAACGCCGCACCACCACCCCGCCTCCCTTCGAGCAGGCGCGCGACGAGCTGCGCAATCAGATGATCCAGGAAGGTTTGCAAAAGCTGGTCGCCAGCGCGCTCGCCGAGGTGAAAGTCGAAAAATTCAACCTCGACGGTTCCACCCCGCGCCCGACCGACAACGCCGAGCCGCCGCCGGCTGCACATAAATAGGCATCGCTGCCAAGGAAAGGTCGTCATGGTTTCGACCGTATCGCCGCTCGCCGTCGATCTGCCCGCGCTGGCGCCCCTGGCGGGCGTGCGTCTGGGCGCCGCCGCCGCCGGCATCCGCTACCAGGGGCGCACCGACCTGGTGCTGGCCGAACTGGCGCCGGGCACCACGGTGGCCGGCGTGTTCACCCGCAGCAAGTGCCCCGGCGCGCCGGTGGACTGGTGCCGCGCGGCGCTGAAAGGCGGCCGTGCCCGCGCGCTGGTGGTGAATGCCGGCAACGCCAACGTGTTCACCGGCCGTGCCGGCACCGAGGCGACCAAGGCCTCGGCCGCGGCGGCGGCGAAGCTGGTGGGCTGCAAGCCGCGCGAGGTCATGCTGGCCAGTACCGGCGTGATCGGTGAGGTGCTGGCGCACGACCGCCTGACCGCGGCCCTGCCCGGGCTGCACGCGGCGCTGACCGCGGATGGCTGGGAAGCGGCGGCCCGCGGCATCATGACCACCGACACCTTTCCCAAGGCGGCGGTGCGCACGGCGCGGATCGGCAACGTCGAGGTGACCCTCCAGGGCTTCTGCAAGGGCAGCGGCATGATCGCGCCCGACATGGCGACCATGCTGTGCTTCGTCTTCACCGACGCCAAGCTGCCGGCGCCGGCGATGCAGGCGATGCTGCGCAAGGGGGTGGCCGGCAGCTTCAACTGCGTCACGATCGATTCCGACACCTCCACCTCCGACACCGTGCTGCTGTTCGCCACCGGCCAGGCCAGGCACAAGCACGTGCCGGCCGAGGGCGGGCCGGTGCTGCGCGGCTTCCGCACCGCGCTCGCCGACCTGCTGCTCGACCTCGCCATGCAGGTGGTGGGCGACGGCGAGGGGGCGCAGAAGCGGGTGCGCATCGACGTCACCGGGGCGGTCTCGGCGGGCTCGGCCAAGCGGGTGGCGATGTCGGTCGCCAATTCGCCGCTGGTCAAGACCGCGGTCGCCGGCGAGGACGCCAACTGGGGCCGCATCGTGGCGGCCGTCGGCAAGGCCGGCGAACCGGCCGACCGCGACAAGCTGAGCATCGCCATCGGCGGCGTGTGGATGGCCCGTGACGGCGCCGTGGTGGCGGGCTACGACGAGGCGCCGGTGGTGGCGCACATGAAGGGCCACGACGTCCGCATCGCGGTCGACCTGGCCCTCGGCCACGGCCGCGCGACCGTGTGGACCTGCGACCTCACCCACGGCTACATCGACATCAACGGCAGCTATCGGAGCTGAGGCAAGGCCGGGATTTTGTCCCGGCCTTGTTCCGTCTTGCGACCCGCCGCTTCTTGCGGCACTCCCATGTGCCATGCCCGCCACCAACGCCCCGGCGACCGGATTCGCGCCGCTCACCACCGAGCGGCTGACGTTGCGCCCCTATCGTCCCGACGACGCCGCCGAACTGCACCGGCTGATCAACGACTGGGAGGTGGCGCGCAACCTCGCCGCGGTGCCGTTCCCCTACGCGCGCGATCTCGCCGACGAATGGATCGGTTCGGCCGGCGGCTCGCTCGCCGACGGTTCCGCCTATCACCTGGTGATCTCGGGTGCCGAGAATGGTCGTGAAATCGTCGTCGGCGGCATCGGCCTGCGAGTCGATGCCGCGGCGCGCACCGGCCACCTCGGCTACTGGGTGGGGCGGCGGTTCTGGGGCCACGGCGTCGCTAGCGAGGCGGCCGGACGGCTGGCCCGCTGGGCGCTCGCCAACCTCGACCTGGCGCGGCTGGAGGCCACCGTCGCCGCCGACAATCCCGCCTCCGTCGCGGTGCTGCGCCGGATCGGCTTCCGTCAGGTGGGGGAAGCGACCGAGGATTTTCTGGCGCGTGGCGGTGAGCAGGACGTGCTGTGCTTCGAGGCGACCCGCGACGACCTGTTCGGGCCGCCGCAGGCCGAACCCTCGGCGGACGGCTCGCGGCCGGTGCTGCTGGTGGCGGCCTGCGCGCTGATCGACATCGACGGCCGCGTGCTGCTGGCACGCCGGCCGGAAGGCAAGACGATGGCGGGGCTGTGGGAGTTCCCGGGCGGCAAGCTACAGCCCGGCGAAACCCCGGAGGCCGCGCTGATCCGCGAACTGCGCGAGGAACTGGGCATCGACGTGGCGGCCAACTGCCTGGCGCCGTTCGCCTTCGCCTCGCACGCCTACGCGAACTTCCATCTGCTCATGCCGCTGTTCCTGTGCCGGCGCTGGCGGGGAAGGGCGGAGGGGCGGGAAGGCCAGACGCTCGCCTGGGTACGGCCGGATAAACTGGCGGATTACCCCATGCCCGAGGCCGACCGGCCGCTGGTTCCCTTGCTGCGCGATTTCCTGTAGGTCGCCCCACCCACAGGAGATCACGATGCCGGATCCGAGCCACCCCACCGCATGCCTGCTGGTCATCGGCAACGAGGTGCTGTCCGGGCGCACCCAGGACGCCAACATCAAGTACCTGGCGACCCGGCTCGGCCAGATCGGCATCCCGCTGCGCGAGGTGCGCGTCATTCCCGACGTGGCGGAAACCATCATCGGCACGGTGAACGAGGTGCGCGCCCGCTTCGATCACGTGTTCACCACCGGCGGCATCGGCCCGACCCACGACGACATCACCAGCGAATGCATCGCCGCCGCCTTCGGCGTGCCGTGGGAGAAGAACCCGCAGGCCTGGGCCCTGCTGGACCGCCACTACAAGCCCGGCGAGTTCAACGCCGCCCGCCAGCGCATGGCCACCTTGCCGCGCGGCGCCGAGTTGATCGACAACCCGGTCTCGATCGCGCCCGGCTTCACCATGGGCAACGTCCACGTGTTCGCCGGCGTGCCGCGCATCATGCAGGCGATGTTCGAAGGGCTCGCCCGGCACCTGGTTGGCGGACCGCCGGTGATCGCGTGCGCGGTGCACGCCAATGGCCTGCCGGAGGGCCGCATCGCCGCCGGGCTGGGCGCGATTCAGGCCCGCTATCCCGACCTCGAGCTCGGCAGCTATCCCTATTACCGGGTCACCGGCAACGGGGTCGCCATCGTCGCCAAGGGCGCCGACGCGGCCCAGGCCGAGGCGGCGATCGCGGCGGTGACGGCGCTGATGGTCGAATTGGGGGGGACGCCCGTGCCGGGCGAACCCCCGGCGTGACATCCCAGGGAGTCTTCTCGCATGCCGCTTGATCCGCCCGCCGAGCGCCAGCTGACGCATCTGCGCGACATCGAATTGCGCGGCTACGAGCGTGCCGACGGGCTGTTCGACATCGATGCCCATATCCGCGACACCAAGACGGTGGGGATCGCCAACATCGATCGCGGCGGCTGGATCGCCCCCGGCGAGCCGCTACACGACATGGTGCTCCGCGTCACCATCGACGAGACCATGACCATCGTGGCCTGCGCGGCGGTCACCGAGCATGGCCCCTTCGCCGCTTGCCCCGGCGGGGCGCAGCATTTCGGCCGCCTGGTCGGCCTGACCATTCGGGCCGGCTTCCTGCGCGAGGCCAATGCCCGGGTGGGCGGCATCGACGGCTGCACGCACCTGCGCGAGTTGCTCCAGCAGATCGGCACCACGGCGTTCCAGACGCTATGGCCGGTGCGCATGCGCCGCGCCGAGGAACGGCGGCGTCGGCTTGCCGGGAAGGGCCGCAGCGAGGCCGAGATCGCCAGCGAGGCCAAGCCGGTGCTGCTGAACAGCTGCTACGCCTATGCCGATACGGGGGAGACGGTGAAACGCCGCTGGCCACACCTGTACCGCGGCCCCGAAGCACCCGCCGGGACCGTACCGGACTGAGGCGCCGCCGCGGACTTACCTCAGCAGTACGGGCTATCCTTGGCGTCGGCCAGCAAGCCGTGGCCGGCGTCGCGATGCCCCTGCTCGGTCGCGGCGGCACGGAAATAACCCAGCACCTCGACGCGCACCGCGCTGGTCCGCCCGCCCGGCGCCGCCTTGGCACCGATGCGGCGCACCATCTCGCGGGTCGCCAGTTTCTCGCGCCGGCACATCTCCTCCAGCGCATTCCACAGTTCGGGTTCCAGCCGCATGCTGGTGCGGCGGGCATCTCCCATCACGTTCCGGCTGACCAGGCGGCTGCCTGACACGCTGCACCTCCGTCGGTATGACTACGGGAGCATGCATTGCATGTGTTAAATCGATGTTGCAGCGCTAGTCCCAGGGGGTGTTCACCGTTGCGTGTTCGGCCGGCGTGCGCAGGCTCAAGGTCAGCGCGTGCAGGCCGCCGGCGAACTCGCCGCCGAGCGCGGCATGCACCCGCCGGGAACGCGCGATGCGCGACATTCCGCTGAATGCCGCCGAAACCATCAGCACGCGGTAGTGTGTCTCACCGCCCGGGGCCGCCCCGGCGTGGCCGGCGTGGCGCGCGGAATCGTCCTCGATTTGCAGCAGAACCG
>CAYWOW010000236.1:0-4697 GCA_964459005.1 uncultured Acetobacteraceae bacterium
TTCCTGGAAATGCTGGTGGCCGAGCGCAACGCCGCCGCCAACACGCTGTCCGCCTACCGGTCCGATCTCGAGGATTTTTCCGCCTTTGCCACCCGCCACGGTGCGGTCCTGGCCGCCGCCCGGGTGGAAACGCTGCGCGCCTACCTGGCGGCGCTCGCGGGGGCGGGCCGGTCGGCGCGGACGGCGGCGCGGCGGCTGTCGGCGCTGCGCCGGTTCTACCGTTTCCTGCTCCGCGAGGGGGTGCGGACGGACGACCCCACCGAGCTTCTTGACGCGCCGAAGCTGCCGCGCGGGCTGCCGAAATACCTGTCCGAGCAGGAAGTCGATGCCCTGCTGGCCGCGGCCGCGGGGCGCCCGCCCGAGCAGGCCAGGGTCATGGTGGCGGCGCTGGAGATCCTCTACGCCACCGGGCTCAGGGTGTCGGAGCTGCTGGCGCTGCCGCGCGCCGCGCTGGCCGGCGACGCGGCGGTGCTGATGGTGCGGGGCAAGGGCGGCAAGGAGCGCCTGGTGCCGCTGTCGGACGCGGCGCGCGACGCGGCGGCGGCGCTGACCGCCGGGCGCCAGGGGCGTTGGCTGTTTCCCGGCCACAATCCGGGCAAGGCCAAGGACAACGCGCTGACCCGCCAGGGCTTCGCGAAGGGGATAAAACTGGTGGCGCTGGCCGCCGGCATCGATCCAGCCCGGGTGTCGCCGCACGTGCTGCGGCACTCCTTCGCCAGCCACATGCTGGCCCGCGGCGCCGATCTGCGCAGCCTGCAACTGCTGCTCGGCCACGCCGACATCGCGACGACGCAGATCTACACCCACGTGCTGGCCGAGCGCCTGCAACGGCTGGTGGAGGCGCACCATCCGCTGGCCCTGCCCCGCGCGGGTGGGGGCTGACCGACGCCGCGACGGGTGCTAAACGGTCGCCCCATGCGGTATTTCCTGGACTTCGAGAAGCCGATTGCCGAACTCGAGAGCAAGATCGACGAGCTGCGGAAGATGTCCGAGGCCGAAGACCTCAACATCGCCGAAGAGGTCGCCAAGCTCACCGAGAAGGCCGACCGCCAGTTGCGCGCGACCTATGCCAAGCTGACCGCGTGGCAGAAAACCCAGGTGGCGCGCCACCCGGAGCGGCCGAAGGCGAACGATTTCATCCGCCGCCTGATCACCGACTGGACGCCGCTGGCGGGCGATCGCGCCTTTGCCGACGACGCCGCCATCCTGAGCGGGCTGGGCCGGTTCAACGGCCGCTCGGTGGTGGTGCTGGGCACCGAGAAGGGCGTCGATACCGAAAGCCGGGTTGCCCATAATTTCGGCATGGCGCGGCCGGAGGGCTATCGCAAGGCCCGCCGCCTGATCGAGCTGGCCGGACGGTTCGGCCTGCCCGTGCTGACCTTCGTGGACACGTCCGGCGCTTTCCCCGGCATCGACGCCGAGGCGCGCGGCCAGGCCGAGGCGATCGCCCGCTCGATCGAGGCCTGCCTGGACGCGCCGGTGCCGGTGGTGGCGACCATCGTCGGCGAGGGCGGCTCGGGCGGCGCCATCGCGCTGGCCGCCGGCGATGCCGTGCTGATGATGGAACACGCCATCTATTCGGTGATCTCGCCGGAAGGCTGCGCGGCGATCCTGTGGAAGGACGCCAGCCAGGCCGCGACCGCCGCCGAGGCGCTGAAACTCACCGCCGAAGACCTCAAGCGCCTGAAGCTGATCGACACCGTGGTGCCCGAACCGCTGGGCGGCGCCCACCGCGACCCGGAGGCGGCGATCGCCGCGGTGGGCGAGGCGGTGCAGGCGGCGCTGACCCCGCTGCTGGCGGTCGACGCGACCGTGCTGCGGGCGCGCCGGTGGGAGAAGTTTTTGGAGATGGGACGCGAGACGATTGCCTGAGAAGCGGGGCCGGGGGGGTCTGCCGACCCCTGGCCTGCGCCGACTTCACCGGAACGTGTGTGCCATCCGGGGTTTCGCTGGTGCCCCGCCGATCCAACACTCCTTGCGCATCCGGAGCCTGCCGCCGTCATGACTGTCACCGCCGCCGCGGAGCCGATCGCCGCGCCTTCCCCCCGCACGCTGTTTCTCGCCGTCTTCCCCTCGATCATGCTGCCGATGTTCCTGGCGGCGATCGACCAGACCATTATCGCCACCGCCCTGCCGGCGATCGCGGCACAGCTTGGCGACGTCGAGCGGGTCTCCTGGGTGGTGGTGTCCTACCTGGTGGCGGCCACCATCGCAGCACCTGTGTATGGCCGGCTGGGCGACGTGCTCGGCCGCCGGCGCCTGATGTTCGTCGCGCTGACCGTGTTCATCGTCGCTTCGGTACTGTGCGCCATCGCGCCTTCCATCCTCGCGCTCACCGCGGCGCGCGTGCTGCAGGGGTTCGGCGGCGGCGGGCTGATGACGCTGTCGCAGGCCCTGGTGGGCGAGGCGGTGCCGCCGCGCCAGCGCGGCCGGTTCCAGGGCTACCTCGCCACGGTGTTCGTTTGTTCCTCGACCTTCGGTCCGGTGGCGGGGGGCTGGCTGACCCAGCATTTCGGCTGGGCCTCGGTGTTCCTGGTCAATGTGCCGCTCGGCCTGATCGCGCTCGCCGTGGCGCTGCGCCTGCCGCGGCGCCCGCCCGCCGGGGTGGCGGGTGGGCGGCTGCATTTCGACTTCCTCGGCCTCGGCCTGTTCGCCGGTTTCATCGCCCCCATGCTGCTGGCGGTGGAGCAGGCCCAGCGCTTCGATCCCGCGACGCTGCCGCTGGCCACGGTTCTGGTAGCGGTGGCGATCGGCTGCCTGATGCTGCTGCTGCGCCAGGAGCGGCGGGCGCGCATGCCGCTGCTGCCGGTCAAGCTGCTGGCGCAGCCCGGCATCTGGCGCAGCAACGCGCTGGCGGCCTGCCTCGGCGCGCATCTGGTCTCCCTCATAACATTCCTGCCGATCTACCTGCAGGTGGTCCGTGGCACCTCGCCGGGCCACGCCGGCGTGCTGCTGCTGCCGCTGACCATGCTGATCGCCATCGGCTCGCTGTGTACGGGGCGGATGATTTCCTACACGGGTCGGGGGGCGATTTTTCCGTCGTTCGGCATGCCCATCGTGGCGATGTTCGTCGTGGCATTGGCGTTCCTGGCGCCGCGGCTGGGGTTGGGGGAGCTGCCTTTCCTGTTCGCCGCCATTTCGCTGTTCTCGGGCACCGCGATGCCGGTGGTGCAGACCACGGTGCAGTTCATTTCCGGCCCCAAGCAGCTCGGCGCCGGCGCGGCCTCGGTGCAGTTCTCCCGCACCATCGGGGCGGCGATCGGCACGGCGATCGTCGGCGCGGTGCTGTTCGCGACGCTGGCCGCGACCGACCCGGACGCGGCGCACCTGTTCGGCGCCATCGTCGAGATCGGCCCGCGCGCGCTCGCCGGGCTGCCGGCCCCCCGGGTCGCGGTGTTGCAGGGTGAGATCGCGCATGCCTTCCGCGCCGCCTTCCTGACGATCGCCTGTTTCGGCGTTCTTGGCGGGGTGGCGGCGTGGAGCATACCGGTGCGCCGCATCAGCTGAGTGAGCGCCGCGTTTGGCAACCGGCCGCACGCCCTGTATAGGGAGCCGCGAGCAACATTCGTGCGGAGGCGGAGGTCGATGATGCGCAAAAATTTCGCCGTGCTGGCGGTGGCCTTGGCATTCGGTGCCGGCCCGGCGCTGGCGCAGGGCACGGTGCCGGTCGGCGCCATCGAGATCCTGAGCGGCCCGAACGCCACCTACGGCATCGCCATCCGGTCCGGGCTGGAACTGGCGCTCGACGAGATCAACGTCCAGGGCGTGCTGGGCGGCCAGAAGATCGCTCTCTCCGTCGAGGACTCCGCCGCGGACAAGGATCAGGCGATCAACGCCGCGCGCAAGCTGATCGGCCGCGACAAGGTGATCGCCATCATCGGACCGACGATCTCCAACGAGATGTTCGCGGTCGGCCCGGTGACCAACGAACGCAAGATTCCCACCGTCGGCACCTCCACCACCGCCGCCGGCATTACCGCCATCGGGCCGTACATCTTCCGCACCTCGCTGCCCGAATCCGACGTCATCCCGGTGACGCTGAAGCGGGCGATGGCACGCGGCGTGAAAAGCATCGCGCTGCTCTATGCCAATGACGACGCCTTCTCGAAGTCGGGCTTCGACGTGATGAAGGCGGCCGCCGAAAAGGCCGGGCTCGCCATTGTGGCGACCGAGAGTTTCGGCCAGAAGGATACCGACTTCTCCGCCCAGCTCACCAAGATCAAGGCGCTGAAGCCTGACGCGGTGGGCATATCCGCCCTCGTCGAGCCGATTTCGGGGGTGCTGCTGCAGGCCCGCCAGCTTGGTTTCGGCAAGGAGACCCTGTTCATCGGAGGCAACGGCGCCAACTCGCCGAAGCTCGGCGAGATTGCCGGCGTGGCGGCGGACGGGATGATCGTCGGCAGCCCGTGGTTCATCGGCAAGCCGGACGCGGTGAACCAGAAATTCGTCGCCGACTTCCGCAAGAAGTACAACCGCGACCCCGACCAGTTCGCCGCCCAGGCCTACGACGCCATGAAGATCGTGGCGGCCGCCATCGACCGGGCCGGCGCGGCCGACCCGGTGAAACTGCGGGACGCCCTGACGCAGACCAGCTTCTCCGGCGTGATGGGTCCCTTCGCCTTTACCCCGGGACGCGACCCCGCCTCGGCGGAAGGCGTCGTCGTGCTGGAAATGCAGGGCGGCAAGTTCGTCATCGC
>CAYWOW010000237.1:0-4675 GCA_964459005.1 uncultured Acetobacteraceae bacterium
TCGTGCAGGGCAGCCTGAACGCGCTGCTCGACCCGAACCTGGGCATGAACGTCGAGCTCACCGGCCGCGAGAACATCATGCTGCGCGGGCTCTACAACGGCCTGAAGCGGTCCGCTATCCGCCGGCTCGAGGAGGACGTCGCCACCTTCGCCGAACTCGGCGAATTCCTCGATTTGCCGGTTCGCGTCTACAGCTCCGGCATGGTGGTGCGGCTGGGCTTCGCGCTTGCCACGGCGATCCGCCCGCAGGTGCTGCTGATGGACGAATGGTTCCTGGCCGGCGACGCCAATTTCATGGAGCGGGCGAAGGTGCGGCTGGAAGACATGGTGCGCGGCGCCGACATCCTGGTGCTGTCCACCCATGTCGCCGAGGTCGTGCTGAGCTGGTGCACCCGCGTGATCTGGCTCGACCAGGGACGCGTGCGCCAGGACGGACCGGCCGAACAGGTGCTGGAAGCCTACCTCGGCCACCCGGTCAGCCGGCCCGTCTCGTAGAGCGTGATGGCCGGAGGCGGCCTCGCCGGAGGTCTGAATCACGCGATCAAACAAAGAGTTAGAGCGTGATCAGCGCGCCCTTCAGCGCTCATCCCGCTCTGACGGCCGGTTCAGAACGACAGCACGAAATCGGTGGCGATGGTGAAGCTGCCCTTGTCCTTGCCGTTGTTGAACGCGTTCGGACCGGCCAGCGTGGTGTCGTAGCGCAGCTCGGGGCGAATCAGCAGGCCGCTGACCGGCTTCGGCAGGTCAGGCTTTAAGGTGGTGCCGAGGGTGATCTCGCCATAGGTGGCGTGCGGGCCGGTGACCGCCGTGTTGGACTTGCCGTACTCGGCGTTGACGTAGTCGAGGTTGCCGGGGAAATAGTTGACCCAGAAACCCTTTCCGTCGCGGAACACTTCGGCGCGGGCGTTCAGCGTGATCGTATCGGTCAGCGTGTAGGCCACGTATTGCGCGATGCCCCAGCCCTCGGGGGCGTTGATCAGCGGGTTCTCGTCCTTGATGTAGTTGACCTCGGTGGTGGTCGACAGCTTGTCGGTCCACTTGTAGGTCGCGTAGGCGTCGTTTTCGTAGCGGAAGTAGTGGTTGGCGTTGTACAGGCCCAGCGGCTGGTTTTTGCCCAGCGACGGGTTCTCAGGGCCGAAATGCGACAGCGCGCCGCCGGTCAGCCTGCCGCCGAGCAGCGTGAAGCCGATGCCGAACAGGCCGTCCGCCGCGCCGTCGTTGTTGCCTTGCTGGTCGCCCCACGTGGTGTTCTCACCGCCGTCCACGGCGCCGTACAGGTCGAGGGTGTCGGTGGCGTGCAGCACCGCCAACACGCCGAAGTGCTTCAACGGCAGACCGAAATTGAAGATGTAGGAATGCGAATAGAACGGGTTGGTGGACGGGTCGATCGTCTCGAACCCCAGCGGCGTCGGGTAGATGCCGGCCTTGACATCCAACCCGCCCAGAACCGGCACGCGCACCGACGCGCTGGCCTCGACGACGTCGAACTGGTAGCGCTGCGAAAGCGCGTAGTCGAACACCCCGAGGGAATGCGTGTAGCGCGCGTCCGAGCCGTAGAGGCCGGTGAAATGGAAGCCGACATCCCAGCCGCTGGCACCCTTCGGGATGTCGCGCGCGAAGGTCGCCAGCACCTGGTTCAGCGTCGGCTGGTTCGGATGGTCGGTGAACAACTGGCCGAAATTGGTCTTCGGACCGGCCGGGTTGAAGGTGACGCCGCCCTCGATCTGCGCTCCCAGTGTGATGGCGTCCGACCAGGCGGCAGGGGCGGCAGGCGTCGCAGGGGAAGCGGGCGCGGTTTGGGCGCTCGCCCGAGTGGCCAGCAGCCCCGCAGCAAACAGCGCCGACGACGCGCTCAGCAAGCAACGTGACGTGGTCATCGGCGTTTCCTCGCGACCCAAACGGCTACCTATCGCCCGCCGGCGCGCCGGCGTCCACATGAATGTCGTAGCAGCGGCGTCGGGTATTGCCGCCCGGCGCCGCCGCCAGTGGCGACGGCCGGCGGGGCGGAGCGATGTTACTTCGTGGGGGCCACCGCAATGGCCTTCTCAGCCGCGCGATAGAGGTCAAGGCGCGAATAGACGCCGAAGGCCGAGCCGTTGTCGAGGAAGCCGCCGCCCGGCCCCTCGGTCGCGGTCAGGATGGCGTCGGCCTGGGCGAGCGTCAGGGCGGGGAACGCCGCGGTCAGCAAATAGCCGGCCTCCGGCGCCAGCTTGCCGACGTCCTCGCGGCCCTTGGCGTTCTGCGCGAACACCACGGGCAGGCCGTAGGTCTGGGTCACCTCGTAGAAGGCCTGGTTGCGCGCGGGCTGCGCGAAGCGGCTCTTGTCCTGTTTGGCGCAGGCCGCGACCGTGTTGCCGCAGCCCGCTTCCAGGGCCTTGGTGACGTCGGCGCGGGCGGCCGCCAGGGCATCCGGAAAATTGTCGATCTGCACCCCGCCACGCGCCACCGCGACATAGCCCGGCTTGTTGGCCAGCAACTGGGCGATGTCGTAGAGCGCGAGCGCCCGGCCGCCCAGCACGTCCATCGTGTAATGGGCACCGATGATGATGCGGTTGTCGCCGTATTCGGCGCCGCGCGTGATCATCTGCCCATAGCGTTGCGGCACGAGCAGGGCGAGCACCAGCGATTCGCTGTAGCCATAGGTGGTGTGGCCGCTGGGATAGGCCGGGCTGTCCACCAGGTTCCGCGCCACCGTCGGGCCGCGCAGATAGCTGATGTTGTCGGACTGGACGGCGAAGAAATCCTTGCCGCTGTACGGGGTGAAATGGGGTTCGGTCTGGAACGGCCGGGAGTCGCCGAAGCGGTCGGCGCCCTGGCTGCCCGCCGGCAGGTTGTAGGCCTTGCCGAAGATATCCGTGGTGCCGTTGACCGCCCTCAGAATGGCGAAGGCGTCCGGCGAGACCGGTTTCGCTCCATCGGTCGTTGCATTGGCGAAGAAAAACTTGCCCGATCCGGAATCGGAACTCGTGGTGAGAGAGGCGTAGGCGATGAGGCGGGCGACGGCCGGCGAGATGTTGGTGACGCTGACAGTGTTGCCGTCATCCGTGCTCGTGGTGCTGGCCGCCGTCTGGTAGACGCCGCCCAGCTTGCTGCCGAGGCCATCCGCCAGTCCGCTGGCGTTGCCGCTGGTAATGTAGGCATCGCGGAGCGCCTGCTGCTGCTGCTCGGGGAAAGGCAGCAGGGTCGGCCGATGGGCAGCGCCGTTCTGGATCGCGCCGGTGATGGTCAGGTTGGCCGCCAGCGCCGCCTTGCCGGCCGCGCTGTTATCGAGGGCGCTGACCGGGGCCAGGCCCCGCAGGGCGTTCAGATTGGCCGCGCTCTGCGCCTCAGCGCCGGCCGCCGGCAGCACCAAAACGGCGAGGACCAGGAGCCGCGTCGCCGCCGGCCCGTATGTTGTTGGCGATGTGCCCATGACTCTCTCCCACCAGATCCCTGCTGGTGATTCGATCCGGCGCACAACCCGCCGCCAGCAGCGGGGTCACCAGATAGCGGCCCGGTCAACCGATGGGAAGCAGGACCGGCCCGCCGCATGTGACAGCCGCATGAAACCTGGAGAGGAGGTGGTCCGGCGCGACGCCAGCGCCCTGCCGGGACCCGGAATCCCTATGGAATTCCTATGCCCGACCCGGCCAGGCTACCTCGCTTTCCTATGCGGCGACGGCGACCTTGTCGCCCCGCCCCATATCCGCATGGAATCGACATGCTCGACATCATCTACCTGGCCGCCGGGTTGGCCTTCTTCGCCGTGGGCCTGGCCTACACGCTGCTCTGTGACCGGCTTTAAGGTGCCCCGCAAATGACCCTGGATTATGTGCTCGGCGGCCTGGTGACCGTCGGACTGCTCTGCTACCTGGTGTGGGCGCTGGTGCGTCCGGAACGGTTCTGAGCACCCCGCCATGACGATCAACGGCTGGGTCCAGATCGCGCTTTTCGTCGCGATCATCATCGTCATCACCCCTCCGGTCGGCGCCTTCCTGGCCGCCATCGCCGAGGGGCGACGCAATTTCCTCACCCCCGTGCTCGGACCGGTGGAGAACGGCATCTACCGGCTTGCCGGCGTCAATCCGGCGCGCGAGCAGAGCTGGGTCGGCTATGCCGTCAGCATGCTGGCCTTCAAGGCGGCCGGTTTCGCCCTGCTCTACGCGCTGCTGCGGCTGCAGGGCTGGCTGCCCTTCAACCCGGCCGGCCAGACCGCGCTGACCCCCGACCTCGCGTTCAACACCGCCGTGAGCTTCCTGACCAACACCAACTGGCAGAGCTACGCCGGCGAGACGACGATGTCGTATTTCTCGCAGATGGCCGGGCTCACGGTGCAGAACTTTGCTTCCGCCGCCGCCGGCATCGCCATCGCCATGGCCTTCGTGCGCGGCTTCGCCCGGCGCTCCGCCAGCACCATCGGCAACTACTGGGCCGACCTGATCCGCATAACCCTGTACATCCTGCTGCCGCTGTCGATCGTCATCGCCCTCGTCTACGTCTGGCAGGGCGTGCCGCAGACGCTGGGCGCCTACGTGGATGCGACCACGCTGGAAGGGGCCAAGCAGACCATCGCGCTCGGCCCGGTCGCCTCGCAGGAGGCGATCAAGATCCTGGGCACCAACGGCGGCGGCTTCTTCAACGCCAACTCGGCGCACCCGTTCGAGAACCCGACCGGGCTCACCAACCTGATCCAGATC
>CAYWOW010000238.1:0-4670 GCA_964459005.1 uncultured Acetobacteraceae bacterium
GTGTCGGGCACCGTGTCCATGTGGCCGGCCAGCGCCAGGCCGCCGGTGCCGGCGCCGCGCCGCGCCACCAGGACGCGTTTGGCGGTGCCGGCGGGGTCGGTGTAGTCGATGCGCTCGATGGCGAAGCCGGCGAGCGCCGCCTCCACCGCCTCGGCGACGGCGAGGTTGGAGACGAAACTGCGGCTGTCCAGGCGCACCAGGTCGCGGGCGAGGGCGGTGACGAGCTCGAGCGGGTCGGTCATGGGGGGACTCCTTCAGCGGACGGCGGCGATGCGGCGGGCGGCTTTGATGAAGTCGCCCATCGCGAGCAACACCAGCGGCCCCGCCATGATGTAAGGCGCGGTGCCGCCGAACAGCTCGGCATGGCGGGTGCGCAGGTCGTGGCGCGGGGCGGGTTCGCTCTCCGGGCCGACGGGGGCGGCGGGGAAGAAGCGGCGAATCACGTCGCTGAGCGGGACCGGCTCGGTGACCAGGTTGACCAGGCGCAGCCCGGCGCGGGCGATGCGCACGAGATCGCCGGGCAGGCGGCGGATCGGGTACCACTGCATCCGCGCGGCCGGGTTGAGTTTTCCGACGTCATGGTCGTGCAGCAGGTCGAACAGGGCGTTTTGCGGCATCCCCTCGCCGAACGACGCGGGCAGGCGGACCACGGCATGATTGGCAAAACGCGCTGCCACGAACTGCTCCAGCGCCCCGTAGGGGTGGTCGGCCAGCCCCTCCGGCACCGAAGTCTCGTCGAGCGGCCGGGCGGGGTCGGGATAGACGTCGGTGGTGGACAGGAAGATGAAGCGATCGGCTTGCACCGTTCCGAGCGTCTCCAGCAGATCGCGGTCGGCAACGCCGGGCGGGATGCCGGCGCAGACCACCTCGTCGAACCGCGCGCCGCGCATGTCAGAAAAATCGCTGCTGTCGAAGCCATGGGTAAAGCCGCCATCGGCAAGCAGGGTGCCGCCGATGAAATCGGTGTGGCCGATCAGGGCTCGCTTCATGGAACGCTCTCCGGCGGGGCGGGCATCGCGCTGCCCGGCGGACAGCGATACCACCTCGACGGCGAACAGGAAACCGAGCGGGCGGCCCGGCCGGGGCTTGCCAGCGGGTCGCGGCGGCGCGAGTCTGCCGGCATGCTGGGGAGACGGAACCGCCATGACCGCCGCTTACCTCGATCCCCATACCGGCCGGACCTGGCCGATCGATATCCCACGCTGGTGCGGCGATGCCCATGAGCCGCTGCTGCTGACGCCGCTGCCCGGCATCGGGCGCGACCAGGTGGACACCGCGACACGCAGCCTGTGGCGCTACCGCGCCGCCTTTCCGCTGGCCTGCGAGACGCCGGTCACCATGGGCGAGGGCTGCACGCCGCTGCTGGCGCGCCGGCTGAACGGGGCGGACGTGCTGGTGAAATGCGAGTGGGTCATGCCGACCGGCAGCTTCAAGGACCGCGGCGCCAGCGTGATGCTGTCGCTGCTGGCCCAGCAGGGCGTGACCGCGGTGCTGGAGGACAGTTCTGGCAATGGCGGGGCGGCGGTGTCGGCCTATGCCGCCGCCGGCGGGCTCAGGGCCACGATCATGGCGCCGGCCTCGACCAGCCCGGCCAAGACGGTGCAGATGCGCGCGCACGGGGCGGCGGTGGAACTGATCCCGGGCAGCCGGCAGGACACCGCGGATGCCGCGGTGGCGCGGTCGGCCAGCGTGTTCTACGCCAGCCACAACTGGCATCCGTTCTTCCTGCACGGCACGAAGACGCTGGCTTATGAGCTGTGGGAGGATCTCGGCTTCCGGGCGCCCGACGCGGTCATCGTGCCGTGCGGGGCGGGGTCGAATGTGCTGGGCTGCTGGATCGGTTTCGCCGAACTGCGGCGGGCCGGGGCGATTACGCGGATGCCGCGCATCTTCGCCGCCCAGCCCAGCAATTGCGCGCCGATCGCGGCCGCCTTCCTGGCCGGCGCCGAGGGGCCGGTGGCCAGCCCGGTCCGCCCGACGATCGCCGAGGGGACCGCGATCGCCCAGCCGATCCGGCTGCGCGAGGTGCTGGGCGTGCTGCGCGAGAGCGCGGGTGGGGCGGTGACGCTGAGCGAGGAAGAAATCGCCGCGGCCACGCTGGAGCTGGCAACCGGGGGCATCTACGTGGAGCCGACCGCCGCCCAGGTGCTGGCGGCCCATCGCCGGCTGCTCGCCTCCGGCGCGGTGGCGCCGGGACAGACGACCGTGCTGGTGCTCACCGGCAGCGGCCTGAAAGCCACGCCGCGCATCGCCGACATGCTGGGGGTGTCGCTATGACGCGGCGGATCGCCCTGCTGGGCTTCTCGATCGAGTGCAACCGGTTCGCGCCGCCGGCCACCGAGCGCGATTTCGCCAGCCGCACCTTGCTGCGCGGGGCGGCGATGCTGGCCGACGCGCGGTCCGCCGCGCCCCGCATGCTGGGCGAGCTGCCGGGCTTCGTCGCCGACATGGACGCCGCCGGTGGCTGGGAGCCGCTGCCCATCCTGCTCGCCATGGCGGAGCCGAACGGGCCGGTGGAACAGGAATTCTTCGATCGGCTGATGCTGGAATGGGAGGCGCGGCTGCGCGCGGCGGGGCCGCTCGACGGCGTTTATTGCGTCATGCACGGCGCGGGTCTGACCACCGGCGATGACGACCCGGAAGGCACCGTGCAGACCATGGTGCGCCGGGTGGTCGGGCCGGACGTGCCGGTGGTGGCGAGCTACGACCTGCACGCCAACGTGTCGGACGCCGATATCGCCACGCTGGACGCCTTTGTCGGCTACCGCACCAACCCGCATCTCGACCTGCGCGAGCGCGGCGCCGAGTCGGCACAGGTGCTGCGCCGGCTGATGGCCGGGCTGGGCACGGCGGTCGCCAAGGTTCGGCTGCCCATCGTGCCGCCGACGGTGACCATGTTGACCGCCCCCGAGGCGCCGAACCGGCCGTATGGCGAACTGATCGACCTCGGCCAGGCGCTGATGCGCCAGCCGCCGTGGGCGGGCCGGGTGGTGAACGTGTCGGTGATGGGCGGCTTCGCCTATGGCGACACGCCACACAACGGCCTGACCGCCGTGGTGACGGCGACCGACCGCGACACCGCACAGGCGCTGGCGCTGGAAATCGCGCGGGCGGGCTGGCGGCGGCGGGAGAAATTCCATCCCCACCTGACCACCCTGAAAGAGGCGACACTGCTGGCCAAGGGCACCGAGGACCGCTCGCGATCCGCGCTGATCTTCGCCGACGTGGCCGACAACCCGGGGGGCGGGGGGCGCGGCAACACCATGTTCATTCTCGCCGCCTTCCACGCCGCCGGGGTGCGCGATGCGGTGGTCGGCCTGATCCACGACCCGCTGCTGGCCGCCGAGGCGCACCGGCGCGGCGTGGGCGCGTCCTTCACCGCGCATTTCAATCGCGATCCGAGCAGCGATTTCACCTTGCCGTTCCGTGCGCCTGCGGTCGTCGCCACGCTGCATCCGGGTCCGGTGCGCGGCCGGCGCGGGCTTTACGGCGGCAGCAGCCTGGACATGGGACCGGCCGCGGCGCTGCGGCTGGACGGCATCACCGTGCTGGTGGCCTCCGAGCGGTTCCAGTGCGCCGACCCGGCCTTCCTGGAGACGTTCGGCATCGACATCGCGGCGCAGCGGGTCGTGGTGGTGAAGTCGCGCGGCCATTTCCGCGGCGGGTTCGACGAGTTCTTCCGCCACGACCAGGTGGTGGAGGTGGACGCGCCCGGGTTGACCAGCCCGATGCTGAACCACTTCCACTGGAAGCACCTGCCGCGGCCGGTGGTGCCGCTGGATGCCCATGTGACGTGGTCGGGGGCGGCGTAGGGCTCAGAATTTCACCCGGTCGCCGCCTTTCAGGCTGAGCATCTGGCGGGCTTCCGCCGGGGAGGCGATGTCCAGGCTGAGGTCTTCCAGGATGCGGCGGATTTTTGCGACCTGCTCGGCGTTCGACTGGGCCAGTCTGCCCTTGGCGATATAGAGGCTGTCCTCCAGCCCGACGCGCACGTTGCCGCCGAGGATGCCGGCCATGGTGGTGAAGGCCATCTGGTGGCGCCCGGCGGCCAGCACCGACCAGACATAGTCGCGGCCGAACAGCCGGTCGGCGGTCTCGCGCATGAACATCAGGTTGCGCGGGTCGGCGCCGATGCCGCCGAGAATGCCGAAGATGCTCTGCACGAACAGCGGCGGGTCGACCAGTTTGCGGTCGAGCATGTGGGCCAGGTTGTAGAGGTGGCCGATGTCGTAGCACTCGAACTCGAAGCGGGTGCCGTGGTCGCCGCCCATCACCGCGACGATGTGGGCGATATCCCTGAATGTATTGCGAAAGATGTGATCGTCGGTGCGGGCGAGGTAGGGCTGCTCCCAGGCGTGCTGCCACGCCGTGACGCTGCCCGCGGCGCGGGAGATGTTGAAGTTCATGCTGCCCATGTTGAGGCTGCACATCTCCGGGCTGGCCCGCAGGGGGGCGGCGAGGCGTTCGTCCAGGGTCATGCCGAGGCCGCCGCCGGTGGTGATGTTAACCACGGCGTCGGTGCTTTGCTTGATGACGGGCAGGAAGCGCATGAACACGGCGGGGTCGGGGGTGGGCTCGCCGGTTTCGGGGTTGCGGGCGTGCAGGTGGATGATGGCGGCGCCGGCCTCGGCGGCGGCGATGGACTGGGCGGCGATGTCCTCCGGGGTGAT
>CAYWOW010000239.1:0-4667 GCA_964459005.1 uncultured Acetobacteraceae bacterium
CATGTGCGCAACTACACGCTGGGCGATGTGGTGGCGCGGTACAAGCGTGCGCGCGGCTATTCCGTGCTGCACCCGATGGGGTGGGACGCGTTCGGTCTGCCCGCCGAAAACGCGGCGCGCGAACGCCGCACGCATCCGGCGAAGTGGACCTGGGACAACATCGCCGCCATGCGTGCCGAGCTGAAGCGGATGGGGTTGTCGCTGGACTGGGCGCGCGAGTTCGCCACCTGCGATCCGGCTTATTACGGCCATCAGCAGAAGCTCTTTCTGGACATGCTGGCGGCCGGTCTGGTCGAGCGCCGGGAGAGCTGGGTGAACTGGGACCCGGTGGATGGCACGGTGCTGGCCAACGAGCAGGTGATCGACGGGCGGGGCTGGCGATCCGGCGCGTTGGTCGAAAAAAAGCAGCTGTCGCAGTGGTTCCTCAAGATCACGAAATTCGCGCCCGAGCTGTTGTCGGCGCTGGACGGGCTGGACCGGTGGCCCGAGCGCGTGCGGGTGATGCAGGCCAACTGGATTGGCCGCAGCGACGGCGCCCGGTTGCGGTTTGATCTTACCGAGCCGGTGGACGGGATCGACGGGGGCGAGGTGTATACGACGCGGCCGGACACGTTGTTCGGCATGTCGTTCCTGGCGGTCGCACCGGAGCATCCATTGGCCGCCGCAGCGGCGGCGCGGGACCCGGGTGCTGCGGGGTTCGTCGCGGAGTGCCGCCGCATGGGTACCAGTGAGGCGGTGATCGAGACGATGGAGAAGAAGGGGTGGGACACCGGATTGCGGGTGCGCCACCCGTTCATGCCCGATGCGACCTTCCCGGTGTGGATCGCCAATTTCGTGCTGATGGAATACGGCACCGGGGCGATCTTCGGCTGCCCGGCGCACGATCAGCGCGATCTGGATTTCGCCCGCAAGTATGGGCTGTCGGTGCCGCCGGTGGTGCTGCCGCCCGGCGCGGATCCGGCTAGTTTCGCCATCGGGGACGAGGCCTATGTCGGGCCGGGGGTGTCGTTTCATTCCGGGTTCCTGGACGGGCTCGCGGCCCCCGACGAGGCCAAGGCGGCGGCGATTGGCGAACTTGAGCGGCTGGGCGTGGGCGCCGGGGTGGTGAACTGGCGGCTGCGGGACTGGGGCGTGAGCCGGCAGCGCTATTGGGGCTGTCCGATTCCGGTGATCCATTGCGCGGCGTGCGGCGTGGTGCCGGTGCCGGAGACCGAGCTGCCGGTGCGGCTGCCGGAGGACGTGACCTTCGAGCGGGCGGGCAATCCGCTGGATCATCATCCGACCTGGAAGCATGTGGCCTGCCCGCGCTGCGGCCGGCCGGCCCAGCGGGAGACGGACACCTGCGACACCTTCGTGGACAGTTCGTGGTATTTTGCTCGTTACTGTAGTCCACATGCGGCAACGCCGGTGACGCGCGCGGCGGTCGACCACTGGATGCCGGTAGACCAGTACATCGGCGGCATTGAGCACGCTATTCTTCATCTGTTGTATTCTCGTTTCTTTACAAGAGCAATGAAGGAGACCGGCCACATCTCGATCGACGAACCGTTTGCCGGGCTGTTCACCCAGGGCATGGTGACGCACGAGAGTTACCGGGGCGAGGACGGACGCTGGCTGTATCCGGAGGAAGTGGAGCGGCAGGCCGACGGATCGGCGGTGCACGGCAAGACCGGCGAGAAGGTGGCGATCGGGCGCGTCGAGGCGATGTCGAAATCGAAGCGCAATACCGTCGATCCCGGCGCGATCATTACGCGCTTTGGGGCGGACACGGCGCGCTGGTTCATCCTGTCCGATAATCCGCCGGACCGTGACATGGAGTGGACGGAAGCGGGCGTGGTCGGCGCCTACCGCTTCACGCAGCGGCTGTTCCGGCTGGCCGAGGGCGTGGCCGCGCTGCCGGCGGGGGATGATGTCGGCGATGCGCTCGGTGCCGAGGCCCGCGGCCTGCGCCGGGTGACTCATCGCACCATAGCGGCGGTGACGGAGGCGCTGGAGTCGTTTGCGTTCAACGTGGCCGTGGCGCGGATTTATGAACTCGCCAACGCCATCGCGGAGGCCGAGAAGGCCGCCGACGCGCCCGATCTGCGTTGGGCGCGCCGCGAGGCGATCGAGATGGCGGCCCGGCTGAGCGCGCCGATGATGCCACACCTGGCCGAGGAGATCCTGTCGCGGCTGCGCCCGGACAGCCCGCTGGTGGCCGGCCTGCCCTGGCCGAAGGCGGACGCCGCGCTGGCGGAGGCGGAGACGGTGACGATCGCCGTGCAGGTGATGGGCAAGCTGCGGGGTACGGTGGGAGTGACCCCGGGGGCGGCGGAAGCCGAGGTGGTCGCCGCGGCGGAGGCCGAGCCGAACGTGGCCCGTGCCCTGGAAGGCAAGCGAATCGTGAAGCGCATCTATGTGCCGGGCCGCATCGTCAACTTCGTGGTTGCCGGGGCGGGATGATGGCAACGCGGCACCTGCTCCGGCGGCGTGGCCTGCTCGGCTTGCCCGTGCTGTTGGCTTTGCCGGGCTGCGGGTTTCATCCGATCTACGCCAGCGACGGAGCCGGGCCAGGCCCCGCGAGGACGGGGCTGGGCCTGATTGCGGTGGCGAACATTCCGAATCGGGTCGGCCAGATATTCCGCGAGAACCTGCAGGCCCGGTTCGACCACGGTGACGCACCGGCCGTGAAACGGTACGACCTGGTGGTTGGTTTCTCGTTGGCCGGCGAGGCTATCGGGGTCCAGCCGGATACCACGGTGACACGGGTGCGCTTCGTGGGTCAGGCCAATTGGACGCTGACGACTCGCGATGCGGCGCGCGCCACGGTCACGACCGGTACCGCACATGCAACGGGCGGGTTGAATACGTTCGACCAGCAGTATTTCGCCCAGGACATTGAGACCGAGACCGTGTACCGCCGCATTATCGAGTCGCTTTCGGACCAGATTACCCTGCAACTCGCGACGTATTTCGACAAGCACCCGGCCTGAAGACCGCCCGGGAGAACGGCACGGGATGAAACTGGAGCCGCGCCGAACCGAGGATTTTCTGCGTGATCCTGGCAGCACCCGCGCGGCCTTGCTCTATGGGGACGACGTCGGGCTCATCCGTGACCGGGCCGTGCGGCTGGTGCGGACGGTTGCGGGCGCGTCCGAGGATCCCTTCCGTGTGGTCGATCTGGAACGGGACGGCATTGCCGCCATTCCGGCGGAAATGGCGGCGCTGTCGTTGACGGGCGGGCGGCGGGTGGTGAGGGTGCGCGACGTGGGGGATACGGCCGTCGGGCCCGTGCAAGCCGCGTTGGCCGGACCCGGGGAAGCGCTGCTGGTGCTCGAGGCGCCGGGACTGGCTACCCGGTCGAAGCTGCGGGCGCTGATCGACAGACTGGCGGACGCGGTTTCCATCGCTTGCTACCCGGCCGAGGGGCGGGCGCTGGAACAGACCATCCGCGAGGTGTTGTCCGCACTGCGCGTCGGCGTGGAGGAGGACGCCTTGGCCTGGTTGACCGGACAACTCGGCGCGGACCGGGCGGTCACGGTGAGCGAGGTGGAAAAACTGGCGCTATTCGTCGGACCCGGTGGCCGCGTTGACATCGCGGCGGCGCGGGAATGCGTCGGTGACCTGGCGGGACTGTCGCTGGAGGACGCGCTGTTCGCGGCGACCGCGGGCGAGGTGGCGGCTGCCGACCGCGCCTTGGAACTGGCGCTGGCCGAGGGGGCGGCGCCGGTGCAGGTGGTGCGGGCGGGGCTGCTGCATGTGCAGCGTCTGCAACGGGCGCGGGCGACGATGGCCGACGGCGTCTCGGCCGGAGAGGCAACCCGGGCGGTGCGCCCGCCACTGTTCTTCCGCCGCCAGCCGGCTTTCAGCCTGGCATTGACGTCGTGGACGCCGGCGGCGCTGGAGTGGGCGGCACTGCGATTCTGGGACGCGGAACGGGCCTGCAAGCAAACCGGCTCGCCGGCGGAGACGATCGCGCGGAATGCGGTGACGGGAGTGGCTCAGCGGGCGGCGGGGGCGAGAAGGAAGTAAAGGGCTGTTCTTTTTTGGAAAAAAGAACCAAAAAACTTTTATTCGTTAAATCCGATTGAGTAACATTACGATACCGTCGAGTTGGTCGAGAGAACGGTAATGGATGCGTACGGTGCCGCCTTTGCCGTCGAAGGCGATCTCTACTTTCAGGCCCAGGCGGCCGGACAGGTCGGCCTCCAGCGCGGCGGTTTCCGGGTCTTTGCTGCGGGTTCGTGAACCGGCATCAGGTCCGCCAGATCGGCGGGCGGCCAGGGCTTCGGTCTGACGCACGTTCAGGCCGCGAGCAATGACGGACAGAGCGGCCGCCATCGGGTCCGGATGGGCGAGCAGGGCGCGCGCATGGCCGGCGGTGAGCGCGCCTTTGCGAACTTCGCCCTGGACAGCAACAGGAAGGTTCAGCAGCCGCAGGGTGTTGGCGATGTGGCTGCGCGACTTGCCCACGGCCTCGCCCAGATGCTCCTGGGTCATGCCGAATTCCTGGAGCAGCCGCCGATAGCCCTCGGCTTCCTCGATGGCGTTGAGGTCCTGGCGCTGGAGGTTCTCGACCAGGGCGGCCGCCATGGCGTCGGCGTCCGTGAGGTCGCGCAGCAGGGTTGGAACTTCGTGCAGCCCGGCGGCCTGGGCGGCGCGCCAGCGGCGCTCGCCGGCGATGATCT
>CAYWOW010000240.1:0-4660 GCA_964459005.1 uncultured Acetobacteraceae bacterium
CAACAACGGGCAGGAAGAAGCCATGCACATCAGCATCCTCGGCGGCGCCGGGTTTCTTGGACGCAAGGTGGCGGCGCGACTGGCCACCGACGGCCAGTTGGGCGGGCGCGCCATAACGGCGATGACGCTGTTCGACATCGTCCCGCCGAGCCCGCCCGCCGTCCGGTTCCCGGTGAACTGCGTCGGCGGCGATATCGCCGAACTGCCCAACGCGGCGATCCCGGACGGCACCGACGTGGTGTTCCACCTCGCCGCCGTGGTCAGCGCCGCCGCCGAAGCCGATTACGAACTCGGCCGGCGGGTGAACCTGCACGGCGCCGAGGCCGTCATCGATCGCTGCCGGCGCCTGGCGATCCCGCCGCGCGTGGTGTTCACCAGCAGCGTGGCCAGCTTCAGCGGCGGCCAGGCCGCCAAGCTCGCCGACGATGCCCGCCAGGTGCCGGCCAACAGCTACGGCTCGCAGAAGGCGGCGGCCGAGTTGCTCCTGGCGGACGCCTCGCGGCGCGGGTTCCTCGATGCCGTCAACATCCGCCTGCCCACCGTCGTCGTCCGGCCGGGCCGGCCCAACAAGGCGGCCAGCGGCTTCTTCTCGGGCATCGTGCGCGAGCCCCTGCTCGGCCTGGCCACCGACCTGCCGGTGCCGCCCGACTTCGTGGTCTGGATCGCCAGCCCGCGCCGGGCGGTGGATTGGTTGCTGCACGCGGCGAGCATGCCGACCGGCGCGATGGGCGTAGACCGGGGCATCAACCCGCCGGGCCTGAGCGTGACCGTGGCCGCCATCCTGAACGCACTGGACGCGGTGCGCCCGGGCGCCTCTGCGCTGGTGCGCCGCACCTACGATCCGGATATCGAGCGGATCGTGGCGGGCTGGCCGGCCACCTTCGAGCAGTTGCGCGCGCGTTCGCTGGGTTTCTCGGCGCACGAACCGCTGGTCGAACTGGTCCGCGCCTTCGTGGCCGACGACCTCGAAGCGACCCGCCAGGACCGCGGTTTGACTACCCCGGCATGACAAAAGCGCAACGTCACCATTTCGTTACGCAAATTCAAGACAGAAAACCGGTCGAACTTGTTGATCTGAGCGGCCCATCCGGCCCATCTAAGCAGGCATGACGCCTTGCGTGATTGCGGCCGGATGGGGTCCGCATCGTTAACGGCGGCAAGCACCGGGCCGATTCGAATGGGGAGTTTTCCGGGGCGGCGCTTTTTCAACCACTTCCGCGACGCGGGGGCGGGGGAGCCGCGTCCGCATTCCGGGCTCCACCTGCCGAGCGTCAGCCTGCCCACCATCGGCCGCCACCACCGCCGGATCAACGACTGGGTCCTGCACGTCCCGCAAACGCTGCGCGCCCTGGTGCGCGCCGACGAGGTCTGGCTGGTCATGCTGGCCGCCGTGCTCGGCCTGGCCGCCGGGTTGTGCGTCACCGCCATGACCCAGATCACGCTGGCGATGCACCGCATCCTGTTCGTCCTCGGCCCCTATGAGCGGCTGTCGGGCCAGGTCGACATCGCCGCCTGGCGGGCGGTGGTCGTGCCGACCGTCGGCGGCGCGCTGATGGGTCTCACCGGGCTGGCGCTCGCCCGGTGGTGGCCGCGGCGGCCGGTCGATCCGATCGAGGCGAACGCGCTCTACGGCGGGCGGATGTCGCTCAACGACAGCCTCATCCTGGTCGGCCAGACCATGCTGTCGAACGGCAGCGGCGCATCGGTCGGGCTGGAGGCGGGTTACGCCCAGATCGGCTCCGCCATCGCCTCACGCGTCGGGCGGAGCTTCCGGGTGCGCCGCGCCGACCTCAGGGTGTTGGTGGGCTGCGGTGCGGCGGGCGCCATCGCGGCCGGGTTCAACGCGCCGCTGACCGGGGCCTTTTACGCGTTCGAGCTTGTCATCGGCACTTATTCGCTCGCCACCATGGCGCCCGTGGTGGTCTCCGCGATCACCGCCGTTTCGGTTGTGCGCCTGCTGATCCCGGACGAATACGGCTTCGACATCCGCGTGCCCACGGCGATCGATCCGACGGCTTACGTGCCCATCCTGGCGCTGGGGATGATCTGCGCCCTCGGCGGCATCGCCATCATGCGCGGCGTCACCCTGACCGAGGAGGCGTTCCGCCGCAGCGGCGTGCCGGCCTGGGCACGGCCGGCGATCGGGGGGATCGTCGTCGGGCTGCTGGCGCTGATCACCCCGCAGGTGCTGTCGTCCGGCCACGCCGCCCTGGCCGTCGGGCTCGACGCGCCCTATTCGCTGCCGTACATCGCCATGCTGATCCTGCTCAAGGCGATTGCCTCGGCGGTGTCGATCGGGGCCGGGTTCCGCGGCGGGCTGTTCTTCGCCTCGCTGTTCCTCGGCGCCCTGCTCGGCAAGCTGTTCGCCGCCTGCCTGGCCATGGTCACCGTCAGCACTGCGGTGCCGCCGGTGGTGTTCGCCATCGTCGGTATGAGCGGCCTGGCCGTGGCGGTGGTCGGCGGGCCGCTGACGATGGCCTTCCTCGCCCTGGAGAGCACGGGCAGCCTGCCGATGACGGTCGCCGTGGTGGCCGCCTCGGTGGTCTCCGCCGTCACGGTTCGCCGCACCTTCGGCTACTCCTTCGCCACCTGGCGTTTCCACCTGCGCGGCGAGGCGATCCGCAGCGCCGTCGATATCGGCTGGATGCGCAACCTCACGGTGGGCCGGATGATGCGGCGGGAAGTGCGCACCGTGCGCGCGGACACCCCGCTGACCGCCTTCCGCCGCGACTTCCCGCTCGGCGCCACCACCCGCGTGGTGGTGGTGGACGACGCCAACCGCTACGCCGGCATCGTGCTGTTGTCCGAGGCCCACGCGATCGACGCCCCGGCCGGCGGCACGCTGGCCGACCTGCTGCACCACCAGAGCGACGTGCTGCTGCCGCAGATGACCATCAAGGACGCGGTGGTGATGTTCGAACAGGCGGAATCGGACGCGCTGGCGGTGGTGGACAGCCCGCAGACCCGCCGGGTTCTCGGCCTGCTGACCGAACAATACGCGCTCCGCCGCTACTCTGAGGAACTCGACCGGCGCCGGCGGGAGCTGTCGGGAGAATGAGGCGCAGCGCGATGGCGCGGGGCCGGGGCCGCAGCCCGTGACCGGCACCGTCATCAGCCTGGCCGTGTTCTGTGCGCTCGCCGTATCGGCCGGATGCGGCATGGCGGCGCGGCTCCGCGCGCCGGCCATGCTGCGCTCGGGCGAGGCGCGCGACGTCGTCCGCCGCGTGATCAGCCTGGTTGCCGTGCTGGCGGCGTTGATGCTCGGCATGAGCATCGTCTCGCTGAAATCGACGTTCGATGCCGCCGATCGGGACGTCAGGCGGCTCGGCGCGCAGATCGAGGAACTGGACCGCACGCTGCACCGCGCCGGTCCGCCGGCGAACGAGGCCCGGCAACTGCTGTGCCGCTACACGGCCGCATTGGTGCGCGACACCTTCCCCGAGATGAAAGCGCCGTTCAGCGGCAATTCCGACAACGTCGACGACCTGCAGGATGCGCTGGAGGCGTCGCTCGAACGTCTCGGCACCGGGCCGCCGGTGCCGTGGAACATCACCCAGGCCCAGGCGGTGCTGCACGCCATTATCCAGACGCGCTGGACCATGGAGGAAAACACCGGCACTTCGGTGTCGGGCTGGCAACTCGGCGTGCTGATATTCTGGTTGACGCTGATCTTCGCCGGGCTCGGCCTGTTCGCGCCGCGCAATGCGCTGGTGATCGGCGCCCTGCTCCTCGGTGCCGCGGCCACGGCGTGCGCGGTCTTCCTGCTGACCGAGTTCGACGACCCGTTCACCGGCCTCATCACCGTGTCGAGCGAACCCCTGTTGAACGCGCTGCACGCCCTGGCGGACGGTTAGCTGGCAGCGGCCTCACGGATATTCCAGCAGGGTCGCCATCACGTGCTCGATCAGCCCCCGCGATTCGATGCGCAGCGCCACCCGCGCGTTGGCCTCGCCGACGCCCCGCTCGGCCCGCCCCTCCGGGGTCAGCGTGCGCAGGTCGCACACCGTCATGCCGCGGGTCCGCCGGCCGTTCAGCTCCACCCCGACATGGCAGCGCCGGTAGTCGATCAGCTCCTCCTGCACATAGGGCACGATGGCACAGACGTCGTGCATTGGGGCGATATCGAAGCCCAGCCGGTCGCGCTGGCGGTGCAGATAGAATTCGAGCAGTTCGCCGATGTGGCGCGCCACCTTGCCGCCCGCCAGCAGGCGCGCGATGTCGGCCTCGTTGGTGCCGGTGATGGAAGTGACGTTGTAGCCCGCCATCCGGATCGGCGCGCCGCAGCCGAACATCTCGCTGGCCGCCTCCGGATCGCACCAAACGTTGTACTCGGCCACCGGCGTAATGTTGCCGAGCCCGGTCGAGCCGCCCATGACGCTGATCTCGCGCAGCCAGGAGGCGAAGCGGGGTTCCTTCTTGATCGCGAGCGCCACGTTGGTGGCGGGTCCGATCACCGCCAGCACCAGCTCGCCCTTGTGGGTGCGCGCCATGTCGATCAGGAAGTCCACGGCATGGGCCGCCACCGGGGCGCGGTCCGGCGCGGGCAGGTCGCTGCCTTCCAGCCCGGTTCGGCCGTGCGCGTTGGATACCAGCGCCTTGCGCCCGATCAACGGGTCGGCGCAGCCCTGCGCCAGCGGCACGTCGATCCCGCCCAGGGTCA
>CAYWOW010000241.1:0-4626 GCA_964459005.1 uncultured Acetobacteraceae bacterium
TCGCGGCGCGAATAGAGCGCGGTGTCCACGGTGATGCAGAACGCGTCGTAGCCGGCATCGACGACGCGGCGCACATAGTCGTCGATGAAGTCGTCGCCGCCGCGTACGTAGAGCTGGAACACCTTCGGCCCCGCGCCGGCGTCGGCGATCGCCTCCAGCCCGGGCTGGGTGACCGAGCTGGCGAACAGCGGCACGCCGAAGGCGCCGGCACCCGCGGCCGCCGTGGCGCCGCCGCCGGGCGAAAAACTTTCCAGCGAGCCGACCGGGGCCAGCGCCACCGGCAGGCGGATGCGCTTGCCGAAGAAGTCCCAGGAGCAGTCGATCTTCGACACGTCGACCAGCACGCGCGGGCGCAAGGCGAGCTGATCGAGCGCGAGGCGGTTGCGCTTCACCCCGGTCTCGGTTTCGGTGCCGCCGATCAGATAGTCCCAGATGTTCTGGTTGAGATTGACGTGCGCCTTCTTGATGAACTCGTGCAGGACCTGGAAATCCATCGGCGGGTCGTTGCTCATAATGTGCTGTATCCTTTCAGTGTCCTGGCGATTCTGCGCGCAGGATGACGGTGGGACAAGGCCAGGATTGTCCGGGTGGCCCTGGCGCGGCGGGATCAGCGGGCTAGGCCGCCTGGTGGGAAAACATCGGCTTGCCCGCAACGTCGAGATCCGCCTTCAGGATGCTGCCGCTGCCGGATTCCGTGATGAACAGGGTCTTTCCCTCGGGCCCGCCGAAGGCGGCGTTGGTTGTCATCAGATCCGCGCAGCTCCGCACGCGATAGACCGGCTCGCCGACGCGATCGACCACCCAGACCGCCCCCATCCCGGCATGCACGATGGCCAGGCGCCCCTCGGCATCCAGCGCCAGCCCGTCCGGACCGCCGCCGCCCGACAATTGGACGAACACGCCCACCTTCGTCACGCTGCCGTCGCGCAACAGCGGCACGCGCCAGATGCAGTTGCCGCGCGTCACCGCCAGATAGACGATGGACTCGTTCAGGTTCATCACCAGCCCGTTCGGGCTCGGCACGTTGTCGAGCAGGCAGTCCACCCGGCCCGCCACGGTGACCCGGAACAACCGCCCGCTGGCGTCGTGCAGGCCGGTCTGCCCCTGGTCGGTGAAATAGAGATCGCCGTTCGCCGCGAAGAACAGGTCGTTGACCGCCTTGAACCGCTCCAGGTTGGCGCGGACCAGATACGGGCTCACCTTGCCGCTCACCGGGTCCAGCAGCAGGATGCCGAGCTTGTAGTCGGCGATGAAGATCCGGCCGTCGCGGTGGATCTTCAGCCCGTTCGGCCAGCCATCGTACTCGGCGACGACATGGAAGACGCCGTCCGGCCCGATCCGCAGGATGCGCCCGTTGGGCAGGTCGACACACCACAGATTGCCGTCGCGATCGAACGACGGCCCCTCCAGCAGGGAATCCGAAGGTCCCCCCGCGGGCTGATGGAGCACCCATTCATGGTCGGCGTTCGACCCGCGCAGCGCATCCGGCAGACGCGCGAACACGGTGGTCGGAATATCCCTGGGCGGCTGGAAAAACATTTTTCTCCCTTTCCTCCTCGTCATCCGGCGGCAGGCGCGTGGCGACACACGCGCGGGCTGCGCAACGATCGGTCAGGCGTGCAGGGGCTTCGAGGGCGGGATCGCGGCTCGTGGATCAGGCGGGGCGCCGATCGGCGAATAGGTGAGCGTCATCGTGACCGCCGCGCCGACGAGCAGCAGGATGCCCCCGGCGATGAAAGCCCAGTTGTAGCTGCCGGTGTAGGCGATGATGTAGCCGGTGGTGATCGGCGCGATCAGACCGAACACATTGCCGCCGGTGATCTGCATGCCCATGGCCTTCCCGGAGTCGGCCGGTGACTGCAGCAGGTCGGTGCCCAGCGCGATGTTGAGCGAGAGTCCCGTGCAGATTCCGGTCAGCGACAAGGTGATGAGCAGCAGGATCAGGAACACGCTGTCGACGAGCGGCGCCAGCAGCACCACGGAGGCACTGAGCATGGCCACGCACACCATCCAGCGGCGCTTGCCCGAGCTGGTATCGGTGCCCCGCAGCGCCTTGTCGCTCAGGTGCGCCAGCCCCCAGGATGCGAACACCGTGACGACGTAGGGCAGCGCGGTGAACAGCCCGGTATGCATGATGTCGAGATGCTTCTCGGTCGCCAGATAGCTGGGCAACCATGTCAGGAAAAGCAGCTGCGTGTACACGGCGCAGCCCTGCGCCAGCGCGACCGCCCACATGCTCCGCGACCTCAGCAACACCTGGAAGCCGCCGCCACCCACCTGAGCGGGACGCTCGGCATCGCGCTCGCGCAGAATGAACTGGCGCTCCTCCTCGTCGAGAAATGTCGCTTCCTCCGGGCGGCGATACCAAACGAGCCAACCGACCAGCCAGATCAGGCAAATCAGGCCGGCCACGACGAAGCCGACGCGCCAGTTGCTCACGCTCACGACCCAGCTGATCAGCAGCATTCCCACCGCCGGCCCGGAATAGCTGCCGCTGTTCAGCATCGTCGCGGTCAGCCCGTACTCGCTGCGGGGCGCCCATTGGCGCAGGGTGCGCCCACCCGCCGGAAAGCTCGATGACTCGGCGCCACCCATCACCAGCCGGGTGACGAGGATCGAGGCGAAGCTCCACATGAAGCCGGTGGCCACGGTGGCAGCCGACCACAGCGTGACGGCGATCGAGTTGATGCGGCGCTCGCCGAACCGGTCGCTGAGAATGCCCCACGGGATCAGCATGGGGAGGTAGAGCCACATGAAGGACGAGAAAAGGTAACCAAGCTGGACCGGGGAAAGCCCGAATTCCTTGGCCAGCGGCGGCCCAGCGACCGACAGCGCGACCCGGTCTATGTAGTTGAAGGTCACCAGCAGGAAAATGCCGATGTAGACGAGGTAGCGTTTCCTGGACATCTTTTCGTTCTTCCCTGGGTTTTGGATGACCGTTAACCGGCTCGCGGGTCGTATTTATGCAAGAACGATAACCCAACGTCTTGAGGCTTTACCGTGCCCGGTTTGGGAACGTCACGCAATCTGTTGAAAGTCGCCTAACCACCAGTAGTTGCTCATCGCAACGGACGTTTGGCTTCTTGCCGTGCCGAAAACATGAACATGCCATTGTAGCGGGCAGGGGGTTGACGTAAAGTGACATTAGGCGAAGCTTCTTTATGCGAAATCCGAAAGAATGACCTTCAGGCAACTCGAAGCGTTCTATTGGGCGGCGACATCGGCAAGCTTCATGATCGCCGCCGAGAGGCTGCACATTTCTCAATCGACTCTATCGAAGCGCATCAGCGAGTTTGAAACCTACCTTGGCCGGCCGCTGTTCGACCGTTCCGGCCACAAGGCGGTTCTGACCCCGGCCGGCAAGCTGCTGCTGCCGATGGCGCGCCGCACCTTGAATGACGGCGACGAGATGCGGGCGCTGATGGCCAGCGCCAGCGCCACCCGCGGCTATTGCCGCTTCGGGGTCGGCGAGTCGACGGCGCTGACCTGGCTGCCCGATCTGGTCACGCTGGCCCGGGAAACCTATCCCGACCTGGTGCTCGAGGTTTCCGTCGATGTCGGCGCGGCCCTGGAGGAACAGGTGGACAACGGCATGCTGGATTTTGCCGTGGTCGCCGGCCGGTCGTCGCGCATCGCCATCGCCAGCCAGCGCATCGCCGAAGTCACCTACTGCTGGGCGGCCGCGAGGTCCCTGGTTGGCGATCATCTCGAGATCGACGCCGAGGCGCTGCGCAATCTGGTGGTCATCACGATGCCGCCCACCTCCGGCCTGACCCGCGCCTTCGATCTGTGGCGGGCCACCAACAACTTCGAAGTGCGCCACCGGCTCACCTGCAACAACGTTGCCGCCATGGCCGGCCTGGTCGTCGCCGGGGTCGGCGTCGGCATCGTCGTCGAATCGTGGCTGCGCCACCTGGTGGACCGCAAATCCGTCGTCCTCATGCACAGCGCCACGCCGTTGCCGCCGCTAGAGTACTACCTGCAGTGGCGCCATGACGACACGCGCCCGGTGATCGGACGCCTGCGCGAACTGGTTCTGCAAGCCGTCGACTTTTCCGCGGCGCCCATCCTGTGGTGACGGCTTAAGGGAGACGCGCGCATGGACACGCCACGGCGCATCGGCGATGCCACCGACATCCTCGGCGAGGGCCCGGTCTGGTGCCCGCGGGCGCAGGCGCTGTGGTGGGTGGACATCAAGGCGCCCGCGGTGCGGCGCTGGGAGGCCGCGACCGGGGCGGTGCGCAGTTGGCCGATGCCCGAGCCGGTCGGCTCGCTGGCGCTGCGCGCTGGCGGCGGGCTGCTGGTGGCGCTGAAGCGCGGCCTCGCCTTCCTCGACACCGACACCGGCGCGCTCACGCCGGCCGCCCCGCCGCACGGCGAGGACGCCGACATGCGCTTCAACGACGGCCGCTGCGACCGCCAGGGCCGGTTCTGGGCGGGCACCATGGGGGAAGCGGACCCGACGCCGCGTGGCCACCTCTACCGGCTCGATCCGGCGACGGGGGTTGCGGCCGTGCTGCACGGCATCGCGATTCCGAACGGGCTGTGCTGGTCGCCGGACGGGAGGACGATGTATTTCGCGGACAGCCCGACCCGCACGATCCTGGCCTTCGCCTACGATCCCGC
>CAYWOW010000242.1:0-4594 GCA_964459005.1 uncultured Acetobacteraceae bacterium
TTCCAGCAGCCGCGGATCGACCGGCGCTGGCGCCTTGGGCTCGGCGGCGGGGACGGGGTCATCGGCCATCGGCATGAACTCCTGCGCCGGCGCGTCAGCTTGCCTCGGAGCGGGGTGGCGCGGCGTCCGCTTCGGTGGCGTGGGCGTCGATGTGAAGCAGCGCGAGCAGGGCCGCGGCACGGTCGGCCGGCGTGCCGGCTTCCAGCAGCGCCTGCTTCTCGGCCGCCGCGAACGGGCAGGCCATGCACAGCGTGGTCACCAGGGTGTCGTCCGCCATCGCCTCAATGGCGTCCCAGTTCGCCTCGATGCCGCAATGGGCGAAGTAGGCGCGCAGGGCGGCGAGCAGGGCAGGGCGGTCGAAGCCGGCAATCGGGGCGGCGGGGTCGAGGTCGGCGGCGAAGCGGGAGAAATCGCCGCGCACCATGCGATAGCCGCGGCGCGGGGCGAGTTCCCCGGCGACCGCGAAACGGATCACGCCGGCCAGGGTGACGAGGTAGCGTCCGTCCTCGGTCTCGCTGAACGAGGACAGGCGGCCGAGGCAGCCGACCCGGTAGAGCGCCGGGCCGGCGGCGAGCGGGGTGGCTCGGCAATCCGGCTGGATCATGCCGAACAGCCGGCCGGCGGCCAGCGCGTCCTCCGTCATGGCGAGGTAGCGCGGCTCGAAGATGTTGAGCGGCAGCCGCCCGCGCGGCAGCAGCAGCGCCCCGGTGAGCGGAAACACCGGGAACGTCTCGGGCAGGTCTTCCGGGCGGGCGTAGCGGTGGCCCATGTCAGCTGAACAGGATGGACGACAGCTTGCGGCGGGCGGCCATGGTGGCGGGGTCGTCGAAGCCCCAGGCCTCGAAGAACTTCAGCAGTTGCAGCCGCGCCGCGTCCTCGTTCCAGCCGCGGTTGCGGCGGATGATCTCGAGCAGGGCGTCGGCGGCCTCGTCGCGGCGGTCGCTGGCGTTGAGCGCGCTGGCCAGGTCGTAGCGGGCCTGGTGGTCGGCGGGGTCGGCGGCCAGGCGCTGCTCGAGGGTGGCGAGCTGGCCGCGGGCCTTGCGGCCCTCGGCGGCGAGCGCGAGCGCGCTGCGGGCGCCGGCCACCTCGGCGTGGTCGGCGATCTTGGCCGGCACCTTGGCGAGCGTCTGGCTGGCCTTTTCCTCCTGGCCGAGCGCCAGCAGCGCGCGGATCAGGCCGCCCCAGGCCTCGGGGTTCTCCGCCTCGTCGTGCAGCGCGGCGGCGAACAGTTCGGAGGCTTCCTGGGCGTTGCCTTCCTCCAGGGCGGCGCGGGCGTCGGCGATCAGGTCGGCGCTGGGCATGGCGCCGCCGGCCGCCTTCAGCAGGGTCTCGACGAACCGCATGATCTCGGATTCCGGCAGCGCGCCCTGGAACAGGTCGGCGATCTGGCCCTGCCAGAAGGCGGCGACGGTGGGAACCGACTGCAAGGGCAGGCCGAGCTGGATGAGCTGCTGGATCAGGGCGCGGTTCTGGTCGATGTCGATGCGGACCAGCTTGATGCGCCCGCCGGCGGCGCGGGTGACCTTTTCCAGCGCGGGGGTGAGCTGTTTGCAGGGGGCGCACCAGGTGGCCCAGAAGTCGACCAGGACGGGGATGGTGCGGGAGGCCTCGATGACGTCCTGCATGAAGGTCTTCTGATCGCCGTCGACGATCATGGCGTCGGCGGCAGTGGCGGCGCTGCCGGCCGGTTTCTGCCCGATGATCTGGTCCATGGTGGAGCGTCCTCGCCTTGAATTCGTGTCGCTGGGTATAGATGGCACAGCCGGTCCGGGGCACAACCCGGGGATGCGCCTGGCGTTGCCCGAAATCGGCGCCGGGGGCAAGGTGTTGGTTCCGGGGGCGGGCCTCTTGCAATCGCTGCCGATCCCGCCTAGAAGGCGCGCCTCCGCGAACGCGGGATCGGAGCGCGGGCGTAGCTCAGGGGTAGAGCACAACCTTGCCAAGGTTGGGGTCGAGGGTTCGAATCCCTTCGCCCGCTCCAATTTATCAATGCTTCACCGGTCGATCGTGGCGGCCACCAAAACCGTAGCTGCCGCGAGGGCGACGAAATGCGCGGCCCAGCGTCTGCCTGGCCCCTCGGGACCCGACAACCCATTCGACATTCTGTCGGAAAAATTTACAGACCCGGCCGCAAGCCCCGGGGGATCTTTGCCAACCCGTTGATTTCGCGCATTGTTTTGGATTGGCACGCAATATGCTTCCTGTTCGGCAACGAGAGACACGCCGTAATAAACCGTGTACCGGATCGTAACGCCGAACAGGAAGCCTGACGCCATGACGCCTTTCAGAGCCGCCGCCGTTCTTGCCTTGGTCCTCGGCGGAGCATGGCCGGCGCAGGCGGCGGTCGTGACGGTGGTGAACCCGACAACGTTCGGCGGCTTCGAGACCGCGGGCGAAGCCGCCGCCCAGTGGACGCCAAGCCCCGGCTTCAACGCCGCGACGTTCGCGATCGGCGACGAGTACCCGTCCTACCAAGGGAACTACGAGGGCCTTGTGACGACGGCGTCGAGGAGCGTGTGGCAGTATATCGGCCTGCAAAATCTAGCGGTTCAGGCCGGGGCCACAATAACCGTTGAGGCCTACGTGTACCCGAACACCATTTCGGACGCATTCGGCATCAGCTACGGGACCACCGGCGCCGTCACCGTCACCACGACACCCACACAGTACTACAATTTCACTATCGCAAACACCAACTCCGAGCAGTATATACCGATAACCTTCACTTTCGTCGCACCAAGTTCCAACATCGACATCGACTTCGGCTTTCTCGATGCCGAGACCGTCTCGCCGATGCTGATCGACAACGTCTGGGTTTACTACAACACGGCCGGCTCCGTGCCGGAACCGTCTTCCATGGCGCTGCTCGGCGCCGCCCTGCTCGGCTTCGGCGTGACGCGTCGCAGCTTCGGCTGGACCAGGGACATGCTGGCGCGACGGGCACGGATGGGCTGACGGCCCCGGGTGTTGCGGGGTCACGCGCCATGACGCCCGGCAAAACCGCGGCCCCATGGCCATGCGCGCGGAGATGCGGCGTTACGTCGTAGTGCCCGCCCGGGGAAGGGGAACCCTTGCCCTGTCGGAAAACTTTACAGACCGCACCCAAACTCCTCAGCCGCTCCTCCCCAACGTCTTGATTACCCCTGCTTTCTACAAATGGCACGCAATGTGCATCTTCCTGGGGCACGTGCCGGATCGTGACGTCGGACAGGAAACCTCGCGCCATGATGCCTTGGAAAGCCGCTGCCATCCTTGCCATGCTCCTCGGCGGAGCGTGGTCGGCGCGGGCTGACCAGTTGGTCACGGATAGCAGCTTCGAAAACATCGCGCTTGGGCCGATCGGTCCCGACGTGACTTCAGGCGGCTGGATTTTCAACCCTTACAGTGCAGATTCGGGCGACAGCGTCGGAGGCGTCAGTAGCCCTGTTCATTCGGGATCGCAGGCTGCATACTTCACTGCCTATAACCAGACCGATATTGATATCAGCCAATTGATTAATTTTTCGTCCGCTTTGAATGGAACGCCCGCTGTCCTGACATTCTGGGTTGAGAACGGGAACTCCAATAATCAGCTTACCGTGACCTTGGGTACCCAAAGCCAATTTTATAGTAGTCTCGCTACGGGTGGCTATATGGAATACACCGTCAACTTTACACTCGGAACTTCTCCCCAGACACTCTTGTTTGATTTCAATGGCGGAGATGGCGAGTCGCCCACCACGCTGTACCTCGACGATGTGAGTCTTAACGCGCCCGAGCCGGCCTCCATGGCGCTGCTCGGCGCCGGCCTGCTCGGCCTCGGCCTGCTCCGCCGCCGCAAGGCCGGCTGAACCGACCGCACATCCGTCGGGAATCTTTACGCCTGTCCCGGCGCCCGCGCCGGCGCGACCTCAGTCTTCCTCTTCCTCGCTCGCCGGCGCCCGTGACGGCGCCATGTCGTGCGCCTCCAGCAGTCCGTACAGCGTCGGCCGGCTGATCCCCATCAGCTTCGCGGCCTGGCTGAGGCGGTTGTTGCTGTGCGCCAGCGCCCGCTGCAGAATCGCCCGTTCCGCCCGCATCCTTGCCGCCCGCAGGTCGAAATCCAGCACCGCCCCCTCGGGGGCCACCAGCTCCAGGTCGGGCGCATCCACCAGCTTGCCGTCCGCCATCACCACCGCCCGCTTCACCCGGTTTTCCAGCTCGCGCACATTGCCCGGCCAGGCCCAGGCGTCGATCGCCGCCACCGCGGCCTCGGTGAAGCCGCGCAATGACCGGTTCAGCTCCCGGTTCAGCCGGTTCAGAAAGTAGCGGGCCAGCAGCAGCGCGTCCCCCGGCCGCTCGCGCAGGGGCGGGATGCGCACGCTCACCGCGTTCAGCCGGTAGAACAGGTCGCTGCGGAAGCGGCCATCCTCAACCCGTTCCTCAATCGCGACATTGGTCGCCGACACCACCCGCGTATCGACCGCGATCGGCGCCCGCCCGCCGATGCGCTCGACGGTCTGTTCCTGCAGGAAGCGCAACAGCTTTACCTGCAAGGCGAGGGGAAGATCGCCGATCTCATCGAGGAACAGGGTGCCGTGGCTGGCGCTCTCGATCTTGCCGATGCTCTGCTTCA
>CAYWOW010000243.1:0-4547 GCA_964459005.1 uncultured Acetobacteraceae bacterium
TCTACACCTTCACCATCGCCGACCCCGAGAACGTGGTGGCGCTGTTCTTCTTCCTGGTCACCGCGCTGATCGCCGGCCACCTGGCCGCCGGCATGCGCGCGCAGGCGCTGGCGGCGCGCGGGCGGGCGCGCACCACCGAGGAGCTCTACGGCTTCAGCCGCAAGCTCGCCGGCATCGTCGACATGGACGACCTGCTCTGGGCCACCGCGTACCAGGTCGCCGCCATGCTGAAGCTGCGCGTGGTGGTGCTGCTGCCCGCCGGCGAAACGATCGAGGTGCGGGCGGGCTACCCGCCCGAGGATGAGCTCGACGAGGCCGACCTGGCCGCCGCGCTGTGGTGCTGGAACAACAACCGCGAGGCCGGCCGCGGCGCCGACACGCTGCCCGGCGCGCGCCGCCTGTTCCTGCCGCTGCGCACCGCCCGCGGCCCGGTGGGCGTGCTCGGCATCGACCGCGAGGGCGCGGCGAGCCAGAGCACCCGACCCCTGCTCGACCCCGACCAGCGCCGCCTGCTCGACGCGCTGGGCGACCAGGCGGCGGTGGCGATCGAACGGGTGAACCTGGCCGCCGACGTCGACCGCACCCGCCTGCTGGCCGAAACCGAACGGCTGCGCTCGGCGCTGCTGACCTCGATATCGCACGACCTGCGCACGCCGCTCGCCTCCATCCTCGGCGCCGCGAGCGGGCTGGAAAGCTATCATGCGCTGCTGGACGACGCCGGGCGGCACGATCTGCTGGCCACCATCCGCGAGGAGGCCGAGCGGCTGAACCGCTTCGTCGGCAACCTGCTCGACATGACGCGGCTGGAATCCGGCGCGCTCGCCCCGAAGCTGGAGGCGGCCGACCTCGGCGAGATGCTCGGCGCCGCGCTGGCCCGGGCGGGTCGCGTGCTCACCGGGCACAAGGTGGAGATGGACCTCGCCCCCGGCCTGCCGCTGCTGCGCATCGATCCCGTGCTGTTCGAGCAGGTGCTGTTCAACCTGCTGGACAACGCGTCGAAATACGCCCCGGAGGGCAGCACCGTGCGGCTGCGCGCCTGGCACGACGCGGCTCTGGGCACGCCGGGAGTGGTCCGGCTGCAAGTGATCGACGAGGGACCCGGACTGCCCGAGGACGCGCTCGAGCGAATCTTCGACAAGTTCCAGCGCATTCCCGGCGCCGACCGCCAGCGCGCCGGCACCGGACTGGGGCTGGCGATCTGCCGCGGCTTCATCGAGGCGATGGGCGGCACGGTGACCGCCGCCAACCGGGGCGACCGCTCCGGGGCGGTGTTCACGGTGACCCTGCCGGCGCCCCCGCCCGAGGCGGAGCCGCCGCCATGACCGGCCCCTGCGTGCTGATCGTCGATGACGAGCCGCCGATCCGGCGCCTGCTGCGGACCAGCCTGAACGCGCAGGACTACCGCACGGTGGAGGCCGCCACCGCCGCCGAGGCGCTGGCCAGCATCGCCGCCGACAAGCCGGACGTGGTCATCCTGGATCTCGGCCTGCCCGACCGCGACGGGCTGGAGGTGATCCGCATGGTGCGCGCCACCAGCGCCGTGCCGATCGTGGTGCTGACCTCGCGTGAGGCCGAGCGCTCCAAGGTGGCGGCCCTCGACCTCGGGGCGGACGATTACGTGACGAAGCCCTTCGGCATGGACGAGCTGATGGCCCGGCTGCGCGCCGCGCTGCGCCACCGGCTGGCCCGGGAAGGCGCCGTGCCGGTGTTTACCAGCGGCGACCTGGAAGTCGACCTGGTGCGCCGCTACGTTCGGGTAGCCGGCGCGGAGGTGAAGCTGTCGCCGCGCGAATGGGATATCCTGGTCTTGCTGGTCGCCCATGCCGGCCGCGTGCTGACCCACCGATTCATTCTTGGCCGCCTGTGGGGCGCCGGGGGCGACGTGCAGCAACTTCGGGTGTATGTGCGTCAGATCCGTCAGAAGATCGAGGCCGACCCCGAGCGGCCCCGCCACATCCTCACCGAGACCGGCGTGGGTTACCGCCTCGCCGAGCAAGAGACGCCGCCATGACGCTCGACGAACTGATCCCGCCGGCCCACGTCCTCGACCGCCTGCGCGCGGCCGACAAGGCCTCGCTGCTGACCGCGCTCGCGCGGGCGGCGGGCGAAGCGCTTGCCCTGCCGCCGGCCGACATCGCCGCGGGGCTGGCCTCCCGCGAGGCGCTCGGCTCGACCGGCACCGGCGGCGGCATCGCGGTGCCGCACGCGCGCATCGCCACGCTGGCCGCGCCGTCCGGCTTCTTCGCCCGATTGGAACGGCCGGTCGCCTTCGACTCGGTGGACGGGCAGCCCGTCGATCTGGTGTTCCTGCTGCTCAGCCCGGCGGCGGACTCCGAGCACCTGCGCGCGCTCGCCGCGGTGTCGCGGCGGCTGCGCACGCCGGGGGTCGCCGAGGCCATGCGCACCGCCGCCCCGGCCGCCCTGCGGGCCGCCCTGCTGGGGTCGTGACGATGGACACGTTTCGCCAGTTGCAGGCCCTCACCCTGGTGGCGGTGGCGCTGCTGATCGTGCCCAGGGTGGTCCCCGCGCTGCGCGGCCACGACCGCGCCCTGCGCCTCGCCGCCCTGGTGATCTATCTCGGCGGCGCCCTGGTGATCCTGGCAATCTGGCTGTTCTCCCGCGACTGAGCGGGCAAGGAGAAGGACGCGCCCCGATGAGCGAGACCCTCCCCATCCTCACCCGCCGCCGCATCGAGGCCGAGTTCGCCCGCGGCGTGTACGACGTCCTGAAGGCCGAGCTGGGCGAGGCGGCGGCGCAGCGTATCCTGAGCGCGGCGGTCATCCGCATGGCCCGGGAAGGCGCCGCGCGGATGGCCCGGGACGCCCCCGGCGGGGCGCCCGACCTCGACAGTTTCCGCGCCATCCAGCACCTGTGGACCGCCGAGGACGCGCTGCGGACGGAAGTGCTGGAATCGACCCCGACCACGTTCAATTTCAACGTCACGCGCTGCCGCTACGCCGAGATGTACCGCGCCATGGGGTTGGCCGAACTCGGCGCGGTGCTGTCCTGCAACCGCGACGCCGCGTTCTGCGAGGGCTACGACCCGAAGCTGAAGCTGACCCGCACGCAGACCCTGATGGCCGGCGCCAGCCACTGCGACTTCCGCTACACGCGGGAGTAGTCAGCCCCCCAGGTGGCGGGCGAAGAAGGTCAGGCTGCGCTGGCGGGCCAATTCCGCGTCGGGGCGGCTGTAGCTGGCGCGGTCGTCGCAGCCGAAGCCGTGCCCTGCTCCGGGGTAGACGAAAATCTCCACCGCCGGCTGGGCCTGTCGGATCAACTCGACGTCGGCGAGCGGGATGGAGGCGTCCTTCTCGCCGAAATGCAGTTGCACCGGACAGTTCGGCGTCTCCGTGCGGGTGCCGGCGATGCCGCCGCCGTACCAGCCCACGGCGGCCCGGAAGCGTTTGCTGCGGGTGGCGCCCCACCACGCCACCGTGCCGCCCCAGCAGTAGCCGATGATGCCGAGCCTGCGCTCGCCGAGCGCGCCGGCGGCGGCCTCGATGTCGGCCAGCACCGCGGCGTCGGACACTTTCGCCCGCAGGCCGCGCCCGCGCGCCATGTCGTCGGGGCCGTAGCCCAGTTCGACCCCCTGCTCGGCGCGGTCGAACAGGGCCGGCGCGACCACGGCGTAGCCGGACGCCGCGAACGCGTCGCACACCCGGCGCATGTGGCTGTTCACGCCGAAAATTTCCTGCACCACCACGAGCCCGTGCCTGGCCGCGTCGGGGCCGGCCCGGTAGGCCGAGAATTGGTGCCCGTCGGCTGCCTTCAGCCGGATGTTGCCTGCCATGGCATGTCCCCCTTGCATGACGTCGTGTCTGTCCTTCAGGATGGCATCATGGGTGAGATCGTCAACCTCAGGCAGGCCCGCAAGCGCCTGGAACGGGCCCGCCGCGAAGCCGAGGCGGCGGCCAACCGCGTCCGCCACGGCCGCACGGCGGCGGAGAAGCGCACCGACGCGCTGGAGACCGAGCGCCGCGAGCGCGCCCAGGACGGTGCCCGCCTGGACCCCGAGCCGAAGGAGATCTGAGATGCCGGAAGTCTATATCCACCTGGTGGAAGGCCGCACGATCGAGCAGAAGCGTGCCCTGGTGGCCGACATCACCGCCGCGGTGGTGCTGCACGCGAAAGTTCCGCCCGAGGCGGTGATGATCGAGATTCTCGATGTGCCGCGCCACAACAAGGCCAAGGCCGGGGTGCTGTTCAGCGACCGCTGATCACTTCGCGTCCAGCGGCACCGCCGTCACGCTGTTGAACGCGGCGCCGCCGGTGCCCACGCTCATTGTCGACCACACCAGATAGACGATCACCCGCTTGTCCGCGTCGTACATCCGCGTCACCCGGACTTCCTTGAAGAACGGGCTCATCTTCTCGCCGAACACCACTTCGCTTTTCGGCAGGCCGCCGCCGCGCACGCTGACCGGGCCGGTGGCGCGGCAGGCGATCGAGTAGCGGTTCGGGTCGGTGGCCAGCCCCAGCGACCCCGCCACCCCGCCGGTCTCGGCGCGCGACACGTAGCAGCTCACCCCGTCCACCCGCGGGTCGTC
>CAYWOW010000244.1:0-4517 GCA_964459005.1 uncultured Acetobacteraceae bacterium
TGTTCATGCAGAACGTGGACAGCACCGTCATCGCCACCGCGCTGCCGACCATGGCGCGCGCCTTCAGTGTCGAGCCCGTCCGCATGAACGTGGCGATGACCTCCTACCTGCTCAGCCTCGCGGTGTTCATCCCGGCCAGCGGCTGGATGGCGGACCGGTTCGGGGCACGCAATGTCTTCCGCATCGCCATCGCCATGTTCACCCTGGCCTCGGTGCTGTGCGGCGGCGCGCAAACCCTGCCGCAACTGGTGATGTTCCGCGTGCTGCAGGGTGCGGGTGGGGCGATGATGGTGCCGGTCGGCCGGCTGCTGCTGCTGCGCAACGTGCCGAAATCGGAACTCGTGGCGGCGATGGCCTGGCTGACGACGCCGGCGCTGATCGGCCCGGTGGTGGGACCGCCGCTCGGCGGCTTCATCACCACCTATTTCTCCTGGCGCTGGGTCTTCGACATCAACGTGCCGATCGGGGTTGCCGGCATCATCCTGGTCACCGCGTTCGTCCACGACGTGCGCGAACCGAACGACACGCCATTCGACTGGGTCGGCTTCGTCGTCTCCGCCGTCGCCATGTCCTGTCTGATGTTCGGCCTGGAGACCAGCGGGCGCGGCGTCCTGCCCATCGGGGTCTCGCTCGCGGCCCTGGGCGTCGGGGTCGCGGCCTCGCTGGGCTATGTCGTGCATGCGCGCGCCCATCCGGCTCCGCTGATCGACTTCACGCTGCTGCGCTACCGCACTTTTCTGGTGTCGATCACCTCCGGAACGGTCTTCCGCATCGGCGTCGGTGCCCTGCCGTTCCTGATGCCCATGATGCTGCAACTCACCTTCGACCGCAGTCCGGTGCAGAGCGGCCTGATCACCTTCGCCAGCTCGGCGGGCGCGCTGGTGATGAAGCCGGTGTCGGTGAAGGCGCTGCAATTATTCGGTTTTCGCGACACGCTGGTCTACAACGGCGTGCTCGCGGCGGTGCTGCTCGGCCTCTGCGGCGCGCTTCGCCCGGCCTGGCCGGTGGCCATGATCTACCTGTTGCTGCTCGCCGGCGGTTTCTTTCGCTCGTTGCAGTTCACCGCCTACAACGCGCTGGCCTACGGCGAAATTCCGCGCGCCCGCATGAGCGCCGCCACCAGCCTCTACAGCACGCTGCAGCAGGTGTCGCTGACGCTCGGCGTTTCCATCGCCGCCGCCACGCTCACCGTGACGATGGCGCTGGACGGCCATGCCGGGCCGATGCTGATCGACTTCAGCCTGAGTTTTCTTGTGGTCGCGCTGATTTCGCTCAGTGCCGCGCCGCTTTCGCTGACCATGCCACGCGACGCCGCGGACGACGTCACCGGGCACCGCGAGCGTAGATAGCCGCGCCGTTCACTCCGCCCCGTGCTGGCCCAGCAGCATGGCATGGATGCGCGCCGGATCGGACTGCTCCATCACGCGGCGGGCGAAGCGGACGCAGCCATCGATGGTGGCGGCCCGCACGGCCTGCTTCACCCGCGGCACGGCCGAGGCGGTCATGCTGAAGCTGCGCAAGCCGAGACCGAGCAGCAGCGGCACCAATCGCGGATTGGCCGCGATCTCGCCGCACACCGACACCGGCATGTGCACCCTGAGCGCCGCCTCGATGGCAAGCTGCACCAGCCGCAGAACCGCCGGATGCAACGGGTCGTAGAGGTCGGCAACCTCGCTTTCGCTGCGGCTCACCGCCAGCGCGTACATCGCCAAGTCGTTGGTGCCGACGGCGAAGAAATCCGCCTCCAGCGCCAGCGCATCGGCCGACAGCGCGGCCCCCGGCGTCTCGATCATGATGCCGAGCGGCGGCAGTGGGTCGGGCAGCCGCTCGCCGCGGCGGCGCAGGCGGTGGGCCACGCGGTTGTACAGTTCGCGCGCGGCGCGTACCTCGCCCACCGTGGTCACCATGGGCAGCAGCACCCGCGTCGGACCGGCCACGGCGGCGCGCAGGATGGCGGCGAGCTGGATTTCGAATATCTCGGGGCGGCGCAGCAGCAGGCGGATGCCGCGCATGCCGAACGCCGGATTCTGGTCGCCGGCCTCGGGCACCACGCCTTCGCTCTGCAGCGCCTCGATGTCCTTCTCGCCGCCCCAGTCCAGCACCCGGATGGTGACCGGATCGCCCCCCATCGCCTCGATGACGGTGCGATAGATCTCAACCTGCGCGTGCTCGTCGGGCATGGTCTCGCGGTTCATGAACAGGAACTCGCTGCGCAGCAGGCCGATCCCGGCGGCGCCGGCCTGGGCGATCAGCGGCAACTCGGCCGGGATTTCCAGGTTGGCCTGCAACTCGACGGTCTCGCCGTCCAGCGTGACCGCCGGCAGACGGCGGAACCTGGCCAGTTTCTGCTGCTCGCGGGCAAACGCGGTGACGCGACGGCGTGCGGTCGTCAGAGTGGCTGGCGCGGGATTGACGGTGACCACGCCAGCGGCACCATCCACCACCACGGTATCGCCCGGTCGGGCGTTATGGCTGAGGCCGGCCACCCCGAGCACGGCCGGCACACCGAGCGCGCGCAGCATGATGGCGGTGTGGCCTTCCGCGCCGCCCTCGTCGGTGGCCACCCCGGCCAGCCGCGAGGGGTCAAGCAGGGCGGCGTCGGCCGGGCGCAGCCCCTCGCAGACCAGCACCGCGCCTTCCGGTATGCCGGCAAAACTGCGGAACGGGGTGAAGGTGAGGTTGCGCACAAGGCGGCGGGCGATCTCGCGCACCTCCTCGGCATGACGCTCGCGTCCGGCGGGGTCGTCATCGTCGGCGGCCATGGCGAGGATGGCGCCGACGATTTCCTCGCTGGCGTCCACCACCGCGGTCTCGGCGCTGACCAGCATTTCGGTGATGTGCCGGCGTGTCCCGCGCAGCAGGCGGGAGGGACCGACCATCTGCAGGTAAGCGTCGAGCAGCGGGGCGATCTCGGCCTGGCTGTCCTCGGGCAGCACGCCCAACCGGGCCCGCAGCTTGAGCAGTTGCTTGCGCGATTGCAGCACGGCGGCGTCCAGCCGAGCGGTCTGTGAGGCGATGTCGGCCGCCGCGATCTTCTTGCGCACCACCACGGCCCGCGGCTCGGCGGCACTGAACACGCGGCCGATGGCGATCCCGGCGGAGACCGGGATGCCGACCAGCCGGCGCTCGGGCTGGGCGGGCGGCGCTGGCGCCGCGCTACGCACCCGGCCGGTCGGACGCAGCGCGTCGTTTTCCAAAGGGGCCATCGCGTCAGTCCTGCTCCTCAAAGCCTGACTCGATGAGATCGGTCAGTGCCTCAAGCGCTTCCTTGGCGTCCCAGCCTTCGACGCGCAACTCGATGGACGCACCAAGCCCCGCGCCCAGCATCATCAGGCCCATGATGGAGCGCGCCGGGACGGACTGGCCGTCCTTGACCACCTCCACGTCGGCGCCGAAGCGCTCGGCGAGGGAGACGAATTTGGCCGCTGCCCGCGCATGCAGGCCCCGGCGGTTGCGGATGGTGAGGCAGCGGGTGAGGACGGGAGCGCCGGAAGCGTTGGTCCCGTCGCCACTCATCCCGTCGTATCCTTGGGCGGTGCCGCCGGGACTGTCACGCGCGTCACGGCCGCCGAAAGGGCGACCGGAGTGTCGCTGCCGTTCAGGCAGTTCCCCGGCGAAACCGGGTCTTCCAGCGGGTGCGGGTTGGGCAGGACATGGCTGGCGGCGGCGATATACTTGCGACCCGCGGTCTGGGCGCAGTCCACCGCGTCGGCCAGCGGCTGGTTGGAGCGGACCTTGGCCAGCTTGACCAGCATCGGCAGGTTGACGCCGGCGATCACCTCGACGCCCTCGCGGTCCATCTGCGAGATGGCGAGGTTGCTGGGCGTGCCGCCGAACATGTCGGTCAGCAGCACCACCCCGTCGCCGGTGTCGACCGTGTTGATACAGCGCTGGATTTCGGTCCGCCGTCCCTCGATGTCGTCATCGGGGCCGATGCAGACCGTTGCCACGTTCCGCTGGGTGCCTACCACGTGTTCCATGGCCGACCGCAATTCCTCTGCGAGCCGGCCATGAGTGACCAGTACAAGACCGATCATGGGAAGATGTCAGGCCTCCTGTGCCTGGACGGATGGGCGCGGCGTCGCCGCCGGCACGCTCCCGTCAGGCGCCTGGGGTTGCGCGAGCAAAGCCTCCTCGCGGAGCAGTTCACGGTGTGTCGGGGTCACTCGCCAGCCTGTTTGGGTCAGATGGGATGCCAGCTGTTCGACGATATGGACCGAGCGGTGACGACCGCCCGTACATCCCACCGCGATGGTTGCGTACTTTTTGCCCTCTTGCACGAAGCGCGGCAAGACCAACCCCAGCAGGCCGGTGAGGCCCTCGAAAAACACCCGGTAATCCGGGTCCTCCTCGACATAGGCGCCAACCGCCGGGTCCTTGCCGGTACGGGGCCGCAGTGCGTCTACATAGTGCGGATTGCGCAGGAACCGTGCATCGAAAACCATGTCCGACTCGCGGGGCAGGCCCGCCGGGAATGCGAATGAGATCAGCGCGACCGCCAGGCCGGAGTGGGTATC
>CAYWOW010000245.1:0-4505 GCA_964459005.1 uncultured Acetobacteraceae bacterium
CGAGGCGGCGTTCGGCATTCCGATGTCGGCCTTCGGCGTGGCATTCATCGGCAATGTCTGGGCGCTGGCGATGTTCGGCGTCGGTCTTCTGGTGCGCAGCTACTCGACGCTGATGTTCAGCGGCGCCAGCTTCGCCACGATCTTCCCAGGCGGCGACATCACCAAGGCCTATGTGCCGCAAGGTTTCATGGTGGGCGCGGGCCTGGTCGCGCTGATCCAGGTGGTGATCCTGGTGATGAAGGACGACAAGGCCAAGACCTCGGGTATCGGATCGCAGCACAGTGCCGCCTATGTGCGCCGTTCGCTCAGCATCGGCACCGTCGCCTACATCGCCATCGCCATGCTGCTGGCGGCGTTTGGCGGACTGTGGACGTCGATGTCGGTGGGTATGCTGATCGGCTTCCTCATCTATGCCGCCTTCGCGGCGCTGGCCCACGAAATCATCGTCGGGTTGGCCGCCATGCATGCCGGCTGGTTCCCCGCCTTCGGGGTCGCGGTCGTCACGCTGGGCATCGGCATCCTGCTGGGCTTCCCGCCGGTGGCGCTCACGCTGCTGGTCGGCTTCACCGCCGCCACCGGCCCGGCCTTCGCCGACATGGGCTATGACCTCAAGGCCGGCTTCATGCTGCGCGGCTACGGCGCCGATCCGGCATTCGAGCTGGAAGGGCGCAAGCAGCAGTTGTTCGCCGCGATGTTCGCCTTCGTGGTGGCCGGGGTGGTCGTGCTGCTGTCCCACCGGTTCTACATGGCCAACAATCTGGTGGCGCCGATCGATCGCGCCTACGTCGCCTCGATCAAGGCAGGTGCCTCGATGGAAGTGGCGCGCGACCTGGCCATCTGGGCCATCCCGGGCGCCCTGCTACAGCTCGCGGGCGGACCGAAGCGGCAGATGGGCATCCTGTTCGGCACCGGCCTGCTGCTCGGCGGCCCGCTGGCGGGCTGGGCGGTGCTGGTCGGCATCGTGCTGCGCCTCGTCTGGACCCGCATGACCGAGGGGCAACGACGCAGCGACATGGAAGTCTTCGCCGCTGGCGTGATCGCCGGGGACGCCTTCTACAGCTTCTGGGACATGGGCCACAAATACTTCGCCATCCACAAGTAAAGGCCATCCGCCGGCGGGCTGCTAGCGCATCTTTTTCGCGTACCCGCCGATCAGTTCGGCCTGTGCCAGCACGTGCCCCGCGAACGCCGCCTCGAGTTGCGCCTTGCCCTGCCGGCCGAGGTCGGGGAGGACGACATCGAGCGCATAGAGCTTGTGGAAGTAGCGATGACGGCCGATCGGCGGGCATGGCCCCCCATAGTCCGGCCGCCGCCAGTCGTTGAGCCCGTGGCGCGCGCCGGCGGGCAAGCCGGACCGGGCCGCGTCCTCCGGCAACGCGCCGGCGGCTGGGGGAAGGTTGTAGAGCACCCAATGGGTCCAGGTCATCGTCGGTGCCCGTGGATCCGGCGCGTCGGGGTCGTCCATGATCAGCGCCAGGCTCTTGGCGCCCTGCGGCGGGGCCGACCAGGCCAGCGGCGGCGAAATATCCTCGCCCTCACACGTGTAGCGTGCGGGGATGTCGCCGCCGGCGGCGAAGGCCGGGGAACTCAAGGTGAAGGCCATGGGCGTGGCTCCTTTGACGATGCCGCCCGTCGGCGCCATCACCGACAGCGCGGCCAGCAAAGCGGTAAGCAGGATGGGACCGGGCGAGTGCGGCATTGTCGGCGCGGTGCTACGGTCCGGAACAGTCCCACACCCGGGCGCAATCATCGATGCCGTCGGTCTGCGCCGGCGCCGGGCGCGCCATCACGGCGAGGGTGAGGCCAAGACCCAGGCTCCACGGATGATTCATGGTCGCCTCCCTGTTCAAGATGCCAGCGGTCGAACGATACCATACCCGAATCTGCACCGTGCCCGCACGCCGGCAATTTTGGCAAGCGGCGATCCCGGGCCGACCGGCTGGATATGCTGAAATGTTGCCAAACCGCCAGTTCCTGTTAACATCGCCTGGGTGACTTTATACCGATGGGGAAACCATCATGCGCGGCTTGGGCGTCTGCGCCGTTACGGGGATCGCCGCCATTCTTGTGAGCCTGGGCGGCTGCCAATTTGTCGGACCCAACGCCATCGGTCAAGGCCGCGAGCGCTACAACAGCGTCCTGCAATCGACCGCGATGGAGCAGACGATGTCGAACATCGTCCGCGTCTATCAGCACGAGCCGACCCTGTTCATGGATGTGACCGAGGTCGACGCGACACTTTCGGTGGGCGGTTCGCTCTCCGGCGGCTCCACCAATATCGGCGCGACCGCCGGCAAGGGCACGTCCGCCGGCACGCTCGCGGGCCAGGTCTATTCCGCCAACGGCACAGTGCAGTATTCGGAGACGCCGACGATCCGCTACCAGCCACTGCTGGGCCAGGCGCTGGTCGCACAGTTGGTGACGCCGGTGAGCATCGACGCCCTGGGACTCCTGTACGATTCGGGCTGGCCGGCGGCGACCTTGCTCGATTTGGCCTCGGCCTATCTGACGCTCGATTACGATGAGTTCTACTCCGCGTTCAATACGATCATCGAACTCGACAACATCGGCGCGCTCGAGCTGGCCGCCGCGAAATCCAAACTGCAGAAGCCGGCGGACCTGGAGAAGGCGGACAAATCGGGATCCGCCAGCCCGAATGATTCGCTCATTATCTATCTGCGGCCGTTTTCCGCCCATGCCGGCAGCAACAATCTGGGCGACGAGCGCCGCGTGCTGCAACTCTGGGTGCGCCTGCTGCGGATCTATGCCGGGACGCAGCCCGTCTTCTCGCCGCGCGATGCCAACTGCGCAAGGCTCAATTTATCCGCCGGCAATCCGGAACAATTGAAGGATTGGGACGTCGGCATCGGCGCCAGAACCAGGGATCAACTCGACGCCGCGCGCAACTGCCTGCCCAGTCGGATCGAACTCAGGGTCGTGCCGGCGATGGGACCGGGCGGCGACAAGAGTCCGGAATTCGCCACCACGAACCTCATCAGCGGCGCCCCGCTGATGCGGACGTATTCGGCGCTCGGCATCCTCAAGACGGCGACCGAGCGGCCCCATCCCAAGATCGAGTTCGTCACCCCGGAGCGCTACCTTCAGATTCGTGATCCGGCGACCCATCCCTGGAACGACGATCCGGACAGCTTGAGCTATTACACCCTGCTCCCCGAGGACGAGGATTCGATCGACTGCCCGGACGCGGTGCGCAAACAGAAGGGCGGCTGCGACAATCCCTCGCCCGGTGGCCCGAATAGCGATGCCTTCAGCCGGTTGAATAACGACGTTGCCCACTGGATCGCGGGTTCCGCCACGCCTGAGCCGGCGGCAGGAGAGGACACCTATCACGGGGGATTCGTCTACGAGGAGCGAAGGCATGACCTGCTCGAGGACCGCTACCTGCGCATGAACCAGCGGCTGGGCTCGCTGCGGCGCTACATGCTGATCGTGGTCGACGGGATCTTGCCGCCGGACAAGCCCTACGTTGCGTACTCCTACAATGGCCGCTGGTATTACATCGCCGGCGACGACACGGTCTCGAAGAAGAATTTCCACCTGCTGTCGTTGTTCATGACGATAATGGCGGTGCCCCAAACGAACCCACCGCTGGCGCCGGTGATCAATGTCGGGGGCTGAGCCGTCGCAGGTCCACAGGGTTGAACGACATTCTTCAAGGGGGTCCACCATGACAAGGTTTCTCAGAACCATCCTGGCGGCGATCGGCGGCGTGGCATTGCTCGCTGCCTCGGCCGGCGGCGGGCTGGCGCAGTCGGCGGCGCTCGACCAGCAGCTCGCCGGCAGTTGGCGGCTGATGCAGGACGGTGCCAAGGATGACGGCCTTGGCCCCGACACCGCCGGCATCCTCATGATCTCCGGCGGCACTTTCGCGTTGCAGATCGTCAACGCCGACATGGCGCCGTTCGCCTCGAACGAAAAGCGCAGGGCGACGCCGGCGGAGAACCAGGCCAGCGGCAAGGGCAGCCTCGCCTACTTCGGCAGCTACATGGTCTCCGACGCCACTCACGGCCTGGTGCTGCATGTCGTGCACGGTTCGTTCCCGAATTTGAACGGCACCGACCAGAAATGGACGGTCAGCGTCACGCCGGATAAGTTAACCCTGACGCAGGCCAACGGCGCCGTCCTGGTCTGGGCGCGCATCACGCACCGCGACAGCAGCGGCCGGCACATCATAGGCTTCTGAGCAACGCGCAGACGGCAACGCCCGCCAGAAAAATCCGGGCGGGCGCCGGCTCATCCGCCGGCGTCCAGGCGGGTCACCTGGACCCGGCGGTTGATCGCGGCGGTCGGATTGTCCTTGTCGTAGAGCTGGCTCTTGCCGAAGCCGACGGTTTCGAAATTGGCCGCGGCCAACTGGTAATGCGCGAGCAGATACGCCAGCACGGCGTGCGCCCGGGTTTCCGACAGCTTCTGGTTGAAGGCGTCGGAGCCCACCGCGTCGGTATGGCCGGCGATGCGGAAGCGCACGCCGCGCAGGGACGGGT
>CAYWOW010000246.1:0-4501 GCA_964459005.1 uncultured Acetobacteraceae bacterium
CCCGCATGCCGCCGATCGTCTCCTCGGCGGGCTGGAACACCAGCTTGACCGTGCCGGCCAACTGCGGGGCCAGCCGGCTCAGCACCTCGGCGACGCCGAGCAGCGTGGTGGTGTGGATGTCGTGGCCGCAGGCGTGCATCAGCCCGTCGACGCGGCTGGCCCAGGGCAGGCCGGTCTTTTCCGTGATCGGCAGCGCGTCCATGTCGCCGCGAATGACCAGCACGGGACCGGGCCGGCCGCCCTCGATCAGGCCGACCACGCCGGTTTTGGCGATGCCGGTGCGGTGCGGGATGCCGAGCCGGGCCAGTTCGCGGGCAACCACGCCGGCGGTGCGCACCTCCTCGAAGGCAAGCTCGGGATGGGCGTGGATGTCGCGGCGGATGGCGATCAGCTCCGCCGCGATGGCGGCCGTGAGCTCGCGGATGGCGGCGGTGGGGTCGTTGGCGAGGGACATGCGGGACGGTCCTTGGGACGAAAGGCGCCATCATGCCGGCCGGTGCGGCCCGGTCGCAAGACGGCAGGGGGGGTGAGTGTTTTCCGAGCCTGCCGGCGGCGATCTCGCGCGGGCTATGATCGACGGTGGCAGGGTTTTGTGCGGACTGCCGATCCCGCGTACAGGAGGACATTTCAGTGCCAAATGGTGATATCGGTGTGGTCCCTGTATCCGCTGTCAAGGTTCTTTCCGCCGTCGGGGCCAAGATTGGCCACTACCGGTGGACAATCTGCGCGATGTTGTTTTTTGCCACAACCATAAATTATCTGGATCGGCAGGTTATTGGTCTTCTCAAGCCGACGCTGATGGGAGATTTGCACTGGACAGAGACCGATTTCGGCGACATCGTTGCCAGCTTCTCCCTGTTTTATGCCTTCGGGTACGTCGGCGTCGGCCGCCTCATGGACAAGATCGGCGTCAGGATCGGCTTCGCCGGCTCCGCCGCCCTGTGGAGCCTGTTCGCCTGCCTGCACGCGACCATGAGCAGCGTGCTGGGCTTCAAATTCGTCCGCGCCGGCCTGGGTATCTCCGAAGGCGGCAACTTCCCGGCCTGCATCAAGACCATATCGGAATGGTTCCCCGTCAAGGAACGCGCCCTGGCCACCGGCATCTTCAACGCCGGGAGCAATGTCGGCGCGGTCGCCGCGCCGATCATCGTGCCCCTCATCCTGCTGGTCTCGAGTTGGCGGGTCGCCTTCCTGGTGACCGGCGCCATCGGCTTCATCTGGGTGGTCGCCTGGCTCCTGATCTACAGGAAGCCGGAAGAGCATCCGAAACTGTCGGCCGCCGAGCTGGCCTATATCCGCAGCGATCCGGTGGTTCCGCAGGTGCATGTCCCGTGGCACAAGCTGCTGGGCTATCGGGGGACCTGGGCCAATATCGCCGGCACCTGTCTCAGCGCGCCGGTGTGGTGGTTCTATCTCAACTGGGTTCCGGGCTTCCTCTCCAAGAAATTCGGCATCAATCTGGTCGAGGCCATGCTGCCGCTGGTCATCATCTACTGCATGGCGGATGTCGGCAGCGTCGGCGGGGGCTGGCTGTCGTCGCACCTCATCAAGCGCGGGGTCAAGACCCTGCGGGCCCGCAAGATCGCCTTCCTGGTGTGCGGCCTTTGTGTCCTGCCAGTCTTCATGGCGTCCCAGGTCACCAGCGTCTGGCTGGCGGTCCTGCTGATCGGCATCGCGGCCTCGGCCCATCAGGGCTATTCGGCCAATGTCTACACCATCGTGTCGGATACCATGCCGCAGGGCACGATCGGTTCGGTCGTCGGCATCGGCGGGTTCTGCGCCTATATCGTCGGCATGTTCGTGTCCATGGGGGTCGGACGCCTGCTCGATGCGACCAACGGCAACTACAACATCCTGTTCGCCACCGCCTCGTCGCTCTACCTGATCGGACTGGTGGTCATGCACCTGATCCTGCCGAAGACCGGGTCGGGCCGCACGCCGGCCGGCATCGAGGTCTGACCGGGCAGCCCGCCGCACGGCAGCGGGCGTTCCGCTTCGGTCGTGAATTCGACACCGAATGGGAACGACCGGTTTGCGAACGAATCCGGCCTGGCCGCCGATCCCAAAAAAAATTATTGACACCCCCGAGCCAAGGTTCCTCATGGGTCGGCAGAAACCAGCCCAGCCCTGCGTGTCAATTCCGGAGGAAGGTCACATGAAAAAGAGTGCCGTTTCCCGCCGTCGCGTGTTGCAAGCAGCGGCTGCGGTTCCGCTCGCCGGCGCAATGGTTGCCGGCTTCGGCCGCAGCGCCCGCGCGGCGCCGGTCACGCTGCGGCTGGCCACCCCGTTCAACCTCGACCCGAAACTTTCCCCGGCCAAGGTGTTCTACGATAAATTCACCGAGGAACTGAAAAAGAACTGCGGCGACCAGATCGTCATCGAGATTTTCCCCGACAGCCAGCTCGGCGGCGATGCCGACTACATCCCGCAGCTTAAATTCGGCACCGTCGACATCATGATGACGGGAACGGCCATCTGGGCAACGATCGTGCCGGAGATCGGCATCTTCGATCTCGGCTACATGTTCCAGGACTTCGGCCATTTCGACCGGACCCTCGACGGCACCGTCGGCAAGGCGCTTGAGGCCACGATGGCCGCGAAGTCCCAGGTCACGGTGCTCGGCTGGGCGCACAGCTTCGGCGCGCGCAACATGCTGACCAAGAAGCTGGTCAAGGTTCCCGCCGACCTGGCGGGCATGCGGGTCCGCTCCCTGCCGTCGCCGCCGGTCATCGAGACGGTGCGCGCGATGGGCGCCCTGCCCACCCCGATCCCGATCAACGAGGCCTATATTTCGTTGCAGACCGGTCTGGTCGACGGCATCGAGCACGATTCGCCGACCATTCTGGCGACCAAGTTCTACGAGACCGCCAAATTCCTCTGCCTGACCCAGCATACCTTCCAGTCGATCGCGCCGATCATGGCCAACCGGGCCCTCAACCTCGTGCCGGAAAATCTGCGCGCGGGGTTCCTTGCCGCCGGCAAGGCCGCGGTGGTGCACGAGCGCGAGGTCTCCCTGGCCGCCGAAGCCCACGCGCTCGAGGAACTGCAGAAGACCGAAGGGGTCCAGGTGACCACGTGCGACCGCTCGCTGTTCGAGGTGCGTTGCCGTCCGCTCTGGGACGACTACTCCGCCAAGAACCCGGCCGCGAAACCGCTGATCGAACAGACCATCAAATACCGCGTCTGAGGCCAACGCAGCGATGCTGACGAACTCCGCAGGGGCTGGCGCGATTGAGGCGCCAGCCTTCGATATCAGCCGCCTGGCCCGCCCCATGTTGAAGTTCGCCGACGGCTGCGCCGGCCTGATACTGGGCGTCAACATATGCGTCGTCTGCTACTCGGTGATCTGCCGCTACATCTTCCACGTGCAGTACCCGTGGGCCTCCGAAGTGGCGCAGGCCCTGCTGGTCGGGCTGGCCTTCTTCGGCGGGGCGACCGCGCTCGCGCACGGCAACAGCATCGGCATCGAGTTCTTCCGCGAACGCCTGTCGCCGCGCGTGCTCACGGTCGCCGACGCCTTTGTCGGGATCATCACGACGATCGTTTCCGCGGCCATCACCTGGCACGGCTGCGAACTGTCCGCCGACACCTTCAATCAGACCACCGCCACCGGCCTGCCGCAGAACATCTTCGACGTTCCGATGATAATCGGCGGGGTGTTCATGACCGTCTTCGCCGTTGACCGGTTGTCGCGCAGTTCGGCCAAGGCGATCGTCGAGGCGGCGATTCCGGTGGCGGCGATCGCTGTGGTCTGGTGGGCATCGGACACCTGGCTGCCGGGCCTGACCCCGGGGCCGATGGCGGTGATGGCGGTGGCGTTCGTCATCACCTTGGTGCTTGGCGTGCCGATCGGCTATGTGCTCGCCTTCGCCGCCATTATCTTCATGACCTGTTCCGGCACCATCCCACTCGAGGCCTTCGCGCAGCAGGGCGCCAACGGCAGCAACAATTTCGTGCTGCTGGCCGTGCCGTTCTTCATGCTCACCGGCTTCGTGATGGACGCCAACGGCATGTCCGTCCGCCTGGTCAATCTGTTGCAGCATCTGATCATCGGCGTGCGCGGCGGATTGAACGTCGTCATCGTCCTGAGCATGGTGATTTTTTCCGGCGTCTCGGGATCCAAGCTGGCCGACGTCGCGGCGATCGGCGCGGTGCTCGTCCCGGCGGCGCGACGCAACAAGCAATCGCCGGCCGATGCCGTCGCCCTGCTGGCCGCCTCCGCCGTGATGGCGGAAATGATTCCGCCCTGCGTCAACCTCATCATCGTCGGCTACGTCGCCAACGTTTCCATCGGCGGCCTGTTCGTGGCCGGCCTCCTGCCGGCGGTCTTCATGGCCCTGGCGCTCATCGTTTTCGTGGTCCTGCAGGCCCCCCGCCGGACCGCCCGCGCCGTCGTGAAAGAACAGTCGGCCGTCAGCACCCTGCAGCTTTGGAGCAGCGCCGGCGCGACCTTCGGCATGATCGCGATCATCTTCGTCGGATTCCGGATGGGCTTCGCGAC
>CAYWOW010000247.1:0-4486 GCA_964459005.1 uncultured Acetobacteraceae bacterium
ATCGACGCCGTGGTGCTGTCCGGCGGGTCGGTGTTCGGGCTGGACGCCGCCGGCGGCGTGCAGGCGGCGCTGCGCGAGGCCGGGCGCGGGCTGAACCTGCGCGGCGCACTGGTGCCGCTGGCCAGCGGCGCCATCCTTTTCGACCTGCTGAACGGCGGCAACAAGGATTGGGGGCGGTTCTCGCCCTATCGCGACCTTGGCTACGCGGCGGCGCTGGCGGCCGCGCCGGGGGAATTCGGGCTGGGCAGCGTGGGCGCCGGAACCGGCGCCACGACCGCGACGGTGAAGGGCGGGCTGGGCTCGGCCTCCGGCGTCACCCGGGCCGGCCACACGGTGGGCGCCATCGTGGCGGTGAACGCGCTGGGATCGCCGCTCATCGGCGACGGACCCTGGTTCTGGGCGGCCCCCTTCGAGCAGCAGGCGGAATTCGGCGGACGCGGCTGGCCCAAGGACATGCCGGCGGACGCGCTGACCCCGCGGCTGAAGGGCGGCCCGGGCACCAGCACCACCATCGCCCTGGTGGCGACCGACGCCGCGCTGACCAAGCCGCAGGCCAAGCGGCTGGCCATCATGGCCAATGACGGCCTGGCCCGGGCGATCCTGCCGGCCCACGCGCCGATGGACGGCGACACCGTGTTCGCCGCCGCCACCGGGGCGCGGCCGCTGGAGAGCGATTACGACCTCACCGAAATCGGCCAGGCCGCGACGATCGCGCTGGCCCGGGCGGTGGCGCGGGGCGTCTACGAGGCGACCGCGCTGCCCTGGCCGGGCGCGCAGAAAAGCTGGCGGGAACGGTTCGGGGATTGAGCCTTATGTCGGCACGGCTATACCCAGCCGCCCGGCGATATCCTGGATGAACTGCCAGGCCACGCGGCCCGACCGGCCGCCGCGGGTGACCGACCATTCGACGGCTTCGGCGTGCAATCTTTCGGGTGGCAGGCCGAGGCCGTAGGCTTCGGCGTAGCCCTCGACCATGGCGAAGAAAGTATCCTGGTCGCAGTTGTGGAAGCCGATCCACAGGCCGAAGCGGTCGGACAGCGACACTTTTTCTTCCGTCCCTTCGGACGGGTTGATGGCGGTCGAGCGTTCGTTCTCGATCATGTCGCGCGGCATCAGGTGGCGGCGGTTGGAGGTGGCGTAGAACAGCACGTTCTCGGGGCGGCCTTCGATGCCGCCGTCGAGCACCGATTTCAGCGCCTTGTAGTCGGCGTCCTCGCGCTCGAACGACAGGTCGTCGCAGAAGATCAGGCAGCGCCGCGCCTCGCCGCGCAGCAGGCGCAGCAGGTCGGGCAGGCCGGTGATGTCCTCGCGGTGGATTTCGATCAGCGCCAGGCTGCCCGGGTGCCCGGCGTTGGCGGCGGCGTGGGCGGCCTTCACCAGCGAGGACTTGCCCATGCCGCGCGCGCCCCACAGCATGGCGTTGTTGGCGGGCAGGCCGCGGGCGAAGCGCAGCGTGTTTTCCAGCAGGATGCCCTTCTGCCGCTCGATGCCTTTCAGCAGGGCGATGTCGACGCGCGAGATGCGCTCCACCGGCATCAACTGGCCTTCGGCGGCGGGCGGCACGGCGGGGTGCCAGACGAAACCCTCGGCGGCGGCGAGGTCCGGACGCGGCGGCGGCGGCGGGGCGAGGCGCTCCAGGGCTTCGGCGATGCGGGTGGCGGCGTCCAGCAGGCGTTGGTCCATCGGGGCGGGAACTTTCGGGAAACTTGACGTTCGGGAGGCGGAAACTATGGTCCGATCCCACTCATAGCAACCCGGTACCCCAAATGCTCATCTCTCCCGCCTACGCCCAGGACGCCAGCAGCGCCTTTGGCTCCATGACGCAGTTCCTGCCGCTCGTCCTGATCTTCGCCGTGTTCTACTTCTTGCTGATCCGCCCCCAGCAGCAGAAGCAGAAGCAGATGAAGGCGTCGCTCGCGGCGCTGAAGCGCGGCGACAAGGTGGTGACCGGCGGCGGCCTGCTCGCGGTGGTCACCAAGCCGCCCAAGAGCCCCGAAGACCGCGAGATCGAGGTGGAGATCGCGCCGAATGTGCGGGTGACCGTGGTGCGCGAGACCATCAGCGCGGTGATTCAACCGCAGCCCGCCAATGACGCCAGACCGGTGCGCAGTGCCCCGGCGGGCGGAGTGGCGGGCGGGCTCGGCGCCATGCTGAAGGGCCTGTTCGGCCGCAAGGACGGCTAAGCCAAGCGCAACGGGGGCCCCGAACGCCGGGGCCCCTGGCGCAGGTCAGCCCAACTGGGCGGCGGCGAACTCGTAGTTGGCCAGCTTGTCCAGCCAGTTCTGCGCGTAGTCCGGGCGGCGGTTGCGGAAGTCGAGGTAGTAGCCGTGCTCCCAGACGTCGAGCACGATCAAAGCCTTGCCCTCGCCGGTGGCGAGCGGGGTGGAGGCGTTGGCGGTCTTGGTGATCTTGAGCTTGCCGTCGGCGAGCACCAGCCAGGCCCAGCCCGAGCCGAACTGGCTGATCGCGGCGGCCTTGAAGGCGTCCTTGAACGCCGCCACCGAGCCGAAGTCCTCGGTCAGCTTCTTTTCCAGCCGGCCGGGGACGCCGCCGCCGGTGGCTGACATGCTCAGCCAGGCCAGGCTGTGGTTCCAGTGCTGGCCGGCGTTGTTGAACACCGGCGCGAGGTCGGCCTTGCCGTTCGCGAACAGGATGATTTCCTCGAGCGACTTGCCCTGCAGGGCGGCGTTCTTCTCGACGAAGCCGTTGAGCGCGGTCACGTAGGCCTGGTGGTGCTTGCCGTGGTGCAGTTCCAGCGTCTCCTGGCACATGCCGCGCGCGGCGAGCGCGTTGTGCGAATAGGGGAGCGAGGGAAGTTCGAAAGCCATGGCGCTGTTCTCCGGAATGTTTGTGCTGGCTTGACGCGGCGGCAACGACCGGCGCCGCAATGACGCCCCCGCTAGCTATGGGCGGGCGCAAACGGCGTCAACCCGGCGCGGCAACAAGCTTGCGCGACCCGGCGATCGCGGGCAGACCGAGGCATGAGCGACGATGCCCTGCTCGGGTTCGTGCGGCGGCACGATCCCGACCGGTTCTTCACCGCCCTGTTCGCGCCCGCTGAGCGGCGGGACGCGTTGCTGGTGCTGTATGCCTTCAACCACGAGCTGGCCCGGGCCCGCGAAGTGACCAGCGAGCCCGCGCTGGCGCTGATCCGGCTGCACTGGTGGCGCGAGGTGGTCGAGGGCGCGCGCCGGAACCACGAGGTGGCCGGCCCGCTCGGCGCGGCGCTGGATGCGGGCGTGCTGCACGCGCCCGACCTGTTGGCGATGATCGCCGCGCGCGAGGCCGAGGTGGCGCCGTCGGTTCCGACGGGTTCGGCGTGGCAAGCCTATGTGGAGGGCACGGCCGGGACGCTGGCGGTGGCGGCGGGACGGGCGCTCGGGGCCGGGCCGGCGTTGTTGTCCCGCCTGTCCGATCTCGGCACCGTTTATGGCGTGGCCGGCCAGTTGCGCAGCGTGGCGGTCCTGGCGCGCCGGGGCCGCTGCCTGCTGCCCGAGGATGCCCTGGCCACCCACGGGCTGACCGTGCACGACGTGATCGCCAGGCCGGACGCGCCGGCCCTGCGTCCGCTGCTGGCGGAGCTGGCGGGCTGGGGGCGGGAGCGGTTGCGCCGCGGCGCGGGAAAATTGCCGCGCGCGGTGCTCGCGGCCGGGCTGGTGGGCGCTTTCGCCCGGCGCGACCTGCGCCGCCCTGCCGCGCCGGCCGGCCCACGCGGTTTGGGCGACCGGATGGCGGTGGTGTTGGCCGCGCTGGCCGGCCGGGTCTGACGGCGACTCAGCCCTCCCGCAACGCCTGCGCCGGATAGCGGCCGGCTGAAAGGCGGCTGCGCGCGACCCGGCGCACCGCTTCCAGCGATGGCCAGAGGCTGCCGTCGATCTCGTCGAGCCGCAGGTCGGTGGCGACGAAACGGTAGCTGTCGTGCAGGCGCACCGCGGCGCCGACGAACACGCCGTCGATGTCGATGACATGGGACTGGAGCATGGAAAACCGTTCACCGCGGCGCCGGGCCGGCGGTGCCTTCTGTCTCGTGAGGGATGGGGAAAAGCGGAGCGGGTCAGGTGCCGGCGCGACAACAGCGCCCCGTCCGCATTCGGACGGTGTGGCGGCTGGTCGGGGCCGGGGCTGCACGCATGATCGGGTCTCCCGTGGTCCTCGTGGGACGCGGGTGGGATAAACCACGCGCGTTCACGGTGTCAAATAGAAATAGCGGCTCCGACACGTATTATAAGAAGACACGATACCAGATAGTGGAATAGGACGTTCAGGGCGGCGGCGCGACCGGCTTGCGATCCGGCTTGAGGTCGAGCAGCGGCGTGCCGTCCAGGCAGTCGAGCCCGCGCACCAGCACCATCCCGCCCTCGATGCCGACCAGTTCGGCGATTGAGGTGCCGATCGGGTTCGGCCGCACCGGCGAGCGGATGGAGAACGTGCCGCGCACCAGGCCGTCGCTGGCGCGGCGCTGCGCCACCAGGTCGCGGCGCGACAG
>CAYWOW010000248.1:0-4474 GCA_964459005.1 uncultured Acetobacteraceae bacterium
CTACGACCGCGAGAAGCTGCAGGAGCGGCTGGCCAAGCTGGCCGGCGGCGTGGCGGTGATCCGCGTCGGCGGCGCCACCGAGGTCGAGGTGAAGGACCGCAAGGACCGCGTCGACGACGCGATGCATGCGACCCGGGCAGCGGTCGAGGAAGGCATCGTGCCGGGCGGCGGTGTCGCCCTGGCCCGCGCCAGCCTGGTGCTGGCCAAGCTGAAGGCCGACAACGACGACCAGCGCTTCGGCATCGAGATCGTGCGCAAGGCGGCGATGACGCCGCTGCGCCAGATCGCCGAGAACGCCGGCGAGGACGGTGCGGTCATTTCCGGCAAGGTGCTCGACCGCGACGACTACAACTGGGGCTTCGATGCGCAGAGCGGCGAGTTCAAGGACCTGGTGAAGGCCGGCATCATCGACCCGACCAAGGTCGTGCGGGTGGCGCTGCAGCATGCGGCATCGGTCGCCGGCCTGCTGGTGACCACCGAGGCGATGATCGCCGAGCGGCCGGAGAAGAAGGGCGCGGCCGGTGGTGCGCCGGGCGGCGGCATGGGCGGCATGGGCGGCATGGGCGACATGGACTTCTAAGTCCGGTCTGCCGCGAGGCTGCCTTGCGACACTGAACGGGGGCGGAGCCGGGCGACTGGCTCCGCCCGCTTTCGTTCGAGCCTCACGGTTCCGGTAACCCCGACCTGCGCGCTTCACCTTAGTCGGGGCCCGGTTCAGGCTTTACATGGTATCGGTCACAGCCCTAAAACCACCGTGACCATTGACTCCGCTACCTTTTTCGGGTCATACTGCGTACGCAATCGCATTTTGGCTAGCCTTGCTGCGCCTCCGACCCATCGGGTGCCTTCAAGACATCCAAAAAGCCCGGTTGTCCGTGCCGCGTGCTGTTGCGCGGCGCTTGCAGCGGAGTACGACGCAGCTATGGCTATCGGCACTGTCAAGTGGTTTAACACCACCAAAGGCTACGGCTTCATCATGCCTCAGGATGGCGGCAAGGACGTGTTCGTGCATATTACGGCGGTCCAGGCAGCCGGCCTTCGTGGCCTCAACGAGGGCCAGAAAGTCAGCTATGACGTCGCCATGGAGCGTGGCAAAGCCGCCGCAACGAACCTTAAGATCGCCTGATCCCTCCGAGGGTGCGAAAGCGGGACGGGGGCCATCGTGACGGCTTCCGGAACGTTTGGGCATGCTGCATAAGACCGATATCGAGATGGACTGTCTCGATACGTGATGCGTCGGCCGCCTGGCGCGCAACTCGGGCGGAAATCCTTTAGATCTGCTGGTGCCGTGCCCGTGCGCCGCGCTCGATCGCGGCGGTAATGAGCGTGTCCAGATGCAGCTCCTGGCGGATGAACTCCAGCATGCGCAGGCAGTCCTGCTGCGCCAGTCCGTCCGCCGCCACCACCTCGCAGGCCAGCGCGTAAGCGGTCTCACGCAGCCGCGGCTCGAGCGCGGCGCGAATCAGCTTGGCCGCATGCGCCAACCCGTCGTCCTCGTCCAGCAAGCCGACCGCGGCATCGGTCGCCGCCTGCAAGCGTTCGGTCGAGAAGTCACGGAACGCCGGAAGCGTCTGCACCAGGCCGGACATGACCCCGATCTCGCGATCGGAAATGCCGCCGCCGGTGGCGGCCACCAGCACCATGGTGCACACCAGCGCTTCCTGGGCGTCGAGGCCGGTTCGGGCAAGCATCGAGGGTCCCTCCTGACGCCGCAGACCCTGCCCGGCCCGCCCCGCGAGATCAAGCGCGGTTCGGATGACCTTTCGGTCATGCCCGCGGCGCCAGCACTGGTGTCGAACGCCCGAACGCCGCCGGGGCGATGGCCCGGGTCCTACGCCGACGCCCTCTCGCGCACTGCCGTCCGGGTCGGCGCCAGTTCATACACGCCGTAGTCCGACCCCGAAGGCACAAGTCGGTCGGTGATGCCCAGCACCGTCTCCGCCCCGCCCAGGTACAGCAGCCCATCCGGCGCAAGCTGGCGCGAGATCCCCTCCAGCACCCGCGCCTTGGTGCCCTGGTCGAAGTAAATCAGCACGTTGCGGCAGAACACCACGTCGAACTGGCCGAGCGGACGCAAGTCCCCCAGCAGGTTCCACTCGCGGAAGCCGACCATGGTGCGGATGCCCTCGGCCAACTGCCACTGGGTGCCCTCCTTGCGGAAATACTTCACCAGCATCTGCATCGGCAGGCCGCGCTGGATCTCGAACTGGGTGTACGAGCCGGTGCGCGCGCGGGCGAGCGGCTCCCGCGCGATGTCGGTGCCGAGGATTTCCACGTTGCGGTTCCCCAGGGCCATGCGGCCCTCGGCCACCACCATGGCGAGCGAATACGCTTCCTGCCCGGTGCTGGCCGCCGCCGACCACAGGCGCAGTCGCGCGCCGGCCGGGCGGGTGGCGTGCAGTCGCGGCAGCGCCTGCCTGCGCAGGTGCGTGAATGGCTTGTCGTCGCGGAAGAAGAAGCTTTCGTTGGTGGTCATCGCCTCGACGAACTCGCGCGCCAGCGGCGATTGCACGCGGCTGCGCAGCCGCGTCGCAAGGGCATCCAGCCCGGACAGGCCCTCGCGCCTGACCAGCGGCGCCAGCCGGGTCTCCAGCAGGTACGTCTTGTCCGGGCCGATCGCCAGGCCCGAGCCGGCATGCAGCACGGTGGCGAACAGCTCGAAGCTTTCCGGGGTCATGGGCCCGGTTCCACGCCGGCAGGCCGGGCGGACGGCCGTGGCGCGCCGGCCCGCAGCAGGCCGAGCACGCCGGGGGCGAGCGCGGGCAGCGGCAGTACGCGATGGCACAGTCCGGCCAGTGCAATGGCGCCCGGCATGCCCCACACCACGCTGGTCGCCTCGTCCTGTGCCAGCGCCGTTCCGCCGGCTTCGACCACCGCGCGGGTGCCGTCGCGGCCGTCATGGCCCATGCCGGTCAGCATCACCACCAGCACCCGCCCGCCGCAGGACGCGGCGGCAGTGCGCAACATGGGATCGACCGAGGGCCGGCAGAAATTTTCCGCCGGACCTTCCGACAGCCTCGCCCGCAACACGCCCGCCCGGCCCTCCACCAGCAAATGCCGGTCGCCCGGAGCGAGGTGGATGCGCCCGCTCTGCAACGCCTCGCCATCGCGCGCCTCGGCGCAGGGCAGGGCGCCCAACCGCGTCAGGTGCTCGGCCAGGATCGGGGTGAAGGTGGCGGGCATGTGCTGGGTGATCACCACCGGCACCGGCACCGCTTTGCCCAGGCCCTGCACCAGGGTGAACAGCGCCTGTGGTCCCCCGGTCGAGCTGCCCACGGCCAGCAGCGACGGCGTTTCGCGTCCGGCCGGGCGAGCGGCTGCGATCGGCGGACGGTTCGCCGCCGCGGGCGCGGAGTCGCGCCGGCGCAGCCGTGCCAGGCCCTTCACCTTGGCCAGCAACTCGCGGCGAAAACTGTCGTCGGCGATGGCGGCGGCCGAGGGCTTGGGCACGTAGTCGGCGGCGCCCAGGCGCAACGCCTGCAGGGCGATGTCGGCGCCGCGCGTGGTCAGCGTGCTGGCCATCACCACGCGCAGGCCCGGGTCGGCGCGCAGCAGCAGCGGCAGCGCCGTCATGCCGTCCATCACCGGCATCTCGATGTCGAGCACGGCGACGTCGAAGCGCTCGCGCCGCACTGCGTCCAGCGCCTGCTGGCCGTTTGCCACCCGGGTCGTCACCCGCACCGAGGGATCGCTCTCGAGCAGGCGGCTCATGGCGCTGCGGATCACCGCGGAATCGTCGCACAGCAGCACCCGCGCGACGTCGGCCGGCAACGCCGTTGCTGCGCCGGCGGCGAACGGGATGATCACAACAGACCGGCCTGGCCGAACTTGCCGAGCAGGATGTCCGCGTCGAACGGCTTCATGATGAATTCCTGCGCCCCGAACTCGATGGCCTGTTCGACGTACTTCATCTCGGTCTCGGTGGTGCAGAACACCACCGGCGGGTTGGGGCCGAACTCATGGCGCAACGCCTTGAGGAACTCGATGCCGTTCATCACCGGCATGTTCCAGTCCAGCAGCACGCAGCCCGGCAGCTCGACGCGGCAGAATGCCAGTGCCTCGCTGCCGTCCGCCGCCTCGCGCACGGCGAAGCCGCTGCCCTCCAGGATGCGTCGCGCGACCTTGCGCACCACGCGGCTGTCATCCACCACCAGGCAGGTCCGCGCGTGCATCGGCTCAACCCTCCGGCGCGAGCGCCAGTACCCGGGCGATGTCCAGCACCACCATCAGCCGGTCGGCCAGCCGGTGGACGCCCAGGCTGTGCGCCGCCCATTCCGGCGGCAGCGTGGGGGGATTGTGTTCGAAGGTGTTGGCCGGCAGGCTCAGCACCTCGCTGACTTGGTCAACCAGCAGGGCATAAAGTTCGCTGCCCTGCTCAGCTACCACCGACATTCGCGGGGTACCCGGGGCGGCGTCCGGCAGGCCCAGCCGGCGGCGCAGGTCGATCGTGGTGACGATCCGCCCGCGCAGGTTC
>CAYWOW010000249.1:0-4458 GCA_964459005.1 uncultured Acetobacteraceae bacterium
TGGCCGTCGACCAGCACCTCGGTGCCGCCGGCGTTGCCGGTGGTCAGCAGCAACTGGCCGGGCTGCTTGCCCGGCGGCACCGGCCAGGTCTCGCCGGCGCGCAGCACGCGGTTCAGCAGCACCGGACCCTGGCGGTCGCGCACCTGCAACCAGGCATCGGCCTTCGCGCGCAGGACGATCCGGGTGCCTTCCGGCAGCGGCGGCAGCCCGGCGCCGGGCGACACCGGCGTCGTCGCCAGCGGCGGACCGAACACGCCGGTGGCCGGGATGGCGGCAGCGGCCGAACTCGGCGGCACGGAGGCCGGCATTACCGGCAGCGGCGCCTCGGCCGCGACGTTCGGCGCGGCGGCGGATTTGGGCAGCGGGGCCGCCGGCGGCTGCACCATGTCGGCCAGGCGCTGCGGCACCTCTCGCACCGGCTCCTCGCCGGGCCGGCTGCTCGACAGCCGGTACCAGCCGACATAGGCACCGATCGCCAGGACGGCGCCCAGCAGCACCACCGCCCCGACCGGCACGCCGTGCTCGGCCATCGGCGCGGGAAAAATCAACTCCGGCTTGCGGGTCAGTTCGGCCGCCTCGGCGCGGAAGCGCCGTGCCGCTTCGTCGGCATCGAGGCCAAGCGCGCGGGCATAGCTGCGCAGGAAGCCGACCATGTAGGCCCCGGGCGGCATGTCGGCGAAGCGGCCTTCCTCGATGGCGGACAGGATGCTCGGCCGGATGCACAGATGCGCCGCGATCGTCCCCTGGTCCCACCCCAGACGCTCGCGCGCGATGCGCAAATCATCACCAATGGAAAACAGACGCACCGAATTCCGACGCTCCGCCACAGTCTGCTCGGGCAGATCCTCAGCGACCACCATCAGGGCTTCCCCTGCATCAATTCGGACCTGCGATCCTGCAGCACGGCGGCTTGATCCCAAGCTCAGATGTTGTGGGTTGGAACAAAAAACTCGACGAGAGGCGCCCGTCTCCCGTCCCCCGAAGCTTCTAGACCGATGCGACCTGCTTGCCAACCGCGAGGGTGGAGAAATCTCCCCGGAAAGTGCGAACGTTCCATGTCGCATCTCGGGATTTTCGAGAATCCGCCGGTAAATTCAAGATTTTCCCGGGCCGCGCCGCCATCCCGGCAGACGATACGATACCGGAATGCCACACGAGAGGCATTTCGGAGCCCTGGCGGGCACTGCCGACGTTACGTCCGGCGCGTCACACCGGCACGTCGTGTTCGCGCGCCCACGCCGCGATCGGCTTGCGCAGGCTGGCCTCGGCCGCGCCGGTGCGCCGCACCGCCGCCAGCAAGGCACGGAAAGCGGGCATGTCCACCGCCGCCAGCGCCGCCTTCACCGGCAGGATGCCCGAGGCGGGCATCGACAGAGTCGACACCCCGAGACCCACCAGCGTGATCGCCTCCAGCGGGTGCGACGCCGCCTCGCCGCACACCGACAACGGCACGCCCGCCGCCTCCGCTCGGGCCGCGAGGTCGGCGATCAGCGACAACATGGCGGGCGACAGCACATCGTAGCGCCCGGCGAGCGCGGCGCTGCCACGGTCGGCGGCATACACGAATTGCAGCAGGTCGTTGGTGCCGACCGAAATGAAGTCGGCCACGCCCAGCAGCTCGGGCAACTGCCACATCAGTGCCGGCACTTCCAGCATGCTGCCGATTTGCAGCGTCGCCGGCGCCGGGCGCACGCGCTCGGCCTCGGCGAGCAGCAAGGCGCGGGCGGTGCAGAATTCGCCCACCGTCGCCACCATCGGGAACATGACCGACAACGGGCGACCCGCGGCGGCCAGCAGCAGCGCGCGCAACTGGCGGCGCAGCAGGGCCGGGCGGTCGAGCCCGATGCGCAGGCTGCGCCAGCCCATCGCCGGGTTCTCCTCCTCCGGCGGCGGACTGCCCGGCAGCAGCTTGTCGCCGCCCAGGTCGAGCGTGCGGAACAGCACCGGCCGCCCGGCCGCCTCGTCCAGCACGCGCGCATACACCGCGGTCTGCTCGGCCACGTCGGCGATGGTGCCGCGCGCCAGCATGGCGATTTCGGTGCGGAACAGGCCGATGCCGGCGGCGCCGGTGGCCTCCATCTGGGCCAGTTCCAACGCCAGGCCGACATTCAGCATCAGCCGCACCGCGGTGCCGTCGCGCGTCACCGAAGGCCGGCCGCGCAAGGCCGCCCAGCCGGCGCGTCGTTCGTTGAGGACCTGCAAGGCGTGCTGGTAGGCCGCCGTCACGTCGGGTTCGGGACGCAGGATCACCTGGGCCGCGGGTCCGCTGCGCTGGGCCTCCTCGGCGTCGAGGATCACCTCGTCGCCCGACTCGGCGGCCTCGAGGATGCCGCGCGCGCCACCGATCGCCGGGATGCCCAGCGCGCGGGCCAGGATGGCGGCGTGGCCGGCCGGGCTCGCCTCCTCCACCACCACGCCGGCGACGCCGCGGCCGTGCCAGTGGAGCAGTTCGGCCGGGCCGAGGCGGCGGGCCAGCAGGATGGCGCCTTCCGGCACCGGATCGGGTTCGCCGCCGCCATCCAGCGCCACCAGCAGCCGCCCGGCCATGTCTTCCAGGTCGGCCAGCCGCTCGCGCAGATAGGGGTCGACGATGCGCCGCATGTGGTCGCGCAGTTCGCCGGCGACGCGGTGTACCGCGGCCTCGGCCGACAGTCCGCCGTGGATCGCCTCGCCAACGCGGCGCAGCCAGCCCGGGTCGGTGGCAACCAGGCGGTACGCCTCCAGGATTTCGCGTGCCTCCGGGCTGGTATTGCCGTCGCCCGGCAGGCGGTCGGTGATCATCTCATCGAGGCCGCGGCGCATGGTGTCCACGGCGCGCGCCAGCCGCGCCAGTTCGGCCGCCGGATCGTCGGCCAGCAGGCGCCGCGGCGCGTGCGCCGCGGCCAGCACGGCCGGGCCGATGGTCAGCCCCGCCACCAGCACCGTCCCGCTGAAGCGTCGCGACAGGGTGGCGCCCAGGTCTTCCTCGGCGGCTTCGGAGGCGCCGGCGGCGGCCAGCGGCTCGACCAGCAGCATCGCCACCGTTTCCAGCGCCTCGACCTCATCGGGGTCGTAGCGGCGGGTTGCCCGGTTCTGCACCACCAGCACGCCGAGCGTCCGGCCGGCCCGGCGCACCGGCACCGCCAGCAGGGAGGCATACGGCTCCTCACCGGTTTCCGGCCGGTAGGCGAAGTCCGGATGGTTCTGCGCATCCGGCAGGTTCATGGGGTGCGCCGTCGCCGCCACCAGGCCGACGATGCCCTCGCCCACCCGCAGCCTGGTGTGGCCGACCGCTTCGGGTCGCAGCCCTTCGGTGGCGGCCAGCTCGAGCCAGTCGCCGGACTTCATGGCGTAGATCGAGCACACCTCCGCCACCAGTTCGCTGGCGACCAGGCGCGCGATCTCCGGCAGCGGCGCGGGGCCGCGGGCCATCAGGCTGCGCAGACGGGCAAGCAGGTGTCGCGGCGTGGACATCGCCGCCGACGTATCAGCCGCGCGTGGCGATCATGTGGCGGGCCATCAGCGCCACCATCGCCTGCTCGACGATTTCGGCGATGATTTCGGCCACCGGCTGGATCGAGGTGACCAGCCCGACCGACTGCCCGGCCATCACGCTGCCCTGTTCGATGTCGCCGTCGATCACCGCGCGACGCAACGCGCCGGCCCAGAAGTGCTCGATGGCGAGTTGGGCGGCCTCCTTCGTCAGCTCGCCCGATTGGAAGCGCCGCAGCGTCTCGGCCTGGAACTCCAGGAACCGCTTGGTTCCCTCATTGGCCAGCCCGCGCACCGGGATCACCGGGAAACGCGGATCGAGCTGCACGGACAGCACCGCATCGCGGGCCGAGGCACGGACAAATGCCTGCTTGAAGCGGGGATGGGCGATGCTTTCCACCGCGGCAGCGAAGCGGGTGCCGAGCTGCGCGCCGGCGGCGCCCATTTCGAGGTAGGCCAGCACCGCCTCGCCGCGGCCGAGCCCGCCGGCGACGAACACCGGCACCGTGCGCACGTGCGGCAGGATTTCCTGCGCCAGCACGGTCAGCGACACCGGGCCGGTATGGCCGCCGGCCTCGCTGCCCTCGATCACCAGCGCGTCCGCGCCCGACCGCACCAGCCGTTTCGCCAACACCAGCGCCGGCGCGAAGCAGATCAGCTTCGCCCCGCTGTCCTTCACCGCGCGCACCGCACTGCCCGAGGGGATGCCGCCGGCCAGCACCACATGGCTGACCCCGGCGGCGATACACACCGCGATGAGGTCGTCGATCTGCGGGTGCATGGTGATCAGGTTGACGCCGAACGGACGCCGGGTCAGCGCCTGGGTGGCGGCGATCTCGGGTGCCAGCAGGTCGGGGCCCATGGAGCCACAGGCCAGCACGCCGAACCCGCCGGCATTGCTGATGGCGGCGGTGAGGTTGCGCTCGCTGACCCAGGACATGGCGCCGCCCATGATGGCGGCCTCGCAGCCCAGGAAATCGCGTCCGG